>NZ_JBLRVZ010000028.1:0-111791 GCF_048159505.1 Streptomyces sp. T028
ACCTGCTGGAGAAGTACCACTGCGACCCCGTCCTGATCGTCGTCACCCAGAACAGTGCCACGGCCCGCTGGGCGGCCCAGCCCATCCAGGTCGGTGTGCGAGGCATGCCCTCCATGACTGTCCAGCCATTCGTCCTCGGGCCGGGGAACGTCCCGGTGATCTCGGACGAGGCGGAAGCGGTGCGGGACCCCGCCCTCGCGGTGCTCTCGGCGATGACGCACGGCCGGGGGCCGCAGGCCGCGGGCATACTGGAATCGCTGGTAGTCGCCCTGAAGTCCATCGACGCGGACAGCGCCGCGGTGTTCGTGCAATTCGTCGACTCGTGCCTGGCAGACCCCCAGGCCCAGCAGATGTGGAGGGACCTGATGACGGCAATGCAGTACTTCTGGCGGCACCCGCTCGCCGAGCAGGTGCGAGAAGAAGGCCGAGAAGAAGGCCGAGAAGAGGGCCGAGAAGAGGGCCGAGAAGAAGGCCGCGTCGGGGCGCTCGCCGAGATGACCCTGAACATCCTGCGCTGGCGCGGCATCGACGTCCCCGACTCCGTGCGCGACCGCGTCGAAGCCTGCACCGACCTCGACCAGCTCACCGCTTGGTCGGAGCGCGCCGTCCACGCCACCACCGCCGACGACCTCTTCACCGTCGGCGGAGTCGGCTAGGCCTTGCGCGTAGGGTGACACCCGGCCTTAGGTTTCTCACCTGGACGGATTTGCCAACAACATCAGTTCTCACCCGGAGGCCGTGGCCGCTCCGTCGGTCAGATCGTCCGAGCGCAGCAGGCGCAGGAACGCCTTCACTCCCGCGATGATCTCCTGGTTGTCGGTGAGCCGGTTCACCGTGGACTCGAACTCCCGGCCCAGCGCGGCGATCCGGCGGTCCGTTCCCTCCGCCCGCTCGTACGTGCTCAGGGCCAGCGCGTCCACCGTGCGCCGCAGTTCGGCGAGGGCCTTGTACTGTTCCTCCGCCTTCTCCTCCAGGACCCGCGTCCCGGTCTCGGCGCGGTCCAATCGGGCGCGCAGCTCCACGACGTCGTCCCGCGGGTACTTCACCTCCTTCAGGAGGGTGCCGAGGCGGCGTCGGAGCTGGGCGAAGTAGGCGCCGGCGGGGCGGAAGAAGGTGCTCAGGAGGAAGAACGCGGCGAACCAGTAACCCGTGAACTCGCCCGTCACCCAGGTGACCGCGAACACGACCGCCGCCGTCAGGACGTGGCCCGCGATCGCCGCCCGGAGCATCGCGCGAGCGATACGCCTCGCCTCGGCATCCCGGGCCTCGGAGATCTCCATCCCCTTCTCCCGGCTCACCGCGATCTCGGCGAGTACCGCATGCGCACGGAAGTACAGGTTCCACGGCAGCGTGAGCAGGAGCATCAGCCACAGCAGGCTCAGCACGCCCGCCCCGACGGCGAACACCACCGCGGTCGGCGCCCCCGCCACGTAGGCGAACACCAGTGCCGCGGCCGCCGCCACGACGGCCGCCATCGCCCCCAGAAATCTGCCCATGCCCCCGCCTCCCACCGGTCCGTCGACACCGTCCGTCCATCGTCCCCGCGCCGCTGCGGCTTGGCATGAGTAGGCGTACTCAGGCCGCCCGGCGAGGGAGGACTGGACGGGGCTGAAGTTCGCCCGACAGTGGGATAATCGCCGCAAAAGGGACGCAAAGTGAACCGGCGTTCGGGCAACCTCCGTATCTGAGGCAACATCTTGGTGAATGACGGGCGTCGCGCGACGGGAGCGCGGGGGAGTGCCGTCGTCGGCCGGACGGAGTGAAGAGGTTGAGCGACGTGGTGGAGCCGAGGATCGCCGTTGCCGTGGTGACCATGGGCAACCGGCCCGACGACGTGGACGCCCTGCTGGAGTCCGTCGCCAAGCAGGACCTGGCACCCGCCCGGATCGTGATCGTCGGCAACGGCTGCCGGCTCCCCGACTTCGCCGAACGCCTCGCCCTGCCCGGCGAGGTCACCACCATCGACCTCGACGAGAACCTCGGTTGTCCCGGTGGCCGCAACGTCGGCCTCGAACGGCTGCGCCAGTACGGCGACATCGACGTCGTCGTGGAGCTCGACGACGACGGGCTGCTCGTCGACCCCGACGTGCTCCGCCGCGTCCGCGACCTTTACGCCGCCGACCCCCGCCTCGGCATCGTCGGCTTCCGCATCGCCGACGAGAACGGCGAGACCCAGCGCAGGCATGTGCCGAGGGTCGGCGCCTCCGATCCCATGGAAGGCGGGTACGTCACCGGCTTCCTCGGCGGCGGTCACGCCCTCAGCATGGCCATGCTCGCCGAGACCGGTGACTGGCCCGCCGAGTTCTTCTTCGCGCACGAGGAGACCGACCTCGCCTGGCGCGCCACCGACGCGGGCTGGAAGATCCTCTACGCGCCCGAGCTGCTGCTCCAGCACCCCAAGACCTCGCCCGCCCGGCACGCCATCTACCACCGCGTCACCGCCCGCAACCGGGTCTGGCTGGTCCGCCGCAACCTGCCCCTGCCGCTCATCCCCGTCCACCTCGGCGTGTGGATCGCCGTCACCCTGCTGCGCACCCGCTCGCTGGGCGGCCTCAAGGCCTGGTTCGGCGGGTTCGCGGAAGGGGTGCGCAAGTCGGCCGGTCCCCGGCGGCCCATGCGGTGGCGCACGGTGTGGCGGCTCACCCGCCTCGGCCGACCGCCCGTCATCTGAGCCCGGCCGGCTGTTTTCTGATCTCACGTCACCTGAACGCGCGTGGAAACAGGGCGCGGGCCCCGGTCGTTCACCTCCGCCGACCGGGGCCCGACACGTCCCCGGACCCGGCCGCGGCGGCGACACTCCCCCGAGTACCGCGTTCACACGCGCGCACCGTCGGGCCGGCTCCGATGGTGTGATCACATCAGACGGCACCAACGGATCGCTAACATATTGCCAACGGATCTCCATGTCGTCGCTGGTCAGATGGTCTGCAGCGAGTGTTTGCACATGGGCGGAAAGGCGATGGCGGACGTGATACGGCAGGACGGGCTGCGGTTCGGACTGCTGGGACCGCCGGTCCTCCACCGCCCTGGCCCGCCGTACGAGAACACCCGGACCATCCGCAGCGCCAAACTCCGCACCCTCCTCGCCGCCCTCCTCCTCGACGCGAACCGGATCGTGCCCGTCGGGTCGCTCAAGGAGGCCCTGTGGGGCGGCGCGCCCCCGGCCTCCGCGCACGCCTCGCTGCACAACCACGTCACCCGGCTGCGTCGGCTCCTCGACGACCCGGAGCGGCTGCGGGCCGTGCCGCCCGGTTATCAACTCCGCGTTGAGCGGGGGGAGCTGGACGTCCATGTCTTCGAGCGGCACCTCGCCACCGCGCGCGGGGCGCACGCCGCCCGCAACTGGGAGCGTGTCGTCGCCGAGTGCGCCGCCGCGCTCGCGCTGTGGCGCGGTACCCCGCTCAGCGGCCTCCCCGCCGACCTGGGCGGCTATGCCCTCGTACGACGTCTGCGGGAGGCCCGGCTGCTCCTGCTGGAGTGGCGCTACGACGCCGAACTCGCCCTCGGCGGCGACCGGCCGGCCCGGATCGTGCCGGAGCTGACCGCCCTCGCCGCCGAGCACCCGCTGCGCGAGGCGTACCACCGCCAGCTGATGCTCGCCCTGCACCGCGCCGGCCGTCAGGCCGAGGCCCTCGCCATCCACCGCGACCTGCGCACCCGCCTCGTGGAGGAGCTCGGCGCCGAACCGGGCCCGGCGGTCCGCGAGGCCCATGCGGAGGTGCTGCGCGGCGCGGGGGAGCGGGGACCCGAGCAGGGCCCCTTCGGGGACGGGGAAGAGCCGAACGAGGGTGAGGGCGACGACGGCACCGACGCCCCTGACGGCTTCGGCCTCTCCAGTCCGGCGAGGGTTGCGCCCGATCCCGCCCAACTTCCCCCACCCCCCGCCCACTTCACCGGCCGCGACACCACCCTCCGCCGCCTCACCGACCTCCTGACCGCCCTCTCGGCGGACGGCCGCCCCACGCTCGCCGTCATCACCGGCATGGCAGGCGTCGGCAAGAGCGCCCTCGCCCTCCAGGTGGCCCACGCCCTGAGGGAACGTTTCCCCAGCGGGCAGCTCTATCTCAACCTGCACGGCGCCACCCCCGGCATGACCCCCCTGCCCGCCGCCCAGGCGCTCGCCGCCCTCCTCCGCGACCTCGGCACCGAGCCCCGCCGCATCCCCGAACACCCGGACGCGGCAGCCGCGTTGCTGCGCACCCTCCTCTCGCCGAGCCGCACTCTCCTCGTCCTGGACGACGCCGCCTCCGCCGCCCAGATCCGCCCGCTGCTGCCGGCCGGCCCCGGCTGCGCGGTGATCGTCACCAGCCGTTCCCCGCTCACCGTCCTCGACGGCGCCCACCGCTTCCCGCTCGCGCCCTTGTCCGCCGAGGACAGCGCCACCCTGCTGCGCGCTCTCTCCGGCCGCGACGACGCGCACGACGGTGACGGCCTCGACGCCCACCACCCCCTCGTCGACCTCACCGGCCGCCTCCCGCTCGCCCTCCGTATCGTCGCCGCCCGTCTCGCCGCCCGCCGGGCCCTCACCCCGGACACGCTCGCCGGGCAGCTGACCGCCACTCAGCGCAGGCTGCACCACCTCGAATACGACGACCTGAGCGTCCGCCGCTCCCTCGCCGTCGCCCACGACGCGCTCGCCGCCTCCGCGCGCGAGGCCGACCGGGACGCCGCCCTCGCCCTGCGCCGGGTCGGCGCCCTCGACCTGCCCTCGTACGGCGCACCCCTGCTGGCCCGGCTCACCGGCACCGACGAGCGCCGCGCCGAGGCCGCCCTCGACCGGCTCGTCGACGTGGCCCTCCTGGAGGAGACCACCTACGGCCGGTACGCACCCCACGACCTCGTACGCGACTTCGCCCGCGAACTCGCGGCACAGAACGGCACGACGGCCGCCACCGGTACGACGGCCGCCACCGCTACGGCCAGGACAACCGCCCTTCACTGGTACGCCGCCGTCGCCGAACGCGCCCTCACCGCCGTCGTCGACCCCGGCCTCGACCAGGACGACCGGCGCGGCCCGACCCCCGCCCAGCCGCCCGCCCACGCGGTGCACGTCGGGGACGTACCGCCCTTCCCCGGGCCCGAGGAGGCCTTCACCTGGGCCGAGTCGGAGCTGGAGAACATCGTCGCCCTGGTGGAGGGAGCCACCGGGGACACCGAGGCCGCGCTCGTCTCCACCCTTCTCCGTCTCCTCTTCCCCTGCCTCCAGCGCCGGGGGCGCGTCGCCGAGATGGAGGTGCTCGGGCAGGTCGCGCTGCGCACGGCACAGCGGCTCGGGGACGCGACGGCGGAGGCGTACGCCCTCGGCGACCTCGCCGGTCTGCACTTCCTGACCGGCCGGCTGCAGAACGCGCTCGCCCTCAACAGCCGGGCCCTGACCATCTGGCTCCGGCTCGACCGGCTGTCCTGGATCCGCCGCTGCCTCAACAACCGGGGGCTGCTGCTGGAGAGCCTCGGCCGGTACGAGGAGTCGGGCGACGCCCTGCGTCAGAGCCTTCGGTACTCGCGTCAGCTGAACGACCGGCACGGCGAGGCCGTCACCCACAGCCACCTCGGCAACCTGTACGAGCACACCGACCCGCGCGCCGCCATCGAGCAGCACCGCCTCTCGCTGGCCATCGGGGACGAGGTCGGCGCCGTGATCGTGCAGCACTCGGCGCACTGCAACATCGGCTACGCCCATCTCACCCTCGGTGAACCGGCTGCCGCCCTGCCGCACTTCGAGGAGAGCCTGCGCGTCCTCGGCGGCCACAGCGACTGGCACGGCGAGTCACAGACCCGGCTGGGACTCGTCCGCGCGCTGCGGCTGCTGGGCCGGAGCGGACCCGCCGCGGGGGAGTGCGCCGAGCTGCTGCGCCGCGCCGACTCCCGCGCCGACCACTACACGGGCGGTCTGGCCCGGCACCAGCACGGTCTGCTGCTGCGCGGGCAGGGACGTACGGACGAGGCGCGTGCGCAGTGGCGGGCGGCCCTGGAGGCACTGGACGGGACGGACGAGACGGCGGTCGTGGCCGAACTCAGGTACCTGCTCGGCCTGCTCGACCGGTCCGCCGGGTGATCACTTCGCGTCGGCATAACACTCCACCACCGCCGTCGTGAACGGAAACCGCACCGGTGTCTCCCCGAACGTCAGCCGTCCCGCCAGGCCGCCCGCCTCGCGGATCGCGGCGACGACCGCGCCCGCCTCCTCCTCGGGACAGTGCACGATCACCTCGTCGTGCTGGAAGAAGACCAGCTCGGCCGCCATGTCCGCGCAGGTGCGGCGCAGTGCGGCGAGCAGCAGCAGTGCCCAGTCGGCGGCGCTGCCCTGGACGACGAAGTTGCGGGCGAAGCGTCCCCGCGCGCGTGCGTCGGAGGAGGCGTAACCGGGCACCCACTGCCGGTCCTCCTCCGGCTCCTCGCCCTGGGTCGGGGCGACGGGGTCGACGGGGATGCCCGCCTCCTCCGTCCCCGC
Organism: Streptomyces sp. T028; assembly: GCF_048159505.1. Lineage (NCBI taxonomy): Bacteria > Bacillati > Actinomycetota > Actinomycetes > Kitasatosporales > Streptomycetaceae > Streptomyces > Streptomyces sp. T028. Next base: position 6,452 of record NZ_JBLRVZ010000028.1, read on the forward strand.
CTCGCCCGCGCCGACCGCCGGCGGGCAGGTCCGGCCCAGCCAGGTCCGTACGAGCCGGCCCTCCTCGCCCGCCTTGGCCGCCTCGTCGACGTAGGCCACCGCGCGCGGGAAGCGGCGGCGCAGCGCGGCGAGGTTCTTCAGACCGTCGCCGGAGGTCTGGCCGTAGACCGCGCCGAGCACGGCGATCTTCGCCTGGTCGCGGTCGCCGGAGAAGGCGCGGTCGGAGACGGACTGGTAGAGGTCGCTCTCCTGGCCGGCCACCTCCATCAGACCGGGGTCACGGGAGATCGCCGCGAGGACGCGCGGCTCCATCTGGTCGGCGTCGGCGACGACCAGCCGCCAGCCGGGGTCGGCGACCACGGCCCGCCGGATGACCTTGGGGATCTGCAGGGCGCCCCCGCCGTTGGTCACCCAGCGGCCGGTGACCGTGCCGTGCGCCAGGAACTCGGGGCGGAAGCGGCCCTCGCGCACCCAGTCCTGCAGCCAGGACCAGCCGTGGGCGACCCAGATGCGGTACAGCCTCTTGTACTCGATCAGCGGTTTCACCGCCGGATGGTCGACGGACTGCAGCTCCCAGCGGCGCGTCGACTTCACCCGGATCCCGGCCCGGCCGAACGCCTTGATCACATCGGCCGGCAGATCGGGGCGGACCCGGCGGCCGAACGCGGCGGACACCTCGGCGGCCAGCTCGGCCAGCCGGCGCGGCTCGCCGCCACCCGCGTACCGCTCGCCGAGCAGGTCGTGCAGCACCGCGCGGTGCACCTCCGCGCTCCACGGCAGGCCCGCGCGGTTCATCTCGGCGGCGACCAGCATCCCCGCCGACTCGGACGCCGTCAGCAGCCGCATCCGGTCCGGGTGCTCCGCGCGCGCGTGGCGTCGCTGCTGCTCGGCGTAGACCTCGGCGAGGTCGGCCAGCGGCAGGGGGGCCGCCTGGACTGACCGCGGTTCGAACAGCGAGGACTGGGCGCCGGGTACGGCGGAGCGCTGCGGCGGGTCCGGTGGTACGGGGCCTCCGCGCAGCCGCGCCAGGGCGGCGGCGGCCGAACGGGGTTCCCCGTACCGTCCCTCGTGGCCCAGGAGGAGGGTCTCGGCGTCCTCGACGTCGTAGCACCGCTCCACTCGCACCCCCGTGGCGAGCAGGCGCGGGTACACCTCGGCCGTGGAACGCCAGACCCAGCGGGTGACGCCGGGCCGCTCGCGGACGGCCCGCGCGAGATCCGCCTCCCGCAGCACCGGACCGGCGGGCAGCCCGTCCGGACCGAGGGGGGCGAGTTCCACGCCACCGTCCTCGGCCGGAGCGAGAGCCCACCGGTCGGCCATGGTGCGAGTGTCGCAGGAGGGTCTGACATCGACGCTGGGACAACGGCCCTCAGCCGTCGTCCCCGAGCCCCACGGTGAGCTTCGTCAGGGCCTGCGCGACCCACGCCTCCGTGGCGGGCTTCTCGATGCCGAGGCCCGACAGGATCCCCTCGCCGTTCTCGAACTCCAGGAGCGCCAGCAGGATGTGCTCGGTGCCGATGTAGTTGTGGCCGAGGCGGAGCGCCTCGCGGAAGGTGAGCTCCAGGACCTTCTTGGCGTCGGAGCCGTAGGGGACCAGTTCCGGGACCTCCTCCGCGGCGGGCGGCAGCGCGGCGCCGGCGGCCTGGCGCACGGTGTCCAGGAGGACCCCCTGCGCTGTGATCGCCTTGGCGGCCAGGCCCTCCGGTTCGGCCAGCAGGCCGAGCACCAGGTGCGCGGGGCGGCCCTCGGCGTTGCGGGCCGCGACGGCCTCGTTGTGGGCGGCCATCACGACGTTGCGGGCGCGCGGGGTGTAGCGGCTGAAGCCCTGGCTCGGGTCGAGGTCGGCCGACTCCTTCGGCACGAACCGCTTCTGTGCCGCCTGCCGGGTGACCCCCATGCTCCTGCCGATGTCCGTCCAGGAGGCGCCCGAGCGACGGGCCTGGTCCACGAAGTGCCCGATCAGATGGTCGGCCACCTCGCCGAGGTGATCGGCGGCGATCACCGCGTCCTGGAGCTGGTCGAGGGGTTCGGGGTGAACCTTCTTGATGGCCGCGATGAGTTCGTCGAGCCGTACGGATGACGTGATGTTGGGGTTCGTCGTCATGTGTCAACCGTAGGTTGACACCCTGTGGCTGTCAACCTCGGGTTGTCAGGGTGTATCGGCCCCCACGCGCGCGTTGGCCCCCACGCGCGCGTGACACGATCGACCCGTGAGCAGCACCGTTGACACCGCCTTCCAGGCCGCCCTCTACGACACCGCCGACACCGCCCTCGACACGGGTGCCTCCCTGCTCGCCGCCGACCCCTCGGCGGACACCGAACTCGAGCGGCGCGGCAGGGAGTTCGTGGCGGCGGCCTGGCGGCGCGGCTGGCAGCCCGCCGACGTCGTACGGATCGCGCGGCGGGAGCTGGACGACGTCCACGTACGCGTGCTCACCGCGCTGATCCGCGCGCAGGCACCGGACGACAAGGCGCGCGGCCCCCGCTGGACGGCCCAGCTGGCCGAGCTGCCCGAGGGGGCCCCGCCCCGCACGGACCGTTTCTCGTACGCCACCGCGGTCCTGGAGCTCTACCGCCTGCTGCTGCGCCTGCCCGCCCTCGAACCCCTCCAGGAGCCCCGGCCGGGGCCGGGTCGGCGCTCCGACTCCCGCATGCTCACCCGGATCCGCGCGCTGCTCGCCAAGGCCGAGGCCACCGGCTTTCCGGAGGAGGCGGAGGCGCTCACCGCGAAGGCGCAGGAGCTGATGGCCCGGCACAGCGTCGACGAGGCGCTGCTCGACGCGCAGGCCCCGGACCCGGACGCGCCCGCCGCCTGCCGGATCGGGGTCGAGCCGCCGTACGAGCAGGCCAAGGCGGTGCTGCTGGACGCCGTCGCGGACGCAAACCACTGCCGCGCGGTCTGGAACGAACCGTTCTGCTTCTCCACGGTCGTCGGCTTCGAGGCCGATCTGGAGGCGGTGGAGCTGCTCTACACCTCGCTGCTGGTGCAGGCGCAGTCGGCGATGGCGAAGGCGGAGGCCGCCCAGAGGGCCGGCGGACGTAAGCGGACCAAGACCTTCCGGCAGTCCTTCCTCGCCGCCTACGCCCACCGCATAGGGGCCAGGCTGGCCGAGGTCGCGGCAGCCACCGAGAGCCAGGCGGGCAAGGATCTGCTGCCGGTCCTCGCCACCCGGGAGGTCGCGGTCACGGCGGCCACGGACCGGATGTTCCCGGACACGGTCACCACCCGGCTGCGCGGGATCACCGACGAGGCGGGCTGGACCGAGGGAGCCGAGGCCGCCGACCGGGCACAGGTCGGCTCCCGGCCCCGGCTCCCCTGAGATACGTGGGTCGCCCGAAGTACGTCGGTCGCCCGAGGTACGTCGGTCGCCCGAAGTACGTCGGTCGCCCGAGGTACGTCAGTCGCCCGCCTGCGTGAAGGCGCCCACCGAGGCGTCCGGCTCGCCCGCGCTCTTCAGCGAGACGTCGCCGTACGACCAGGGGAAGCTCTCGGTCTTGTCGGACCCCGGCAGGCTGTACTCCACCGTCTTGACGGCGAGGCTCTTGTCGCCGCTCTCGCCACGGACGTACGTGATCGTGAAGGTGACCGTGCCCTGCTCCGGGACGGTCAGCTTCTGCGCCTGGGCGGCCGGGTCCTGCGGCACGCTCACGGGGTCGCCGTCTGCGGAGAGGCCGACGGTGGGCAGGCCGTCCAGGGTGCACTCGGCGCCCTTGTTGGTGAGGGTGACGGTGACGTTGCCGGTGTCCCCGGCGGCGGGGGCGGCGTCGACCGGGCCGACGTCCTGGCCCAGGTCGTCGAAGGCACAGGCGGAACCGGCGGCCTCGCTCCCGGAACCGGAAGCCTTGCTCGCGGTGTCGCCCGAGCCGCTGTCGTCGCCGCCGGAGCAGGCGGTGAGCAGCAGGGCCGCGGCGAGGGCGGTGACGGTGATCGGAACGGCGCGCATGAATGGTCCCCTGAGGTCTGTGGCGGTGCTGGAAGGATCATCACGCACGCGCGAGGCAACTCGCTGCGCGCCCCCACCCGTTCCCGCACTCCCGGGTGTCGCGTGCCCCTGCCCGTCGGTCAGGAGGAGCCCGCTCCCGCCGTCGGCAGCCCGGAGGGCAGCTTGCCGTTCTCCGCCCTGGTGTACGTCTCCTTGCCGGCGGCGCCCGACCAGGTCACCTTCATGGTGTCGCCGTCGACCGAGTCGACCATGCCGGTCGTACGGTCCTTCGAGCCGGTCGGGCACTTGAGGTAGATCATCTTCATGCCGGCCTCCGCACTGGCGGTCCCGCTGCACACGGTCCCGCCGGTGGCGAAGAGGGCGGCCTGCTTCCCGGTGACGATCAGCGCGACGGAGTCGCCGTCCGCCGTGGTCAGCCAGTTGCCCTCCAGCCCGCTCGACGCGGAGGCCGTGGCCCCGTCCGACCCGTCGCTCGCCCCGCCGGTGCCGGCGGTCGCCGTACCGGCGCTCGCGGACGGGATCGCCGAGGAGCCGTCGTCCTCGGACCCGCCGCCGCACCCGGTCAGCGCGAGCGCACCCGCCAGTGCCGCGGCGGCGGCCACGGCCCGCACCGGCCGACGGGACGTGCCGCGCGAGTAGATCGCCGAAGTCACTGCAAGCTCCCAAGCTGTAGCCGGACGGACCGGACGGACCGGACGGGAAGGACCGCAGCAAGCTACCAGCCCACCCACGCCGAACCCTGGGGGCGCCCTGTGACCTTCAAGGACTGACCTGTGACCCCGATGCCATCGGCGAATGAGGTCAGCGGCCTCGAAGTGTCGCGAGAGTCTCAGCGACACGCCGCCGGCACGGCGTGTCGCTGAGACTGCGCACACACTTTGCGAATGACACCCCCGGTGAGGGGCGTGACCGTGCGTCCTACGGTCCGGTCGTCTTCCGTGACCGGGAAAGGCACCGGCGGCCGTACGAGGGAAACCGGTCGCTTCGTCCATTCGGACTGGACGCGGTGTCGCCCACGGCTCGGCCGGACGGCCGATGCCACCGGTCCCCTCCGGTCCAGCCGGATTCGCCCCTGTGTACGACTTTCGGGGTCGTGCACAGGGGCGAGCGCTTTCCTCCTCCGGCCCGCCCCGGCAGGACGATTTCCGGATCCTCCGGGCGGGGCCCGCGGAACCGCCACGTCCGGAGGTCGGCCCACCGGTTTGACCGGAAGCCACGCATCCACCTTCCGGGACCATGCGAATCGGAGGAAAACGGTGCCCGCGCAGAGTGCCCGTGGAACATGACGGGCGTGCCGAGCGTCTGTTCCTAGTGCATGAGTGGTTCGATCCTGGACTACTTCCCCGCCGGGTAAAGCGAGCGTCAAAGCTGTAACCGCGCCAGCACCCCGCGTGCACGTGCATCTGCTCATGCAAGTGCACATGAACGGGGTTATGATCCGGGACAGTTGACCACGGCACCAATGGCCACACAAGCCAGTGCACCACCAGGGAGCGACCTGTGGACCACCACGTTGACGGGGGGCACGACGTGTACAACGGCATGACGGCCACACAGCTGTACGGGGTTGCCTGGCAGAAGAGCCGGCACAGCAACTCGCAGGGATCCTGCGTGGAGTTCGCGCGACTGCCCGGCGGGGACGTGGCCGTGCGCAACTCGCGCTTCCCCGACGGCCCCGCGCTCGTCTACACGCGGGCCGAGATCGAGGCGATGCTGCTCGGCATCAAGGACGGCGAGTTCGACCACCTGATCGCGAGCTGACCCGCCGGCCGCTCACGCACCGCGAGCCGGCCGGCCGGTCGGCCAGTCCTCACACATCACGGGCAAACCGGCATCAACAGGGTCACAACGCGCGTAGAACCGCGGCACGAGAGAGTGCCGCGGTTCGTCATTCGGCGGGCGTGTGCAACCGGAACAGCGCCCAGACCACCTTGCCGCCGAGGCTGCCCGAGAGCGGGTGCCAGCCCCAGCCGTCGGCGAAGGAGTCGACGAGGAACAGGCCGCGGCCCGACTCCGCCGAGAAGTCCTCGCTCTCCTGGGGCAGCGGGCTGTCGTGACTGGGGTCGCGCACCGCGCACACCAGCCGCTCGGTCCACCGCATCAGATGCAGCCGCACCGACGGGCTCTGGTCCGCCGCGAGCGGGGCCGTGTCGGGCAGTCCGTGTCGCAGGGCGTTGGTCACCAGCTCCGAGACGACGAGACAGACGTCGTCGAAGCGGTCGTCCACGTCCCACTGGCCGAGGGTTCTTCTGGTGAACTGTCTGGCCTCGCGCACCGCTTCGAGGCGGGCGGGCAGTGTGCAGGACGCGGCGTTGGACACGGCCGCGGGATCAAGCGGCGGAAGGCCCTGCCGTAACGGCTCGAGCATGGTCGATCCATTCGTCCCCATGCGAGGCACTCCCGGGATTCGCGGTCGTTGCGATGCAGCGGTGGCGCGAGACCATGGTCTTGGATGCGCACGGCGGATGCAAGGGCAGATGCACGTGCACGTGACCGAAATGGACCCGCCCGTACCGCTTCTTGGCCATTTTTTCCGCCATCTTCTCGTCGTTCGGGGCCCGTTCCCTTGCTCTCTCCTCACTCTTCCCTTGCGACGCTCCATGCGTATCCTTTGGCTTCTTTCCATCTCTGTAATCGGACGAGTACTGCTCGAAGTGTTTTAGTGGCAGACTGCGGGCCCAGAGGACGGTTGGGGAGGCTGGCGAACGTGAGCGCGGGAGAGCCCGGATCGGTGGTGCGGCGGATGCTGCTCGGCTCGCAACTACGACGACTGCGTGAGGCACGTGGAATCACGCGGGAGGCGGCGGGCTACCACATCCGGGCGTCGGAGTCGAAGATCAGCCGGATGGAACTCGGCCGGGTGAGCTTCAAGACCCGGGACGTGGAAGACCTGCTGACGCTGTACGGCATCACGGACGACGTCGAGCGCCAGGCGCTCATCGGACTCGCCCGCGAGGCCAACGTGGCCGGCTGGTGGCACAGTTACTCCGACGTCCTGCCCAACTGGTTCCCCACCTACGTCGGCCTGGAGGGCGCGGCCTCGCTGATCCGCGTCTACGAGGTGCAGTTCGTGCACGGACTGCTGCAGACCGAGGACTACGCCCACGCCGTCGTCTCCCGCGGTATGAAGGGCGCGAGCGCCGCCGACATCGACCGGCGCGTGGCCCTGCGTCTGGAGCGGCAGAAGTACCTGGTCGCCGAGAACGCCCCCGACTTCCACATCGTCCTCGACGAGGCCGCCCTGCGCCGCCCCTACGGCGACCGCGAGGTCATGCGCGGTCAGCTCCAGCATCTGATCGAGATCTCCGAGCGGCCCAACGTGCGGCTGCAGATCATGCCGTTCAGCTTCGGCGGGCACTCCGGCGAGTCCGGCTCCTTCACCATCCTGGGCTTCCCGGAGTCCGACCTGAAGGAGGTCGTCTACCTGGAGCAGCTCACCAGCGCCCTCTACCTGGACAAGCGCGAGGACGTCGCCCAGTACGAGTCGGCGCTGAAAGAACTCCAGCAGGACAGCCCCGGACCCGACGAGAGCCGGGACCTGCTGCGTGGCCTGATCCAGCTGTCGTAGGCCCGACCAGTGGCCGGTTCCTGAGGGTTTCCCCTCAAGAAACCGGGGAACACCCCAACCCCGTTGAAACACACGTACGATGACGCGTGATCAGATCGTGACGTCGATCGCAGCAGGGGATTGAGGGATCACATGTCGTCCTACTTCACGGACCTGGCGCAGCAGTTCATCGACGGTAAGTGGCGTCCAGGGACGGGGTCCTGGGACATCATCGACTTCAACCCCTACGACGGCGAGAAGCTCGCCTCGATCACCATCGCCACGGTCGACGAGGTCGACGAGGCCTACCGCGCCGCCGCCCGCGCCCAGAAGGAGTGGGCCGGGACGAACGCCTACGCCCGCCGCGGGATCCTCGAGCGCGCGCTGCGCCTGGTCGAGGAGCGCGAGCAGGAGATAGCCGACGTCATCATCGCCGAGCTCGGCGGCACCCGGCTGAAGGCCGCCTTCGAACTCCACCTCGTCAAGGAGTTCCTGCGGGAGTCGGTCAACCTGGCGCTGCGCCCCGAGGGCAAGATCATTCCGTCGCCGGTCGACGGCAAGGAGAACCGCCTCTACCGCGTGCCCGTCGGTGTCGTGGGTGTGATCAGCCCCTTCAACTTCCCGTTCCTGCTGTCCGTGAAGTCGGTCGCCCCGGCCCTGGCGCTCGGCAACGCCGTGGTGCTCAAGCCGCACCAGAACACCCCGATCACCGGCGGCACGCTGGTCGGCAAGCTGTTCGAGGACGCGGGGCTGCCGGCCGGTCTGCTGAACGTCGTCGTCACCGACATCGCGGAGATCGGCGACGCCTTCATCGAGCACCCGATCCCGCGCGTGATCTCCTTCACCGGCTCCGACAAGGTCGGCCGCCACGTGGCCACCGTCTGCGCCTCCCACTTCAAGCGTTCCGTCCTCGAACTGGGCGGCAACAGCGCGATCGTGGTCCTCGACGACGCCGACGTCGACTACGCCGTCGACGCGGCCGTCTTCAGCCGCTACGTCCACCAGGGCCAGGTCTGCATGGCCGCCAACCGCGTCCTGGTCGACCGCTCGCTCGCCGACGAGTTCACCGAGAAGTTCGTCGCCAAGGTGCGCGGCCTCAAGGCCGGCGACCCGCGCGACCCGGAGACCGTCATCGGCCCGGTGATCAACTCCCAGCAGGCGGAGTCGCTCACCTCGGTCGTCGAGCAGGCGCTCGCCGAGGGCGCGACGGCCCTGCTGCACGGCACGACCGAGGGCAATCTCGTCCAGCCGTCCGTCCTGACCGACCTCCCCGCCAGCTCCGCCCTGCTCCAGCAGGAGGTCTTCGGGCCCGTCGCCTTCCTCGTCCCGTTCGACGGCGAGGACGAGGCGCTGCGCCTGGTCAACGACACGCCGTACGGCCTGAGCGGCGCGGTCCACACCGGGAACATCGAACGCGGTGTCGCCTTCGCCAAGCAGGTCGACAGCGGCATGTTCCACGTCAACGACGGCACCGTCCACGACGAGCCGATCGTGCCCTTCGGCGGCGAGAAGAGCTCCGGCGTCGGCCGCCTCAACGGCGAGACGACCCTGGAGGCCTTCACCACCACCAAGTGGATCTCGGTGCAGCACGGCCGCAGCGGGTTCCCCTTCTGATCCTTCAGAGCCCTCAGAGCCGAACTCTGGCCCATGGCCCCGGGCCATAACCTGGGGCCATGTCAGCGATCCGTCTGCTCGTGCTGGGTGCGGTGCGTCAGCACGGGCGGGCCCACGGCTACCAGGTCCGCGGCGACCTGGAGTACTGGGGCGCCCACGAGTGGTCCAACGCCAAGCCGGGCTCGATCTACCACGCCCTGCGGCAGATGGCGAAGCAGGGCCTGCTGCACGAGCACGAGGCGGCCCCCTCCACCGCCGGCGGCCCGCCGCGCACCGAGTACGAGATCACCGGGGCGGGCACCGAGGAGTACTTCCGGCTGCTGCGCGAGGCGCTGGCCTCCTACGACCAGAGGACCGACGTCAAGTCGGCGGCCATCGGCTTCGTCGTCGACCTGCCCCGCGCCGAGGCCGTGTCCCTGCTGAGGGAACGCGTCCGCCGCATCGAGCGGTGGCGCGCCACCGTCACCGAGCAGTACGTCCCCGAGGGCGGCCCCCAGCAGCTGGGCCACATCGGCGAGATCATGAACCTCTGGGTCCACACGGCCGACGCGGAGGCCGAGTGGACCCATGGCCTGATCGGCCGTATCGAGGCAGGCGCGTACACCTTCGCGGGCGAGGGCGAGCCGTTCGTCGGCGTCCTGCCGGAGGGCGCCCCGAACCCGTACGCGACGGGGGAGCGCCATCCGAGGGACGACCGTTAGAGGGTTCCCCGGTGTTTTTCCCGGTGGTTCCCCCGGTGGCGCTAGTGATGGAAGCTCGTCGCCGCGGTCCTGTCCCGGCTCAGCGGGCCCGACTGGCGGCGCAGCTCCGGCAGCAGCCGGGTGAGGTCCTCCACGAACAGGTCCGCGAGGTCCTCCGAGAATCCGTTGCGGCACACCACCCGCAGGACCGACAGGTCCTCCCGGTTCGGCGGGAAGGTGTACGCCGGGAGCAGCCAGCCGCTCTCCCGCATCCGCCGCGACACGTCGAAGACGTCGTACGACGTCACGTCCGGCGCCGTCGTGAAGGCGAAGACTGGCAGCTGGTCGCCCCGGGTGAGCAGCCGGAAGTCACCGAGGGCCTCCACCTTGTCGGCGATGCCCCGGGCCACGTCCCGAGTGGTCTGCTGCACGGTCCGGTAGCCCTCGCGGCCCAGCCTGACCAGCGTGTAGTACTGGGCGACCACCTGGGCGCCGGGCCGGGAGAAGTTCAGCGCGAAGGTCGGCATGTTGCCGCCCAGGTAGTTGACCCGGAACACCAGTTCCTCGGGCAGGGCCTCCTTGTCGCGCCACAGAGCCCAGCCGACCCCCGGGTACACCAGCCCGTACTTGTGCCCTGAGGTGTTGATCGACGCCACGCGCGGGAGGCGGAAGTCCCACACCAGGTCCTCGTCGAGGAAGGGCGCGACCATCGCGCCGGACGCGCCGTCCACATGCACCGGGACGTCCAGGCCCGTGCGCTCCTGGAGGGCGTCCAGGGCCGCGCACAGCTCGGCGATCGGCTCGTAGGACCCGTCGAACGTGGAGCCGAGGATGCCGACGACCCCGATGGTGTTCTCGTCGCACCGGTCGGCGGCGGCCTGCGGGTCGAGGTGGTAGCGCTCGCCCTCCATGGGGATCAGCCGGGGCTCCACCTCCCAGAAGTTGCAGAACTTGTCCCAGCACACCTGGACGTTGACCCCCATGACCAGGTTCGGCTTCGCCCCGGAGTCCGGATTCCGCTTGCTCCAGCGGCGCTTGAGCGCCATTCCGGCCAGCATGCACGCCTCGCTGGACCCGGTCGTCGAGCAGCCCACGGCCGTCGACGGATCCGGCGCGTTCCACAGGTCGGCGAGCATCGCCACACAGCGCCGCTCCAGCTCGGCGGTGCGCGGATACTCGTCCTTGTCGATCATGTTCTTGTCGGTGCACTCCGCCATCAGCACCCCGGCCTGCGGCTCCATCCAGGTGGTGACGAAGGTGGCCAGGTTGAGCCGGGAATTGCCGTCCAGCATCAGCTCGTCGTGCACCAGCTGGTACGCCGCCGTCGGCGCCATCGGGTTGTCGGGCAGCCGGTGCTTGGGCGGGGCCTCGGTCATCCCGCCGACCGGATTGGCCTCGCCGTAGAAGGGATTCAGGGACAGTGGGCGCTCGTCGGGTTTCTCAGGACCTTTGTGCAACGCCATGAGGGCCTCCTGAAGGGGCGAACGGGTGGCGGCGGACCGGAGTTCCGCCCACGCGCGACAGCGGGGCCTCAGCGGCTCTGGGGCCACGGCTCACGATAAGCGGACGAAACGGACATGACATCCGGGCGGGTGACACCCTTGCACCTCACGCCACGTGAGGACGCACCGTGGAACCCGTACGGAAACGGAAGGGAACGGAGGAAGTGAGCTACTCCGTAGGACAGGTGGCCGGATTCGCCGGGGTCACGGTGCGCACCCTGCATCACTACGACGAGATCGGCCTGCTCGTCCCCGGCGGCCGCAGCCACGCGGGCCACCGGCGCTACGACGACGCCGACCTCGACCGGCTCCAGCAGATCCTGTTCTACCGCGAGCTCGGCTTCCCGCTCGAGGAGGTCGCCGCCCTGCTCGACGACCCGGCCGCGGACCCGCGCGCGCACCTGCGCCGCCAGCACGAACTGCTGACCGCCCGGATCGAGAAACTGCAGAAGATGGCGGCGGCCGTGGAACACGCCATGGAGGCACGCACGATGGGCATCAACCTCACACCCGAGGAGAAGTTCGAGGTCTTCGGCGACAAGGACCCCGAGCAGTACGCCGAGGAGGCTGAAGCGCGCTGGGGCGGCACCGAGGCCTACGCCGAGTCGCAGCGCCGGGCCGCCCGCTACACCAAGGAGGACTGGAAACGCGTCCAGGCCGAGGTCGACGCCTGGAGCGAGCGGTACGTCGCCCTGATGGCCGCAGGCGAGCCGTCCACCGGGGAGGCCGCCATGGACCTGGCCGAAGAACACCGGCGCCACATCGGCACCTGGTACTTCGACTGCCCGTACGAGATGCACCGCGGTCTGGGGGAGATGTACGTCGCCGACGAGCGCTTCAAGGCGTTCTACGACTCCATGCGGCCAGGCCTCGCCGAGCACCTCAAGGAGGCCATCCTGGCGAACGCGGCCCGCCAGAACTGACGGTCGCCCTGGTCCGGCGCTACTCCCGGGCCAGGACCACCGCCGTCCCGTACGCGCACACCTCGGTGCCCACGTCCGCCGCCTCCGTCACGTCGAAGCGGAACATCAGCACGCCGTTCGCGCCACGCGCGCGTGCCTGCTCGACGAGCCGCTCCATGGCCTGGTTGCGGGTCTCGACCAGGGTCTTCGTCAACCCCTTGAGCTCCCCGCCGATCATCGATTTCAGGCCCGCGCCGATCTGGCTGCCCAGGTGCCGTGACCGCACGGTCAGTCCGAAGACCTCGCCGAGGACCTCCTGCACCCGGAACCCGGGAACGTCGTTGGTGGTGACGACCAGTACGTCCGGCTGGGGCCCCTGGCCGCCGCCGAAATCATCGATGCCCATGTCCACAGCTTTGACCGAGGAGGGGCACAGTGCATCCTGGGGGAAGCCCTGGGAACCTGGTCCTGTGGCGCTGCGTTGATAGTTTGGGGCGGTCCCGCCGCCGCACCGATCGCCCTCACCCTTCAGGAGCCCAAAGCCGTGACGACCCTTGCCCTCGGACCGAGCTGGCTGGACCCCAACTACCTGCTCGACTCGTTCGGCATCTGGGGTCTGCTGCTCATCGTCTTCGCGGAGTCCGGCCTGCTCATCGGGTTCTTCCTGCCCGGTGACTCCCTGCTGTTCACCGCCGGCCTGCTGATCACCTCCGACCAGCTGGACTTCCCGCTGTGGGGCGCGGTCGCGCTGATCTGCGTCGCCGCGATCCTGGGCGACCAGGCGGGCTACATGTTCGGCAAGAAGGTGGGCCCGTCCCTCTTCAGCCGCCCCGACTCCCGCCTCTTCAAGCAGGAGAACGTCACCAAGGCGCACGAGTTCTTCGAGAAGCACGGCCCGAAGTCCCTGATCCTGGCCCGCTTCGTGCCCATCGTGCGGACGTTCACGCCGATCATCGCCGGCGTCAGCGGCATGAAGTACCGCTCGTTCCTGGTCTTCAACGTCATCGGCGGCGTCCTGTGGGGCGCGGGCGTGACCCTGCTCGGCTCCTGGCTCGGCAACATCGCCTTCGTCAAGAAGAACATCGAGGCGATCCTCATCCTGATCGTCCTCATCTCGGTGATCCCGATCGTCATCGAGTTCCTGAGGGCCCGCTCCCAGGCCAAGAAGAACCCGCCCCAGCAGCAGCCCCAGGACCCGGGCCGGCCCCAGTACCCGGTCATGGACGACGCGACGACCCAGCTCCGCCGCATCGACCCCCAGCACCCCCAACAGAACGACTACTACGCCCAGCCCCAGCCTCAGCCCTACGGCAACGACTACTACGGCGGCCAGCAGCAGTACCCCCCGCAGCAGTACCCGCACAACCAGAACCAGGGCTACTGACAACGCCCCGAGCCACTGGGCGCCCGGCGCTAAAACCCCCGCGTCCTCTTCGCGGCCTTCCGCTTCTCGGCGGAGCCGATCCGCAGGAACAACCGCGAGACCTCGTTTCCCAGATTCACCCCGATCGCAATGGCCATGGCCAGCGCAGCGGCCTTCGTGAGCGACCCGAGCCCGTCGTCCACCTCGTTCTGCGCGATCGCCAGCAGCCCGAAGTAGACCGCCGACCCCGGCATCAGGGGCCCGATCGCCGCGGTGGTGTACGGCAGCGCGGAGGCGAACCGGTGCCGCGCCAGCAACTGCCCGAACAGGCCGACCACGCCCGCCGCGACGGCCGTGGAGGCCACGGACGAGATCCCGCCGGCGTAGTGCATGGCGCCGTACACACACCAGGCCACACCCCCGTTCAGGGTGACGGCCAGTACGGTGGATCGTTCCTGCTGGAGCAGGACGGCGAACGTCAGCGACAGCAGCATCGACGAGCCGATCTGCCACAGCGGCCGGTCGTTGCCGCCCAGGACCGCGTCGGGGTTGAGACGGGCGCCCAGCTGGACGCCGACGTAGAGCATCATCAGCACCCCGACGACGATGCCCACGAACAGGTACATGACCTCCAGCAGGCGGGCCGCGGCGGTGATGTAGAAGCCGGTCAGCCCGTCCTGGACGCCCGCCACCAGCGCCCGCCCGGGCAGCAGCGCGAACAGCCCGCCGGTGATGACCGCGGACGCCTCCACGTCGACGTGCGCCAGCGTCAGCGCGATGCCCGTCGCGACCGACGGCATCGCGGCGACCAGGAACTGGTAGAACTCCGGCAGCCCGCGCCCCGCGCACAGCCAGGCCAGCCGGTCGCCGAGCATCGCGGCCACCATCGCCGCCACGAACACCACGGCGTCACCGCCGACCAGCACCGAGGCCGCCCCCGCGAGCAGCCCGCTCGCCCCGGTCAGCACCCACGTCGGGTACGGGTGCCGGTTGCGGCGGATCTCCGCGAGCCGCCGGTAGGCCTCCTCCAGGGAGACATGGGTCTCCGGGTCGCTCAGATCGTCCACGAGCCGGAACACGGCCGCCAGCCGCGTGTAGTCGGTGCCCCTGCGGCGCACCGTCCGGGACGCCGTGACCGGATCCTCCACCAGCGAGGGCTGGTACGAGATCGACAGCAGCGTGAAGGTGACGGTCGGCTCGCAGCGGTCCAGACCGTACGAGCGGCACACCGCGAACATCGCGGCCTCCACGTCCTCCGCGCCCTCCCCGCCCGCGAGCAGCAGCTCGCCGATGCGCAGCGTCAGGTCGAGCACACGCGGGACGGCCGGACCGCCCTCCTCCTTCGCGACCGGTTCCGGCGCCGGCCGCTCCGCCACCGGCATCCGCAGCATCGTGCGCATCCGGTCCTGCCAGGGCACGTCCTTGGTCAGGCTCACCAACGGGATCCCGTCGGCGGGAGTGAACGCGGCCGGGGCGCTGCGCGCGCTGTACGTGCTCGGCTGATCGAACGCCGAGCCCTCCGCCTCCGTCACTGAGAAACGCTCCCTGAACGACGCCTTCCGTGTGCCTCAGTATGCGCACGGACACACGAAAGGGCCGCACGCGTACGCGTACGGCCCTTTCCGGGACTACGGGAGGTCAGTGACCGCCCTGGTCCTTGAAGCGCTTGTACGACCGCTCGATCTCGGCCTCGGCGTCGCTGCGGCCGACCCAGTCGGCACCCTCGACGGACTTGCCGGGCTCCAGGTCCTTGTAGACCTCGAAGAAGTGCTGGATCTCCAGGCGGTCGAACTCCGACACGTGGTGGATGTCGCGCAGGTGCTCCACGCGCGGGTCCGTCGACGGGACGCACAGCAGCTTGTCGTCGCCGCCCGCCTCGTCGGTCATGCGGAACATGCCGATCGCGCGGCAGCGGATCAGACAGCCCGGGAAGGTCGGCTCGTCCAGGATGACGAGCGCGTCCAGCGGGTCGCCGTCCTCGCCGAGGGTGTTCTCGACGAAGCCGTAGTCGGTCGGGTAGGCGGTCGAGGTGAAGAGTCGACGGTCCAGGCGGATCCGACCCGTCTCGTGGTCCACCTCGTACTTGTTGCGCGAACCCTTCGGGATCTCGATCGTGACGTCGAACTCCACCGGTGGCTCCTCCATGATCAGCACATAGTTCTGGTGATTAAGTGTCCCTCACGCCGGTGTGTGATCGCGAAAGGGGCTGGTGGTCGTGCCGGAGCTGAGGCCTTGGCGAGCCGCGAGACCGCATGTGGTGCGGATCACGGACGCCGTACGACCACGTCTGGCACGTGCCGCAGGGATCGTACGGCCCTCTCTCACGCGCGCAGTGGCCGCCGCCAAGCCGCAGGTCGCACGGCTGACGCGGGCGGCCGGTCCACAGCTCGCACGCATCACGAAGGCCGTTCCGCACGCCGGTCCCTGGCGGTACACCGCGGGTGCGGCGACCGCCGGTCTGGCGCTGGCCGCGGGCGTGGTGACCGCCGCCGGCCCCTGGGACACCACCGGCCAGCGTACGGCCGAGCGGGACCGGGCAGTCGCCCTGGAACACGCGGGTGGCGCAGATCACGGCCGTACGGACGATTCGTCCGGTACGTCCACCGCCGCCGCCGGAGCGCCCCAGCCCGCCCCCAGCGCCGCCTCCGTCCTCACCGGCCTCTCGGGTGCCGCCGCCACCGTGAAGTCCGCCCCGGACGCCCTGCCGACCACCGCCGGCCTCAAGGCCGTCCTGGACCGTCTGCTGGCCGATCCGGCCCTCGGCGCCCGGCGCACCGCCGCGGTCGTCGACGTGGCCACCGGCAAGCGCCTGTACGGCTCCGGTGCGGACACGTCACTGACCCCGGCCTCCACCACCAAGATCGCCACCGCCGTCGCCGCGCTGTCCGCGATGGGCCCCGACCACCGCCTCACGACCCGCGCCGCCCTCGAACCCGACACCAGGGAACTCGTCCTGGTCGGCGGCGGCGACCCCACCCTCACCGCCCGCAAGGACGACGGGGGCGACGGCGGGGGCTGGGCGAGCCTGCGCACCCTCGCCGCCGCCACCGCCAGGACGCTCAAGACACGAGGCGTCACCGAAGTGACCCTCTCGTACGACACGACCCTCTTCACCGGCTCCCGGATTCACCCCATCGGGGTCAACACCAACCTCGCCCCCGTCACCGCCCTGAGCGCGGACGAGGGCCGCGTCGACGACACCGTCAGCGGACCGGCCACCCGCGTGAGCGACCCGGCCGCCGACGCCACCCGCAAGTTCGCCGCCTACCTGAACGCCGACGGCATCAAGACCTCCGCCCCCGGCCCCTCGAAGGCCACCACGCGCGCGCAGACGCTCGCCACCGTCTCCTCACCCCCGCTGTCCACGCTGATCGAACGCATGCTCACCAACAGCGACAACGACATCGCCGAGGCCCTCGCCCGCCAGACCGCCGTCGCGACCGGCGTACGCGCCGACTTCGCCGGCGGCGGCAAGGCCGTCCTCGCCCAGTTGAGGAAGCTCGGCCTGCCCGTGACCGGAGCCGTCTTCAAGGACGGCAGCGGGCTCGACCGCGCCGACCGCCTCACCGCGAACCTGCTCACCGCCCTCCTGGCCAAGGCCGGCGACCCGGACCTGCCCGCACTGCGCCCCGTCCTCACCGGACTGCCCGTCGCCGGCTTCACCGGCACCCTCAGCACCCGTTACGCCGACGGCGCCGCCGGTGTCGTACGCGCCAAGACGGGCACCCTGACCGGCGTGAACACCCTCGCCGGCACGGTCGTCGACCAGGACGGCCGCCTCCTCGCCTTCGCCCTGCTCGCCTCCGACACCACCGACCCGACGGCCGCCCAGACGGCCCTGGACAAGACGGCGACGGCACTGGCGGGCTGCGGCTGCCGGTGAGGGCCACCCCCTCGGGGGAACCCCGGCCCGACCCTGACGTCTCCCTGATCAACGCCTCGCGGCCTGCCCCAACCGAGGCCGACCACGTACGGTTGACACATGACGAGCATCGGTGGTGCCGCATCTGCTGGGATGATCGACTGGAATCTCGCGGTGGCGACCGCGACCCGGCTCGTGCGGCCGGGCCCCGAGGTCAGCCGTGACGAGGCCCGGACGGTCGTCACGGAACTGCGCCGGCACGCCAAGTCCTCGGAGCGACACGTCCGCGGATTCACCCGCATGGGCACCGAGGACACCCACGACACCCCGATCCTCGTCGTCGACCGCCCCGGCTGGGTCCGGGCGAACGTCGCCGGGTTCCGGGAGATCCTCAAACCCCTCCTCGACAAGATGCAGGAGCGCCGCGGCAGCAGCCCCGGCGGCGCGGTCCTCGGTGCCGTCGGCGGCAAGGTCACCGGTGTCGAACTCGGCATGCTGCTGTCGTTCCTCGCCTCCCGCGTCCTCGGCCAGTACGAGACCTTCGCCCCCGCCACCCGCGACCTCCCCGCAGGCGCCAAGAACGGCGGCCGGCTGCTGCTCGTCGCCCCCAACATCGTCCACGTCGAACGCGAACTCGACGTCGACCCCCACGACTTCCGCCTCTGGGTCTGCCTCCACGAGGAGACGCACCGCACCCAGTTCTCCGCCGTGCCCTGGCTGCGCGACCACCTCGAGGGCGAGATCCAGTCGTTCCTGGGCGAGACCGACGTCGACCCCATGACCTTCCTGGAGCGCTTCCGGGAAGCCGCCCAGTCCCTCGCCGGCGGCCGTCCCGAGGGCGAGGAGGACGACGGGGGGCGCTCCCTCGTCGAACTCGTGCAGACCCCCGCCCAGCGGGAGATCCTCGGCCGCCTCACCGCCGTGATGTCCCTCCTGGAGGGCCACGCCGACTTCGTCATGGACGGCGTCGGCCCCGACGTCGTGCCGACCGTCGCCGAGATCCGGGAGAAGTTCCAGCAGCGCCGCGCCAGGGGCGCCTCCCGACTGGACGTCGCCCTGCGCAAACTCCTCGGCCTGGACGCCAAGCTCCGCCAGTACAAGGACGGCGAACGCTTCGTGCGGTCGGTCGTCGACCAGGTCGGCATGGACGGCTTCAACCGCGTGTGGACCTCCCCCAACACGCTCCCCACCAAGGCCGAGATCGCCAAACCCGCCGACTGGGTCGCACGGGTGCACCGCAAGGCCGAATCGTGAGCCCGGTCCGTGAGCCGACGCGGAGCGCCGTCAACCGGATGCGCCCCATGGCAGGCAAACGCCCCTTCAATCACCCGTCCGAGGGACCGTGAGCCCTCGGCAGGCGTGCGATGCTCGGGGAGCGGCCCGGTTCTGTCACCATCTACACACTCTGAGTGACCGACCTCGGGCTCACCCCCCGAACACTTCTTGAAGGGAACCGGACATGGGTCCCCATCCAGCGGTCGCGGCGATACGCCTGGCGGTCCGCCGCGTCCTCCACGACATCCTCAACGACCACCGGCCCACCGGCACGACCACCGACACCCTCGTGCCGGCGCCGTACACGCCCCCGCCCGCGCCACTCGTCCTCGTGGCGTGTTCAGGCGGCGCCGACTCCATGGCACTCGCCTCCGCACTCGCCTTCGAGGCCCCCCGGCTCGGCGTCCGCCCCGGCGGCGTCACCGTCGACCACGGCCTGCAGCCCGGCTCCGACCTGCGCGCCGACGAGGTCGTCCTGCGCCTGCGCGAACTCGGCCTCGACCCCGTCGAGTCCACCGCCGTCACCGTCGGCCGCGAAGGCGGCCCCGAAGCAGCCGCCCGCGACGCCCGCTACGCCGCCCTCGACGCCGCCGCCGAACGCCACGGCGCCGCCGCGGTCCTCCTCGGCCACACCCGCGACGACCAGGCCGAGACGGTCCTCCTCGGACTCGCCCGCGGCTCCGGTATCCGCTCCCTGTCCGGAATGGCCGCGGTCTCGGGGGCCGGCGGCCGTTACCGCCGCCCCTTCCTCGAACTCGACCGGCAGACCGCCCGCAAGGCCTGCATGGTCCAGTCCCTGCCCGTCTGGGACGACCCCCACAACGCCGACCCCGCCTACACCCGCTCCAGGTTGCGCCACGAAGGCCTGCCCGCCCTGGAGAAGGCCCTCGGCAAGGGCGTCGTCGAGGCACTCGCCCGGACGGCCCAGCTCTCCCGCGACGACGCCGACGCCCTCGACGCCTGGGCCCGCCGCGCCGAGGACTCCGTACGGGACGCGGCCGGCCTCCTGGAGTGCGCCAAGCTCTACGCCCTGCCGCCCGCGGTCCGCCGCCGCATCCTGCGCCGCGCCGCCATCGAGGCGGGCGCCCCGGCCGGTTCCCTCTTCGCCCGGCACATCGAGGAGGTCGACCGGCTGATCACCGGCTGGCGCGGCCAGGGAGCCATCAATCTCCCCGGCAAAGTCGTCGCCCAGCGTCAGGGTGGCAGACTGGTGATTCGGCAAGGCTGATTCCCGACCCTCCGCACGGAGGGTCCGGGCCGGCCCTTGGGACGACCGAAAGTGATGCGGGTGGACGCGAAAGACATGGGTGCCGACCTCCAGCAGGTGCTCATCACCAAGGAAGAGATCGACGCGAAGCTGGCCGAGCTGGCCGCGAAGATCGACGCGGAGTACGCGGGCAAGGACCTGCTGATCGTCGGCGTCCTCAAGGGCGCGGTGATGGTCATGGCCGACCTCGCCCGGGCGCTGTCCACCCCCGTCACCATGGACTGGATGGCCGTGTCGTCGTACGGCGCGGGCACCCAGTCCTCCGGTGTCGTGCGGATCCTCAAGGACCTCGACACCGACATCAAGGGCAGGCACGTCCTGATCGTCGAGGACATCATCGACTCCGGGCTGACCCTGTCCTGGCTGATCAACAACCTCGGCTCGCGCGAGCCCGAGTCCCTGAGGATCTGCACGCTGCTGCGCAAGCCCGACGCCGCCAAGGTCGCCATCGACGTCCACTGGGTCGGCTTCGACATTCCCAACGAGTTCGTCGTCGGCTACGGCCTCGACTACGCCGAGAAGTACCGCAACCTTCCGTTCGTCGGTACGCTCGCGCCGCACGTCTACGGCGGCTGAACCCCTCGGGTCACAGACCCGTCGGACGTACGGGAACCCCGGCGGGCCTCGCGCCGTTGGAGCATGCAGACGGGTTCGCCAGCCGGACCGTGCGGCTTCCCGCGACAAAGCTGGGGTACCGTCAGAAGAACTGTCTTATCAAACTCACTATGGCAGGAGGGACGGGGCGACACCGCTCCGTATGGATGGACGTGAAGCGATACTTCCGTGGGCCGGTCATGTGGATCGTGCTGGCCGTCCTTGCCGTGGTCGTGTTGATGCAGGTCGTCGGCTCGTCCGGCGGCTACAAGACGGTGGACACCGGCCAGGTCGTGGCGGCGATCAACGACAACAAGGTCGAATCGGCCAAACTCACCACCGGTGACGAGCAGACCATCAAGGTCACGCTCAAGGACGGCGTGAAGGTCAAGGGCAGCTCGAAGATCCAGGCGAGCTACATCGGCGACCAGGGCGTGACCATCGCCAACACGCTGCAGACCAAATACCAGGACAAGCAGATCCCGGACGGCTACACGGTCTCTCCGACGAAGCAGAACGCCTTCGTCGGGATCCTGCTGTCCCTGCTCCCCTTCGTCCTCATCGTGGTCGTCTTCCTGTTCCTGATGAACCAGATGCAGGGCGGCGGCTCCCGCGTCATGAACTTCGGCAAGTCCAAGGCGAAGCTCATCACCAAGGACACCCCGAAGACGACGTTCGCGGACGTGGCCGGCTCGGACGAGGCCGTCGAGGAACTCCACGAGATCAAGGAGTTCCTCCAGGAGCCCGCCAAGTTCCAGGCCGTCGGCGCCAAGATCCCCAAGGGTGTGCTGCTGTACGGCCCGCCCGGCACCGGCAAGACCCTGCTCGCGCGCGCCGTCGCCGGCGAGGCGGGCGTCCCCTTCTACTCGATCTCCGGTTCCGACTTCGTCGAGATGTTCGTCGGTGTCGGTGCCTCCCGAGTCCGTGACCTCTTCGAGCAGGCCAAGGCGAACGCCCCGGCGATCGTCTTCGTCGACGAGATCGACGCGGTCGGCCGCCACCGCGGCGCCGGCCTCGGCGGTGGTCACGACGAGCGTGAGCAGACCCTGAACCAGCTGCTCGTCGAGATGGACGGCTTCGACGTCAAGGGCGGCGTGATCCTCATCGCCGCGACGAACCGGCCCGACATCCTCGACCCGGCGCTGCTGCGCCCCGGCCGCTTCGACCGGCAGATCGCGGTCGACCGCCCGGACATGCAGGGCCGTCTGGAGATCCTCAAGGTCCACCAGAAGGGCAAGCCGGTCGCGCCCGACGTCGACCTGTCCGCCGTCGCCCGCCGGACCCCCGGCTTCACGGGCGCCGACCTGTCGAACGTGCTGAACGAAGCGGCGCTCCTCACGGCGCGCAGCGACAAGAAGCTCATCGACAACCAGATGCTGGACGAGGCGATCGACCGTGTGGTCGCGGGCCCGCAGAAGCGGACCCGGATCATGTCGGACAAGGAGAAGAAGATCACCGCGTACCACGAGGGCGGTCACGCCCTGGTCGCGGCGGCCTCCCCGAACTCCGACCCGGTCCACAAGATCACGATCCTGAGCCGCGGCCGTGCGCTGGGCTACACGATGGTGCTCCCGGACGAGGACAAGTACTCCACCACGCGCAACGAGATGCTGGACCAGCTGGCCTACATGCTCGGCGGCCGCGCGGCGGAGGAGCTCGTCTTCCACGACCCGACCACGGGCGCGGCGAACGACATCGAGAAGGCCACCGCCACCGCCCGCGCGATGGTCACCCAGTACGGCATGACCGAGCGCCTGGGCGCGATCAAGTTCGGCGGCGACAACACCGAGCCGTTCCTCGGCCGTGAGATGGCTCACCAGCGCGACTACTCGGAAGAGGTCGCCGCCCTGGTGGACGAGGAAGTCAAGAAGCTCATCGAGAACGCGCACAACGAAGCCTGGGAGATCCTGGTCGAGAACCGCGACGTCCTCGACAACCTGGTCCTGCAGCTGCTGGAGAAGGAGACGCTGGGCAAGGAGGAGATCGCCGAGATCTTCTCCGCCATCGTCAAGCGCCCGGCGCGACCCGCCTGGACCGGTTCCTCCCGCCGTACGCCGTCCACCCGTCCGCCGGTGCTCTCGCCCAAGGAGCTCGCACTGACGAACGGCGCCAACGGCGCGACGCCCGCGATCTCCACCGCGAAGTCCACCGCGGCGGAGCCCACCCCGGTGACCGAGCCCGCCCCGGAGGACCGCCCCGAGAGCTGACCCGGCTCACGGAGCCCCCCACCAGGCCCGGAATGGATGCCGCGCCCCCCAGGTTCTAGCCTGGGGGGCGCGGCATTCGCATATGGCCGAATCCATACGGCGTAGTAGGACATCCAGGAACATCGAACATCTGGGAACGAGGCAGCACATGACCGACCCCGTGACGCTGGACGGCGAGGGCTTCATCGGCGAGTTCGACGAGAAGCGCGCCGAGAACGCCGTACGCGAACTCCTGATCGCGGTCGGCGAGGACCCGGACCGCGAGGGTCTGAAGGAGACTCCGGCGCGGGTGGCACGGGCGTACCGGGAGCTGCTGGCGGGCCATACGCAGGTGCCCGAGGATGTCCTGACGACGACGTTCGATCTCGGCCACGACGAGATGGTCCTGGTGAAGGACATCGAGATCGTGTCCCTGTGCGAGCACCACATGCTGCCGTTCCACGGGGTGGCCCACGTCGGCTACATCCCGGCCGAGACCGGCAAGATCACCGGCCTGTCGAAGCTGGCGCGGCTGGTCGAGGTGTTCGCCCGTCGGCTGCAGGTGCAGGAACGACTCACCACGCAGGTGGCCGACTCGCTGATGCGGATCCTCGAGGCGCGCGGTGTGATCGTCGTCATCGAGGCCGAGCACATGTGCATGTCGGTGCGTGGGATCCGCAAGCCGGGTGCCAAGACGACGACCTCGGCGGTGCGGGGCCAGCTGCGGGACGCCACGACCCGCGCCGAGGCGATGAGCCTGATACTGGCGCGCTGACGCCTCGGCGGCCTACGCCGCCGGTTCCGCCCCGCTGTGGTTGTGGTCGTCGTCCTCCGGGAGCTTGCAGACGTGCTCCAGGAACACGGCGGCCGCTATGACGCCGATGCCGGCCAGGACCGAGAAGCCGGCGTAGATGGCCTGGTCGCGGCGGGCGGGGATGTCGAGGGACTCCAGGAGGAAGACGCCGGTGCCGCCGTACATGCCGGAGACGAGGGCGGCGACCAGGGCGCTGGCCTGGCCGAAGACGACCGCGCGGGCCGCCATGAGGGGATCGACGCCCTTGGCCCCGGGGCGGCGCTCGCGCTGGGCCTTGAGGCGGGCACGCAGCGAGAGCGCCGTGGACAGCAGGACCACGGCGATCAGGGCGAGGACGATGGGGGCGGCCAGGGGGACGCTGGGCAGGGTCCCGATCGAGTTCCAGAGGCGGGCGCCCGCCCAGGACAGGACGCCGGCCACGACGAACACGCCGGCCAGCACCCTGATGCGCAGCTCTCTCACGGTGTCCCTTCAGCTCCCCCGGGTTCCGCGGGTCGTTCCGCGGACGAGTGTCGTGGTGGTCGTCTTGACCTTAACGACTACTCGGGCAGGTGGAGTTCCAGGTCCTTGCGGGCGGCGACGCCCTCGCGCGTGACCGAGTCGAGAAGGTCGGCGACCGCGCCGTGGCCGGGGAGCTTGGCGTCGGGGTCCACGTCGTGCCAGGGGGCGAGGACGAAGGCGCGTTCGTGGGCGCGCGGGTGCGGCAGGGTGAGCTGCGGATCGTCGTCGACGACATCGGCGTACACCACGATGTCGACGTCGAGGGTGCGCGCGCCCCAGCGTTCGTCACGGACGCGGTGGAAGGCCTCCTCGACCGCGTGGGCCCGCTCCAGGAGCGAGGACGGGGGCAGGGTGGTCTTCAGCAGGACGACCGCGTTGAAGTACGAGGGCTGGCTGCCGGGCTCGACGCCCCACGGCTCCGTCTCGTAGACCGGGGAGACGGCCTTGACGCGGACGCCGGGGGTGTCCTCCAGGGCGTCCACGGCCCCCTGGAGGGTCTCCAGGCGGTTGCCGAGGTTGGCGCCGAGGGAGAGCACGGCCCGTTTGGGGTTGTGCAGGGTGGTGTCGGCGGCGTCCACCTGCTGGACGACGGAGGCGGGCACCGGCTGGACGGTCGGGTCGCTGTGACCCTGGGTGAAGGACGCGGTCATACTCGGCTCCGGGTGATGGTGACGGTCACGTCGTCGAAGGGGACCGTGATCGGGGCGTTGGGCTTGTGGACCACGACCTGGACCTCTTGTACCCCCTCGTGCTTCAGACAGGCCTGGGCGATGCGCTCGGCGAGCGTCTCGATGAGGTTCACCGGTTCGCCCTCGACGACGGCCACGACCTCCTCCGCCACGATGCCGTAGTGCACGGTCTTCGCCAGGTCGTCGTCGGTGGCGGCAGGCCGGGTGTCCAGGCCCAGCACGAGGTCCACGACGAAGGTCTGGCCCTCCCTGCGTTCCTCGGGGAACACACCGTGGTACCCGCGGGCCTTCAGGCCGCGCAGCGCGACACGATCCACGCGAATCACTCCTGCAATCGTCGGTTGCCTCGAACGAATCTACCTGCGCGCACCGACAGGGCCGGGCGGCGGGCGCGCGGGGACGGCGGTCCGCGGCGCAGTCTTCACCCGGTGTTTCCCTTGGCGAACCCGGTGGCTCATGGGCCGGTGGCCGGAGCTACCCGCCGGTTCGTGATTCCAGCCACTTCCTGGATCACGAGAGGCTGTCGTCGTCCTCGTCGGTGTCCTGTTCCTCGTCGTTCTCGGCGAGGACCGGGGAGGCGTGGTGCGACCAGAGCTTCCAGCCGTCGGGGGTGCGGCGGAACACGTTGGTGGCGACCACCAGCTGGCCCACGAGCGGCCCGAGCTCCTCGCCCGCCCGGGGTGCGGGGCCGCCGCTGAGGATGTTCTCCGTGCAGGTCACGAGGGCGGTGTCGCCGGTGACCGAGACATGCACGTCCGTGAGGAAGAACTGGATGTAGTCGGTGTTCGCCATGATCAGGGCGTACGAGCGCAGGACCTCGCCGCGTCCGGTCAGCACCGGCCAGCCGGGGTGTACGCAGGAGATCACCCCGGTGTCCGCGGGATCGTGGTACTCCTCGTCGACGCCCAGGTCGGACGGGGTGAGCCAGAGCGAGGAGACGCCTTCGAAGTCGCCCTGTTCCAGTGCCTCGTAGAAGGCGGTGTTGGCGGCCTCGACCTGCTCGACGTCGGTGTGGGGGGCGCTCACCGGGCTCCCTCTGCGCCGGGCGCGACGCTGCCCGTGCGCGCTCCTTCCACGGCGCGCGCGACCCGTACCGCGTCCGCCGTCGCGGACACCTCGTGCACGCGCACCGCCCAGGCGCCGGTGTGCGCGGCGATCGCGGAGACGGCGGCCGTGGCGGCGTCGCGCTCGCGCGCGGGCGGGGGCGCGCCCTCGGGGCCGGCCAGCACGCGGCCGAGGAAGCGCTTGCGGGAGGCGGCGACGAGCAGCGGGTACCCCAGGGCGTGCAGCCGGTCGAGGTGGGCGAGCAGGGCGAGGTCGTGGTCGGCCTCCTTGGAGAAGCCGAGGCCGGGGTCGACGACGACGCGGTCGGGGGAGACGCCGCCGGCGAGTACGGCCTCCACGCGCGCGTGCAGTTCGTCGACGACTTCGGTGACGACGTCGTCGTAGGAGCCCTTGACGTTGCCGCCCTCCAGGAAGCCGCGCCAGTGCATGACCACGAAGGGGGCGCCCGCGTCCGCGACGGCGGGGATCATCGCCGGGTCGGCGAGGCCGCCGCTGACGTCGTTGACGAGGGCGGCGCCGGCGGCGAGGGCCTGGGCGGCGACGGAGGCGCGCATGGTGTCGACGGAGATGACGGCGCCCTCGGAGGCGAGGCCGCGTACGACGGGGATGACACGGCGCAGTTCCTCGGCCTCGTCGACACGGGTGGCGCCGGGGCGCGTGGACTCGCCGCCGACGTCGACGAGGTCGGCGCCCGCGGCGACGAGCTGGATGCCGTGCTTGACGGCGGCCGTCGTGTCGAACCAGCGGCCGCCGTCGGAGAAGGAGTCGGGTGTCACGTTGACGACCCCCATGACCGCGCAGCGGTCCCAGTCCGGAAGGCCGGCGACGCGCCCGCGTCCGCTCTGCTTGCTCATATGTTCAGCGTAGGCCCAGCAGGGCGGCGGGACGCCGGGCGGCCCGGGCGCGGGCCCTGGGGCGGGGCGGGGCCCGCGCCCGGGCCGGTTGGGGAGGGAACGGGGAACGGGGGTTCCGGCGGGCGGTCGCGGGGTCAGGCGGCCCGTACGTCCTGTCTCTCGGCGAGTGCGTGCACACACGCGCGTGCCGGCTTGGTGCGGCGGCGCAGGAAGTGCGGCAGGGGGAGGGCCAGGTTCACGAAGCCCTCGGCCTGCATGGCGGCGAAGCCGATGCGGGGGAGGTCGCCCGAGGCGCGGTAGACCACGAAGCGGGGCTCCCAGCGGGGCTGGAACTTGGCGTTGAACTTGTACAGGGACTCGATCTGGAACCAGCGGGAGAGGAAGACGAGCAGCCCGCGCCAGGCGCGCAGCACCGGCCCCGCGCCGATCTTCTCGCCGCGGGCCAGCGCCGAGCGGAACATCGCGAAGTTCAGGGACACGCGCGTGACGCCGAGTTTCGGGGCGGCCTGGAGCGCGGCGACGATGAGGAGTTCGTTCATGCCGGGGTCGGCTGAGCGGTCGCGGCGCATCAGGTCCAGGGAGGCGCCGTTCGTGCCCCAGGGCACGAAGTGGAGGATCGCCTTCAGATCGCCGTACGGGCCGGGCACCTCGTCGGCCTTGTGGGCGGTGGCGATG
Organism: Streptomyces sp. T028; assembly: GCF_048159505.1. Taxonomy (NCBI): domain Bacteria; kingdom Bacillati; phylum Actinomycetota; class Actinomycetes; order Kitasatosporales; family Streptomycetaceae; genus Streptomyces; species Streptomyces sp. T028. The sequence continues at coordinate 33,786 of NZ_JBLRVZ010000028.1, forward strand.
AGGCAGTCCCCGTCGGCGGGGTCGCCCACGCGGCCGAGCGCCATGGAGAAGCCGCGTTCGGTGTCGGTGCCGCGCCAGTCCTCGGCGGCCAGCCGGATCCGCTCCAGTTCGGCCTCGCCCAGGTCACGGACACGACGTACGCGGGTCTCGTAACCGGCGCGCTCGATGCGCTTGACCATCTGGCGCACGTTGCGCATCGCGCGGCCGGCGAGTGAGAAATCCGCGACGTCCACCACCGCCTCGTCGCCCAGTTCGAGGGCGTCGAGGCCGGTCTCACGCGTCCAGACCTCACCGCCGGTCTCCGAGCAGCCCATGACGGCGGGCGTCCAGGAGTGCGCCTTGGCCTCGTCCATGAAGCGCTCGATGGCGCCGGGCCAGGCCTCGACGTCGCCGATGGGGTCGCCGCTGGCGAGCATCACGCCGGAGACGACGCGGTACGTCACGGCGGCCTTGCCGCTGGGGGAGAAGACCACGGCCTTGTCGCGGCGCAGCGCGAAGTGGCCGAGGGAGTCGCGACCGCCGTGCCTGGCCAGCAGGGCGCGCAGCCGGGTCTCGTCCTCCTCGGTGAGGCGGGCGGCCGGGTGTTCGGGCCGGAAGGCGAGGTAGATCGTGGTGACCGCGGTGATCCAGCCGAGGGCGCCGAGGGAGAAGGCGACGGTCCAGGAGGTGCTGCCCTGGTAGTCGACCGGGCCCTCGAAGCCGACGAGGCCGTACAGGACGTGCGTAATGCGATCGGCCAGGCTCGGGTCGCCGATGATGCGCCGCGGGTGGACGCTGACGATGATCAGTCCGAGGACGAGGGAACCGGCGCCCATGAGGACGAGGTTGGCGAGCGCGCGCCACCGGCTGCGCGGGTCGGGCAGGGCCCTGAACTGGTCCCGGTGGACGATCAGCGGGACCAGCAGGGCGAGCGAGATGAGCGCGCCCGCGATCGAGTGGCGGTACACGAACTGCGCGGCCGCGCCCGCCGGGAGCAGGGCCACCGCCGCCCGCCAGGCGCGCCGCTTGCCGCGCTTGAGGCCGTGGGCGAGCAGGAGCAGCAGCACGCCGGCGCTGAGCGAGAGCGCCGCCGCGAACGGGCCGAACGAGCCGGGCAGCACCTCGGCGATGGTGTGCATACGGCTCTGCCGGAACCGCGGGAAGATGCCCGCCGCGACGTCCAGCAGCCCCACGAGGGCACAGGCTCTGCCGACGAGGGCGGGTACGGACTCGGGGCGCGGACCGCGCATCAGCGCCTGCACCCGGCTTGATCGGTGCGGAACCCCGCCCGACATTTCCCCATCTTCCCTGACAGACATCGCATCCCGTAGTTCCGCGAGAGACCTTGGATCCGGGCCCGATTCGGGCATCCGGCGACATTGCGCCCTCTAGGACGGTGTCTCGGGGAGAGAGGTTCACTCCCCTCTTCAAAGCCACCGAAAAGGCCGAGGAAAGTCCGGGACAAGCCCTCGCGAAGGAGTCGGGGGGAACAGGTGTGCGCCCGGGCCTGGAGCAGGCAGGAATCCGCTGTATGGGTCTCACGAGCAACACAGTGCTGTTGTTGTCCGTCGTGTTCGCCTTAATGCTGTTCGCCGGCACGGTGTGGCTCTGGCCGCGGCTGGCGAAGCGCTCCTGGCGGGCCGTCAGCGGGCGGGTCGGGCTGCTGCTGTGCACACAACTGGCCCTCTTCGTGTCCGTGGGGCTGTCCGCCAATCAGGCCTTCGGTTTCTACGCCAGCTGGGCGGACCTGTTCGGCCGGGAGACGGAGCCGGGTGTGGTCGTCGACCACACGAACGGCGCCCCGGGCGGGCCGCTCAGGGTCGTCGACACCCGGCGGGTGGAAGGGGGCGGCGGGCGGCCGGACTTCGGCGGGCAGATCCAGAAGGTGGTCCTCGCCGGCCGTACGACGCACATCGGCACGCCCGCCTATGTGTACCTGCCGCCCGAGTACTTCGCCGCGAAGAACCGCACGCGCACGTTCCCCGCGGCCGTCGTCCTCACGGGCTACCCGGGCACGGCGGAGGCCCTCGTCGACAAACTGCACTACCCGCGTACCGCGCGGCGGCTCGCCGAGGACGGCCGGATGCAGCCGATGATCCTGGTGATGATGCGGCCGACGGTGGCCCCGCCGCGGGACACGGAGTGCGTGGACATCCCGGGCGGGCCGCAGACCGAGTCGTTCTTCGCCAAGGACCTGCCGGACGCCGTCGCGGCCCACTACAGGGTCGGGAAGAAGCCCGGGAGCTGGGGGATCATCGGCGACTCCACGGGCGGTTACTGCGCCCTGAAGCTCGCGATGCACCACCCGGAGGTGTACGCGGCGGGCGCGGGCCTGTCGGCGTACTACAAGGCGCCGAGCGATCCGACCACCGGCGACCTGTTCCACGGCGACGAGACCCTGCGCAAGGAGGCCGATCTGCGCTGGTTCCTGAAGAACCGTTCCGCTCCGGACACCTCTCTCCTCGTCACCAGCAGCAAGGTTGGAGAATCCAACTACAAGGCCACGCTGGACTTCATAGGCCTGGCGAAGGCCACGAACAGGACCCGGATCTCGTCGATCATCCTCGAAAGCGGCGGCCACAACTTCAACACCTGGCGCCGGGAGATCCCGCCGACCCTGGAGTGGATCAGCGGCCGGCTGAGTAATTGATCATGATTAGGCTTCGGTATGGCTGTGTTTTTACGGGGCGGGGCGCCAACATTCGCCTACGCGCGGTAAGTTTCTGGCCATGCCACGTGGACGTCACCGTCATTCCCCGCCTTTGCACAGGCTGTTGCCTCCCTCGGTGATCGCAGGCGTCTCGCTCATCTGTGCCTTCGGTCCCTGGGTGCTCTCGGATCCCGCCGTGCTCCGCATCATCGCCGCGGTCGCCGCGGCCACCGCGGTCGTCGGGGCAGCCGTCCTGCGCCGCTGGGACTCGCAGGCCGGCAAACAGGTCGCCGACCTCACGCGCGCGCGGGCGAGCGACGAGTGGCGCTTCGAGGAACGCGTCGCCGAACTCGAGACCGACCTCGACGAATCGCGTGAACTGCGCGGCAAGCTGGAGCAACGGCTGCGCGCCAAGCGCACCGAACTGGCCGGTCTGCGCAACGAACACGCCGCCCTGCTGCGCCGCTACGCCACCGCCGAGACCGAGCGGGCGAGCGCCCTGGAGGGCCGCCGTCTGCTCGAGATCGAGAACACGGCCGAGCCGGAGACGCACGCGTTGCCTCCCGCGCGCGTGTCGGAGGAGCAGGAGACGGAACGGGAGCCGGAGACGGAGACCGCCGTCTCCGAGACGCCCGAAGCCGTGGAGGGCGACGAGTCCGCCGACGAGACGCCCGAGGCCCCGGCGGCCTTCTCCCCGGAGGGCTCGCAACTGTACGCGCGGGCGCGGAAGGCGCTGGCGAAGCTCGACCCGGACACCGCCCCGGCCCCCGTCGCCGACGGCGACGACTCCGGCGAGGAGGAGCCCGTGAAGGTTCCGTCCGGGAAGGCCGGTGCCGAGGAGTCCGCGCAGGAGGACGAGGCCGAGGGGCAGCCCGAGGCGGCCGACGAGCACGCGCGCGCGGTCGCCCACCACACGGTTGACGCAACCGACGAGGGCCGGAAGGAGGCGACGGAGGAGACCGCTCCGGAACCGGCGCGGGCCGACACCGAGGAGGCCGTCGCGGAGCGCGCAGCCTCCGAGCCCGCAGCCGTGCCCGCCGTCTCCGAGCGCGCCGCCTCTACTCCGGCCGCCTCCACGTCGGGCGTCTCCGAGCGCGCTGCCACCGCCGCCGCCGAGTCGACCGCGCCCGCCGTCTCCGCGTCCGCCGCGCTCGTCCCCCGGCCCGCCGCCCCCGTGCAGCGGCCCGCCGGGCACTTCACCGTGCCGACCGCCGTGGCCGTCGTACCCGCCGCCCAGCCGGTACGGCGTCCCGCGGTGGAGGGCGGGTTCGACTTCTTCGGTACGAAGAGCGCGACGCCGAACGCCCTGGAGTCGGTGCAGAACGAGGACCTCGCCGACGTCGTCGGGCAGGAGGCGCTCGCGCTGCACAAGGCCGAGGCCGAGGCGGAGTTCAAGCCGGCCGGCGAGGAGGCGCGCGGCGTCGGCCAGGTGATCGACCTGACCGCGCACGACGAGACCGAGGTGATCGACCTCCAGGGCCTGCGCAGCGCGGTGTCCTGACCCGTCGTCACCCGTCGGCACCCCCTGACCGACTGAAGGGCCGTGCGGCCGCCGTTCGTGAGACGGCGGAGGCACGGCCCTTCGGCGTACGTCCCCTCCGGCCTGCGGACACGCCCTACGCCATCCAGCGGTCGGGCCGGGCGTCCCGGCGGCCGGTGCGGGAGCGCTCGGCCTGGGAGCGGAGCAGCTCCACGGCCTCCTGAGCGTCCCTCAGCCGGGCTGTGACGGTCTTGTTCGCCCCCGTGTCCACATGGACCGCGGCAAGGCGCCACAGGCGCTGCAAGGGGCCCTGCGTCAGCCGTACGCTCTGGACCTTGGCGTGGGGCACGAGCGCGAGGCTGCGGTGCAGCAGCCCGTGCCGGGTGGCGAACACGGCGTCGGTGACCGCGACGCCGTGGCCCCGCCACCACAGCGGCAGGCACCGTCCGGCCCGGCGCGGCGGACGCGACAGCGAGGCCGCCGCCGGCACGGTCACGCCGGGCAGCACGCGCGCGACGACGGCCACCGCGACCGCGCGCGGGGCGACCGGAACGAGCACGGAGTTGGCCGAGCCCGCCACGTCCAGCTCCACACGCACCCAGTCCCGGCGCCGCCACAGCAGCGGCTGCACGATCCGCACGGTCTGCACGCGCCCCGGCGGCACCGTCTCGTGCGTACGGTCCAGCAGGCCGCGGTCGATGCGCAGTCCGTCCGGGGACTCGGCGACCGTCCAGTCGTACTCGCCGACGAACCGCCCGGCGCTGCGCGCGCCCGCCGCGCCGAGCAGCGGCAGGCCCGTCGCGAGGACCGTCACCACGCTGTGGGTGAGGAGCCACAGGACGGGCGGGACGACCAGGGCGGCGGCGACGGCGCCCCAGGCCGAGCCGGTCAGTACCAGCGCGATCACGAGCCGGCGCGCCGGTACGCGCAGCAGCTCGCGCGCCGGCGCCTCGCCCACCTCGTGCGCCGTCTCGGGAGCGAAACCCGCCGCCCGCGCGAGCAGTTCGGCCCGCAGCGCGCGTGCCTCGTCCTCGCCCAGGAAGGCCAGCTCGTCCTTCTTCTCGGCGCCGACGACGTCGAGCCGCAGTTTCGCCACGCCCGCGATCCGGGCGAGCAGCGGCTGGGTGACGTCGATCGCCTGGATGCGTTCGAGGCGGATGTGCGCGGTGCGCCGGAACAGCAGGCCGGTGCGGATGCGCAGTTCGCTGTCGGTCACCGCGAAGTGCGTGAACCACCAGCTCAGAAAGCCGTACGCGGCCGACGCCGGGACCAGGACGGCGAGGGCGATCAGCAGGGTCGTCGTGGTCAGCCGGGTGAGCTGCTCCTGGGCCTGGTTGGGATCGTGCACGGCCCAGCCGACGAGCACCGCGACCGGGGCCCAGGCGCGCCGGAACGGGGTGACGGGGTGCAGCCGGTGCTCGGCGACGGCCGGCCGTGCCCCCGCCTCGCGGACGCCGTCCTCGGTCCCTGACACGCCGTCCTCGACGCCCGGGGCCGTCACAGGCCCGCCGATCGGGCCTCGCCGAGTTCGGTGAGCCGGTCGCGCAGCCGCTCCGCCTCGGCCGGGTCGAGGCCCGGGATGGTCGCGTCGGTGGCGGCGGCCGCGGTGTGCAGCTGGACGCTGGCGAGCCCGAAGTGCCGTTCGACGGGCCCCGAGGTCACCTCGACCAGTTGCATGCGCCCGTACGGTACGACGGTCTCCTCGCGCCACAGCACGCCCCGGCTGATCAGCAGGTCGTCGGCGCGCTCGGCGTACCGCCAGGACCGCCAGTTGCGGCCGAGGAGCACCCAGCCCCAGCCGATGCCGGCCAGTGGCAGCAGCACGAAGGCGGCCCACGCGGGGCCGACGCACAGGCCGAGCACCAGTCCGACGGCGACGGCCGCGAGCCCCAGCCACACCACCAGCAGCAGCCGGCGCATCCGCAGCAGGCCCGGCGGCAGCCCGTTCCACACCGGCCCCGCCCCGGGCGCCCGCGCTCCGGTCTCGGTCGTCTCGGCGCCCCCTGGGCTCCCCGTCTCCATACCGCCAGCGTACGTAGGGGAGACTGGGTGCCATGACTCCTACGACGGAGACCACGGTCGGGATCGGCGGCGCCGCGGAGAGCACCGACATGGTGCTCAACATCGGCCCCCAGCATCCCTCCACGCACGGCGTGCTGCGGCTGAAGCTGGTGCTGGACGGCGAGCGCATCCGGCACGCCGAGCCGGTGATCGGCTATATGCACCGCGGCGCGGAGAAGCTGTTCGAGGCGCGCGACTACCGCCAGATCGTCATGCTGGCCAACCGCCACGACTGGCTGTCGGCGTTCTCGAACGAGCTGGGCGTGGTCCTCGCCGTGGAGCGGATGCTCGGCATGGAGGTCCCCGAGCGCGCGGTGTGGACGCGCACGCTGCTCGCGGAGCTGAACCGGGTGCTGAACCACCTGATGTTCCTGGGCTCGTACCCGCTGGAGCTGGGCGGCATCACGCCGGTCTTCTACGCGTTCCGCGAGCGCGAGGTGCTGCAGAACGTCATGGAGGAGGTCTCCGGCGGGCGCATGCACTACATGTTCAACCGGGTCGGCGGCCTCAAGGAGGACCTGCCGGCCGGCTGGACGTCACGCGCGCGTGGCGCCGTCGCCGCCGTCCGCTCGCGCATGGACGTCTTCGACGACCTCGTCCTCGGCAACGAGATCTTCCGGGGGCGCACGCGCGCGGTGGGCGTGCTCTCGGCGGAGGCCGTGCACGCGTACGGCGTGAGCGGGCCGATCGCGCGCGCCTCGGGCGTCGACTTCGACCTGCGCCGCGACGAGCCCTACCTCGCGTACGGGGAGCTGCAGGACGTCCTGAAGGTGGTGACGCGCGGCGAGGGCGACTGTCTCGCCCGCTTCGAGTGCCTGCTGTGGCAGACGCACAACGCGCTCGACCTCGCGGACGCCTGCCTGGACCGGCTGGCCGAGCTGCCGCCCGGCCCGATCAACCAGCGGCTCCCCAAGGTCCTCAAGGCGCCCGAGGGGCACACGTACGCGTGGACCGAGAACCCCCTCGGCATCAACGGCTACTACCTCGTCAGCAAGGGCGAGAAGACGCCGTACCGCCTGAAGCTGCGCTCGGCCTCCTACAACAACATCCAGGCCCTCACCGAGCTGCTGCCGGGCACCCTGGTCGCGGACATGGTGGCCATCCTGGGGTCGATGTTCTTCGTGGTCGGGGACATCGACAAGTAGGGCCTGCGGACAGGTGGGGCCAGCGGACAGGGAGGGCCGGCGGGCGCCTCACAGCAGCGGGTCCGGAATTCCGACCGGCTGGAGCAGCCAGCCGAAGTCGCCCAGTCCGCCCGGTGCGGTGAGCTCGGCGGCCTCTCCGGCGCCCGCGAGGGCGCGGACGTAGGCGGCGGGGTCGGTGGAGGCGAGCGCGAGCGGGGGGCGCGCGCCGGTGAGGCCCAAGGCGTGCAGGGCGGCGCGCTGGGTGAGCAGCCGCGCGCCCGGGAGCGCGCACGCGTCCAGCGCCACATGCGCCGTGATGTCGCACGAGCCGTCCGGCACGGGTGCCGTCTCGCGGCCCTCCCGGAAGCCGGTGAGCGTGCCGAAAGGGGGGCGCGCGTCCGCCGTGTGCGCGTAGTCCACGGCGACCGCGAGCCCGCGCGCGACGGACGCGACGGCCGAGGCCCAGGCCGTGTCGCGGGGCAGCCCGATCTCCGCCCGCAGCCCCGGCTCGGCCGGCAGCGGCCACCAGCGCGTCAGCCAGTCCGCCTCCGCACCGGCGACCGGTTCGGCCGGCCGCTCGGTTCCGTCCCGCCGTACGAGGACCAGCCGGGCCACGCCCGCGGGGTCCACCTCCGCCACCTCCACCGGCACGTTGTCCAGCCACTCGTTGGCGAACAGCAGCCCGGTGATCCCGGGCGGGGGTTCGGGGAGCCACTCGATCCGGGGATCCAGTGCTTCCGGGCGGTCGGCGAGCTCGACGGCGTACGCGCGCGTGCGGGCGGCCACCTCGGCGGGGAGCGCGGTGAGCACACCGGTGACGAGTTCGCCCCGGCCGGCGGCCATGTCGACGAAGTCGAGCCGCTCGGGCCGGTCCAGCGCCTCGTCGACGTGGCACAGCAGCCGGGCGACGGCCCGGGCGAAGAGGGGCGAGGCGTGCACGGACGTACGGAAGTGGCCCGCGGGGCCCTCGGGCCGCCGGTAGAAGCCGCTCGGCCCGTAGAGGGCGGCGCCCGTCGCCTCCCGCCACCCGCGCCAGTCACCCGAGTCGTCGGAGTCGGCGGAGCTGCCGGAGTCGCTCACTTCGTGCGTCATCCGGTCAGACTAGGCGTACAGGTGATCACGGCCTCCACCTTGCGGAGTATGCGCGCCCGGAGCGGATCGGTCCTCCGGTTGACCCCTGCACACAGCGCGCTTCCCTACGCTGGGTTACGTGCAGCGCGTCTATGACTTCCTCCGCAGACACCCGACCGGGGTGGACGGCTTCTGGGCCGTCGTCCTGTTCGGGATCACCGCGGCTGCCGGAACCGCGGGTCAGGACCGGGGCGGCACCGACTCCGTGGCGCTGCTCGTGCCGGTCGTCCTCCTCCTGTGCCTGGTCATCGCGCTGCGTCGGCTCATGCCCGAGAAGATGCTGGTGCTGGCCGCGGCGCTGGGCCTGGCCCAGCTGGTGCTGAACGTCGGGGTCACGGCCGCCGACTTCGCCCTGCTGGTGATCGTGTACACCGTCGCCGCCAGCGGCGCCCGCTGGTCCTCCCGGCTCGCCCTGGTCATGGCCCTGAGCGCGGCTCCCCTGGCGCAGCTGCGCTGGCCGCACGAGAACGCGAGCGTGCCGGGCCAGGCCGCGGTCATCGTCTTCCAGACCGTGCCGTTCGCCCTGGCCTGGGTGCTCGGCGACTCGATACGCACCCGGCGCGCCTACTTCGCGGAGCTGGAGGAACGCAACGCCCGGCTGGAGAAGGAGCGCGAGGCGCAGGCCAAGGTCGCGGTCGCCGCCGAGCGCGCCCGGATCGCGCGGGAGCTGCACGACGTCGTCGCGCACAACGTGTCGGTGATGGTGGTGCAGGCCGACGGCGCCGCGTACGTCCTCGACGCAGCGCCCGACCAGGCGAAGAAGGCACTGGAGACGATCTCCTCCACCGGCCGCCAGGCCCTCGCCGAGATGCGCCGCCTGCTGGGTGTGCTGCGCACCGGGGAGCACCAGGAGGGCGGCGAGTACGTTCCGCAGCCGGACGTGGAGCAGATCGAGGACCTCGTCGAGCAGTGCCGCGGCTCGGGCCTGCCGGTCGACTTCAAGATCGAGGGCACTCCACGGCCGCTGCCCAGCGGCGTGGAGCTCACCGCGTACCGGATCGTGCAGGAGGCGCTGACGAACACGCGCAAGCACGGCGGGCCGAACGCGGGCGCGAGCGTACGGCTGGTCTACTTCGACGACGGTCTCGGCCTGCTCGTCGAGGACGACGGCACGGGCGCCCCGCACGAGCTGTACGAGGAGGGCGGTGTCGACGGACAGGGCCATGGCCTGATCGGCATGCGGGAGCGGGTCGGCATGGTCGGCGGCACGCTGGACGCGGGCCCGCGTCCGGGCGGAGGATTCCGCATCAGCGCCCTGCTCCCGCTCAAACCGGCGCATTGACGCCGACGCACGCCCCTCGTCGACACCTGTCACCCCCCCCACGCACAGAGACCCGATCCACGGAAAACGGAAGAGGACCCGATGACGATCCGCGTGATGCTCGTCGACGACCAGGTGCTGCTGCGCACCGGGTTCCGGATGGTGCTCGCCGCCCAGCCGGACATGGAGGTCGTGGCGGAGGCGGGCGACGGCGTCGAGGCCCTCCAGGTGGTGCGCTCCATGGCCGTCGACGTCGTCCTGATGGACGTCCGCATGCCGAAGCTGGACGGGGTGGAGGCGACCCGGCGGATCTGCGCGGAGCCCGATGCGCCGAAGGTGCTGATCCTGACCACCTTCGACCTCGACGAGTACGCGTTCTCCGGGCTGAAGGCGGGCGCGTCCGGCTTCATGCTGAAGGACGTGCCGCCCGGGGAGCTGCTCGCCGCGATCCGCTCCGTGCACAGCGGGGACGCGGTGGTCGCGCCCTCCACCACCCGCCGTCTGCTCGACCGGTTCGCGCCGATGCTGCCCAGCGTCGGCAAGGAGCCGCAGCACAAGGAGCTGGAGCGGCTCACCGACCGGGAGCGCGAGGTGATGGTGCTGGTCGCGCAGGGGCTGTCCAACGGGGAGATCGCGGCCCGGCTGGTGCTGTCCGAGGCCACCGTGAAGACCCACGTCGGCCGCATCCTGACCAAGCTGGGACTGCGGGACCGGGTGCAGGTGGTGGTGCTGGCCTACGAGACGGGGCTGGTGCGGGCCGGCGGACACGGCTGACGCACGCCGAGATCGCCCGCCTGCCCGGTCAGCGCAGGAGCCCCTCCAGGAAGTCGCTGCCCAGCCGGGCCACCACCGTCACGTCCAGCTGGTGCAGGACGTACCGGCCGCGGCGGCGGGTGGTGATGAGGGAGGCCTTCTTGAGGACGCCGAGGTGGCGGGATATCTCGGGTGCCGTCATGCCCAGGGACTGGGCTGTCTCGCTCGTGGTGTAGGCGCTGCGGGCCAGCAGCCGGCAGATCCGCATCCGGACGGGGTGGGAGAGCGCGGTGATGCGCAGCGTCAGCTGCTCCACCGAGGGCGGCGAGGCGAGCTCGGGGGAGCCGACCGGGTAGTGCAGGACCGGCTGCCAGCCGTACCGGTGCAGAACCATCAGGTGCGGCCAGCCGAGGCTCGTCGGGATGAGGAGGAGCCCGCCGTCCGCCGTGGTGGTGCGGCCGTGGGCCATCTTGTCCACGGAGATCAGCGCGGCGCCCTCGTCCAGCGACACGGCGGAGGACATCGAGGTGAGCGCCTCCGCCAGGCCCTTGCGGCGCAGCAGGTCCGTCTTGTGGCGGGCGTCGGCGGCGAGCGGGTGGCTGACCCGGGCCCAGACGTCGGCGAAGAACGCCTCCTCGCAGTCCTGGAGGAACTGCCGCAGCCAGGCGCGCACCGCGGGCGGGTCGTCGAGCAGCCGTCGGGTGAAGTGCACCTGCCGGGGGCCGCGGGAGGCGGCCAGGTCCAGGGCGCGGCGGTGCTGGGCCGGGTCGGCGAGGACGTCGAGGCCCGGCGCGTCGTACCCGGGGGTGCACATGAACTCCGTCGCCGCGTTGACGAACTGTTCGTCCGTCAGCTTGTCGAGGAGGTCCAGTTCCTCGGCGAGCGTGGCGCCGGGCAGGGCGTCGCGGCCCGGGAGTCCGGCGTACGGCAGGAAGAGGTCGGAGAACGTCGTCCGCCACAGGAAGTCGGCCTCGCACATCCGGTCGGCCAGATACGGGTCCAGGCGGGCGGTGACGCCGGTGACCCAGCCCTGCAGACCGGGGTGGTGGCCGGGCTCGGAGAGCGCGTGCAGGGCCATGCCGAGTTCGGCCAGGGGCGAGGGCACGACGGCGACCCGCTCCGGCCGCAGCCCCGTGATGTCGATGCGGACGCTCATGCCCTCATGGTGCACCCCGCCACTGACAACCCGGCTCCCGATTGACGACAGCCGTCAATCGGGAGGGATGCACCGACGCGGAAGGGGACGGTCTCAGTTCACGCCGTCCAGCTTCGCCCGCTGCTCCGCCGTGAGGTCCAGGTCGACCGCCGCCAGGCTGTCGTTCAGCTGGTCGACCGAGGAGGCGCCGACCAGCGGCAGGATCGGGATGTCGCCGCCGATCAGCCAGGACAGGACGACCTGGTTGACGCTCGCGCCGGTCTCCTCCGCCACCTCGCGCACCGCCCGGAGGCGCGGCTGGGTGCCGGCGTGCTCGAAGCCCGGGCCGAGCGGCTTGTCGTCGCGGACGTACGCCCCGGACAGCAGCGGGGAGTAGGCGACCTGGGTGAGGGAGGGGTTGGCCCGGACGTAGCTGAGCAGGTCGGCGCTGACCAGGCCCTGGTTGCCGTCGGGCGAGCGCAGGCTCGGGATGTCGGCGCGCTGGCGGAGGTAGCTGTGGTGGTGCTGGAGGACCTCGTAGCCGGGCAGGCCGGCCGCCCTGGCGAGGTTGCGGGCGGCCTCGATCCGCCAGGCCCAGTGGTTGCTGGCGCCGAGCAGACCGGCGACGCCGTCGGCGACGACCTCGCCGAAGCCCTGGACGGTCTCCTCCAGGGGGGTCTTCTCGTCCATGATGTGCGCGTACAGCAGGTGGATGCGCTCGATACCGAGGCGCTCCCTGCTGCGCTCGGCGGATTCCCGGATGGTTTTGGCCGAAAGTCCCTCGACGTCGAGGCTGAAACCGCTCGACGGGGCGTTCGGGCGGGCGCCGAGTTTCGTGGCGATGGTGATCTCGTCGCCGACGCCCCGGCTGCGGATCCAGCGGCCGAGCAGTTCCTCGCTTTCGCCGCCCTGGGTGCCGTGGACCCAGAAGGCATAGTTGTTGGACGTGTCGATGAAGGTGCCGCCCGCCTCGACGAAACGGTCGAGAACGGCGAAGGAGGTCGCTTCGTCGGTGACCGTACCGAAGAGCATGGAGCCGAGGCTCAGGACGCTCACCTCACGGCGGGTGGCCGGATCGCTGCCGATGACGCGGTATTTCATGAGAGTCCTCTTCGGGGATTCGGGTGCGACGAAACTCTTCGGCGATGAAACTTCTCGACGGCGGACGGAATCATGAATTCCGAGTAAACGCTTTCCGGCCGCCGGAGAGAGTGTGCGCGACGGTCTCCACGACGGCGTCGAGATGCGGCACCAGAAAGAAGTGGCCGCCGCCGAACTCGTGGAGGGCGAACGCGTCGGTGGTATGGGTGGCCCAGGCCCGGGCCATGGGGGCGTCCACGCGCGGATCGACGTCCCCGATGAACGCGGTGACGGGGCAGTCCAGCGGGGGCGCGCCCCGGTAACGGTACGTCTCCGTGGCGACGTAGTCGCTGCGTACCGCGGGCAGGATCGCCGCGAGCAGCTCGGGGTTCTCCAGCATCCGGCTGTCCGTGCCGCCCAGGAGCCTCATGTCGGCGATCAGCTTCTCGTCGCTCGCCAGGTGCACCGAGCCGGGCGCGGGGATCGAGGGCGCGCGCCGCCCGGACACGAACAGGGCGCTCGGACGGGCCCCGGCGGCGCGCAGCCGGCTGCCCACCTCGAACGCGAGCGTGGCGCCCATGCTGTGTCCGAACAGGGCGAACGGCTCCTCGGCCCACCCGGTGAGCTCGGCGGCGACGGTGTCGGCCAGCTCGTGCAGATCCTCGACGCAGGGCTCGTTGTACCGCTCCTGGCGCCCCGGATACTGCACGACCAGCACCTCGGCGCGCGGTGCGAGCCGCGCCGAGAACGGGTGGAAGAAGGAGGCGTTGCCACCGGCGTGCGGGAACACGAACAGCCGTACGGCGCCCGTCGCCGCGGGGTGGAACCGCCGTAGCCAGGGCGTGGCGGGCGCGCTCACGGTCACACCGCTCACCCCGCCCGGCCCGTGCCCGTCCGGACCCGGGCGGTGATCGGTACGTGCTTCCAGCCGGAGACGAAGTTGGAGGCGAGGCGTTCGGGTTTGCCGGCCGGCTGGAAGTCCTCGAAGCGGGTGAGGAGTTCCTCGAAGAGGATGCGCAGGGTGACCCGGGCGACGCTGTGCCCGATGCAGTAGTGCGGGCCGATGCCGAAGGCGATGTGCTTGTTGGGCCTGCGGCGGATGTCGAAGGTCGCCGCGTCGGGGAAGACGGTGTCGTCGCGGTTGGCGGAGCCGAGCCAGACGACCACCGCGTCACCCGCGCTGACCTTGGTGTTCCTGACCTCGACGTCCCGGGTGGCGTACCGCAGGAAGTGGTTGACGGGCGAGGCCCAGCGCAGCGCCTCCTCGGTGGCGGAGGTGGTGAGCTCGGGGTGCGCGGCCCAGTCCTGGAGGACGCCCTTGTCGATGAACTCCGCCATCACGTAGTTGGGGGAGTGCGGGGTGGTGACGTTCGCGCCGAGCAGCAGGCTGTAGCAGTTCGCGACGATCTCGCCGGGGTCCATGTGGCGGCCCTCGAACTCGGTGGAGATCAGCACGCTGAGCAGGTCGTCGCCGAGGTTCTGGCGGCGGAAGCGCATCAGGTCCTGGAAGTAGGCGAACAGATCGCGGTGGGCGCGCTCCAGAGTGGCGGCCTTGCCACCCGGGTCCTGGTACTCGGGGTCGTCGGCGGCGATACAGATCGTCGTCAGCCGGCTGAGCCAGGGCCAGTCCGCCTCGGGCAGGCCCATCATGGTGCCGGTCACGGACATCGGCATGGCCAGCATGGCCTCGGCGAAGTCGAAGGTGCCGCCGTCGGCGAGCGGGGCGATCAGATCCACGACCAGGGGTCTGATCATGTCCTTCTGCCGCTCGACGGCCTTCACGGCAAGGGCTTTCTTCAGCCGGGTCTGCATCTCGGTGTGGCGCGGCGGATCGGTGACGGCGAGCTGTTTGCCGCCGGCCGGGTCGTCGGTGCCGAGCAGATCGAGCATGGTGCCGCGCTCCGAGGTGAAGGTCTCGGTGTCGCGCAGGACGCGTTCGGCGTCGTGGAACCCGACGATGTTCCAGAACCCGCGCGTGTCGTCGACCTCCTGGCGGGTCAGGGTCTCCCGGTCCCTCATCCACCGCCATACGGCGTGCGCGTCGCCTCCGCCGTACAGCCAGGGGTCGACGAGATCGGCCGTCGCCCCCTGGTGCACGGGGCATCCGGAAATCGCTGCGTCGGGTATGGCGGCGTCATGGACTTTCAAGGGGTCGTCCTTTCGTCCGGTGAGGATGCCGCCGGACAACCTACACGACAGGTGTGGACTGAAGCTTAATTATTTGACGATCTGTTGACGGTGTTCGCGAGAGCGCAATGAATTGGACACGTTCAGGCTTGAATTGATTTTGCGCCATCTGGCCAAAAACTGGCGCACCTGCCTCGATCGCCAGGTCTGATGGGGTGCGACACGCCGGGAAACATGCCCGACAAGGAAAGCCTTGACATGTTCATCCTGGCCCGCCTACGGTAATTCAGCCATTCACCGGCGCTCGCCGTCGTGCCTTGATGGAAACGCCTTTTTGCTTTCCATTTGTTCGCGCACCGTTTTACCGCGTGTTATTCGCCATCAGTAAGCGGTTCCATTGTTCACATGAGTTTCGGGGGAATCTCTCGTGATGTCCGTTTGGTACCCGGCCACCCGTATGCAGCAGGGCCTGTGGGTCCTCGACCGCGACGAACTGCAGCGACCCACCCAACTCGTCCCGTCCGTCGTGGAGTTCACCGGCGACGTGGACCACGGATACCTCGTCGAGGCCACCCGGCTCACCATCGCCCGCCATCCGTCCCTACGGGCCCGTTTCCGCTTCGACCTCGGGCGGCGCCGGGTCGAGTACAGCACCGACGGCGAGCCGGGCGAGGCCCTCCTGCGCGACGCCGAGGCCGAGGGGCTCACCGGCGCCGAGGTCGACGCCTACGTACGGACGCTGTGCAGCACCCCGTTCGACCTCGCCGTCGACGCGCCCGCCCGGGCCGTCGTCGTACGGCTCGACGCCCGGCGCACCCTGCTGGTCCTCGTCTCCCACCACATCGTGGTCGACGGACTGTCGCGCACGATGCTCCTGGAGGAGATCTTCACCGTCTACCGGGCCCGGCTCGCCGGCACCGCCCCCGAACTGAGCGACCCGCCGCACCCCGCCTCGGTCGTCGCCGAGCGCCCGCCCGAGGAGATCGCCGCCCAGGTCGACGAGGTCGTCGAACGGCTCAAGGGCGCCCCCGTCGACGTACCCCTGCCCTTCGAACGCGGTACTGGCGACGACCTGGAGGCCGCCCGGCTCGGCGCCACCGTCACCACCCGCCTCGACGCCGACCGCACCGCGAAGGCCCTGGCGGCCGCCGCCGAAGAGGGCTGTACGACGTTCATGCTCGGCGTCGCCCTGCTCGCCGGCACCCTGGCCCGCGGCAGCGGACAGCGCGACTTCCTGATCGCCTTCGCCTGGCCGGGCCGCGACCACCCGGACGCCGGGGACGTCATCGGCATGTTCATCACCACCGTGGTGCTCCGCGTCTCCCTGGAGCCGGACACCAGCTGGCGGGAACTGCTGGGCAACGCCCGCGTCGCCGCCATGGAGGCGTTCATGGACGCCGACGTGCCACTGGACGCGCTCGCCGCACGGCTCAACCCCGACCGCACCCGCATCTGGCCGCCCCTCACCCCGGTCCTGCTCAACCTCGACGACGCACCCCACACCCCCGTGCTCGCTCCCGGCGTCACCGGCCGGCTGCGCCCGCTCGACCCCCTCTACGTCAAGTACGACCTCGCGGCGTTCGTCCGGATCGCGGACACCGCCGAAGGCCGGCAGCTGGAGCTCTCCCTCGACCACCCGACCGACGTCACCGACCGCTCCGCCGTGTCCGCCTTCCTGACGGAACTGCGGCGCGGCGCCGCGGACCTTGCCACCTCACCGGAGGAACCTGTGCTGGAACAGCCCGCCCGGACCATCGACCTGGACGACCCCGAGGAGCGGCTCGACCTCGTGCGGTCCGTCTGGCGCGAGGTCCTCGGCGTCGAGGACACCGCCGCCGCGGACGACCTCGACGACGACGTCAGCTTCTTCGAGTCCGGCGGCGACTCGCTGCTCCTCGTGGTCCTGGTGGAGCGCCTCAGCCAGGCCTCCGGGCGCACCCTGCGCACCATCGACCTGTTCCGCTCCGCCACCGTCAGCGGCCAGGCCGACCTCCTCGCCAAGCCCGCCGAGGCCCTCTGATGGCGCCGACCCGCGAAGCGCTGGCCGTCTCCGCCCTCGGCGGCGGGGTGGACCCGGCGAGCTTCGCCACGGAGACGTTCCTCTCCCTCGGCGGTGACTCGCTGCGGGCCATGCGCCTGGCCGCTCAGGCCCAGGAGCGGCTCGGCCTGCGCATCCCCGTGCTCGACCTCCTCGGCGGGCGCCCGCTCGCCGAGGTGCTCGCCGGGGCGCGGGTCGAACAACCCACCGGGACCGCTGGGACGGATGGGACGGCTGAGACGGCTGAGACGGCTGGGACCACCGAGACGGCCGACGGAACCACGCACCACGCCGACGACGGCGCCCTCTCGCCCGCCCAGCGCGGCATGTGGCTCATCGAGCGGGTGGCCGGCGGCTCGCCGTACAACCTCGTCTTCACCGCCCACGCCGAGGACGGCGGCCGGATCGACCGCGGCGCCCTCGCCAAGGCTCTCGCCGAGACCGCCGCCCGCCACGAGGGCCTGCGCACGGTCTTCCGGGAGAGCGCGGGCGACGGCGAGGACGACGTCGTACGAGAG
This sequence comes from Streptomyces sp. T028, assembly GCF_048159505.1. Lineage (NCBI taxonomy): Bacteria > Bacillati > Actinomycetota > Actinomycetes > Kitasatosporales > Streptomycetaceae > Streptomyces > Streptomyces sp. T028. The sequence continues at coordinate 51,123 of NZ_JBLRVZ010000028.1, forward strand.
GTGCTGGCCGCGCACACCCCGCAGCTGACGGAGATCGCGCACGAGGGGCCGGCCGAGGAGTTCCCCGCGTTCGTGCGCCGCGAGGGGGCCGAGCAGGGCCGCCGTCCGTTCGACCTGTCGGCGGCGCCCGCGTGGCGGCTGCTGCACTTCTCGCACCCCGAGGGCGGGGACGCGGTCGTGCTGGCCGCGCACCACATGGTCCTCGACGGCTGGGCGGTCGGGCTGCTGCTGCGCGAACTGTTCGACCGGCACGCCGCGCTCACCGGCACCGGCACCGGCACCGGCGCCGGCATCGGTACCGGGCCGGAGCCGGATGCCGAACAGGCGCCTTCCGTAGATGTGCTGACGAGCCGTCAGGAAGCCCTGCGTGTCCGTGGTGTGTGGGACACACAGGCCGAGTTCTGGAAGGGCCACCTCGACGGCGCGCCCACCACCCTCGAACTCCCCGCCGACCGGCAGCGCCCCGCCCTTCAGGACGCCTCCGGCGAACGCACCGGTCTCGACCTCGGGCCCGCCCTGTCCGCCGCCGTCACCGACCGGGCCCGCACGCTTGGCGTCACTCCGTACGCCTTCCTGCTCGGCGCCTTCGGCCTCGCCCTCGGCCGCCGCACCGGCACCCGCAGCCTGCTCGTCGGCGTGCCGCTGCTCGGCCGGCAGGGCAGCGAGCTGGAGCGGCTGATCGCCGTCGCGGGCAACCTCGTACCCGTCCGCGTCGACCTCGACGACGACGCGAGCCCCGCCGACTACCTGCGCTCCGTGCACACCTCGCTCGGACACAGCATCGACGCGGGCGACCTGCCCTTCGAGGAACTGGTCGCCCGGCTCGGCGTCGAACGCAGCCTCGGCTGCCATCCCCTGGTCCAGGTCTGCTTCGGCATGCACGACCAGCTGGTGCCGCCGACCCTCGACGCGGGCACCGCCCGTCTGCGCGTCGAGGAAGGGCACGGCGGCGGCTCCCAGTTCGACCTGACCCTGCTCATCGGGCACTCCGACCCCGCCTACGCGGGCCATGTCGAGTACGCCACCGCCGTGTGGACCGAGGCCGAGGCCCGCGCCTTCGTCGCCGACTTCCTGGCCGGCGTCGAGGAACTCGCCACCGGGGACGCGGCCCGTCTGGAGGACGTGCGCTGCGTCTCCGCCGAGGGCCGGGCCCGGCTCGCCGAACTCAACGACACCCGCACCGAGTTCCCCGACACCTCCCTCGACGCGCTGTTCCGCGCGGCCGCCGCCCGCACCCCGGACGCCGTCGCCGTACGCGACGCCTTCACGACCCTCACCTACGCCCAACTCGCCGACGCGGCCCGGGAACAGGCGCGGCTGCTGCGCGCCGCCGGGGTCCGCCCCGGGGACCGGGTGCTGGTCGGCGTCGAGCGCTCGGTCGCCGAGGCGGTCGCCGTGCTGGGCGTGCTGTGGGCGGGCGCCGCCTATGTGGGTGTCGAACAGAGCGCCACCGACGCCCACTTGGCGAGGATCGTGGCCCGCGCCGAACCGTCCGCCGCGCTCGTCGGCCCGCCCGACAGCGAGACGGCCGCCCGCTTCCGGAACCTCGGCCCCGAGCCGGTGGCGGTGTGGGACCCCACGTGGGAGCCCGCACCCGCCGCGGTCGGCGCTCCGGCGCCCGCGCCCGCGCTCGACGCGCCCGTGCCGACCGGCACGGCCGGCGGGGAGGCCGCCGTCCGCTTCCGGGGGCTCGGCGCGGAGCCGGTGGCGGTGTGGGAGCCCACGGGGGAGCCCGCGCCTGCCACGCCGGACGCGCCCGCGCTCGCCGCGCCCGCGGCCGACATGCCCGCGCCCGGCGCTCCGGCGCCCGCGCTCGCGCCTGGAGCGCCCGCACCCGCCGCGGCCGGCGCTCCGGCGCCCGCGCTCGACGCGCCCGTGCCGACCGGCCCGGCCGGCGGGGAGGCCGCCGGCCGCTTCCGGGGGCTCGGCGCGGAGCCGGTGGCGGTGTGGGAGCCCACGGGGGAGCCCGCGCCTGCCACGCCGGACGCGCCCGCGCCCGCCGCTCCGGCGCCCGCGCCATCGCCCGCCGCTCCGGAGTCGGCGCTCGGGGTTGTGGAGTCGGCCGCCGAGTTCCCCGAAGACCACGCCCCCGAGGACCCCTCCCGCCTCGCCTACGTCGCCTTCACCTCCGGTTCCACCGGGGAGCCCAAGGGCGTCGCCGTGCCGCACCGGGCCGTGATCCGGCTGGTGCACGAGGCCGGGTTCGTACGGCTCGGTCCGGGTGAGCGGATGCTGCGGCTGTCGCCGCTCGCCTTCGACGCGTCGACCCTCGAGGTGTGGGGCGCGCTGCTCACCGGTACCGCCCTGGAGGTGCACCCGGCCGGCCTCGCCTCCCCCACCGAACTGGGCGCGTTCCTGCGGGAGCGGGAGATCACCGTCGCCTGGCTGACCGCGGGCCTCTTCCGGCTCGTGGAGGAGTTCGCCCCGGACTCGCTCGGCGGACTCGGGCAGCTGCTGACCGGCGGTGACGTCGTCCCGCACGAGCACACCGCACGGGTCCTCACCCGTCACCCCGGTCTCGTCGTCACCAACGGCTACGGCCCCACCGAGAACACCACCTTCACCACCACCCACTCGGTCTCCTCGCCCGACGAGGTCGACGGCCCGCTGCCCATCGGCCGGCCCGTGCCCGGCACGCGCGTGTACGTCCTCGACGCCCGCCGCAGGCTGCTGCCGCCCGGCGCGGTCGGCGAGCTGTACGCGGCCGGCGCGGGCCTCGCCGACGGCTACCTCGGCGACCCGGACGAGACGGCCCGCTCCTTCGGGGAGTTCTCGCCCGACGTGCCCGAGCGGCTCTACCGCACCGGAGACGTCGTACGCCTCGACTCGCGCGGCCGGCTGTGCTTCCTCGGGCGCGCCGACGACCAGGTCAAACTGCGCGGCTACCGGGTCGAGCTGAGCGCCATCGCCGACGCGCTGACCGGCCACCCCGCCGTGCAGGACGCCGTCGTGCTGGTCACCGAGGGGGACAGCGCCGACAAGCGGCTGGTCGCCGCGGTGGTCCCGGTGGCGGGCGCCGCGCTCGCCGCCACCGACCTGCGCTCCCTGCTCCAGCGCAAGCTGCCCGCGTACATGGTCCCCACCCTGTGGACGATCGTGGACGGCATCCCGGTCACCGCGAACGGCAAGGTCGACCGGCGCGCCCTCGCCGCCTCCGCCGTCCCCGCCGGACAGGCCTCGCGGGCCGCCGCCGACCCGGACGCCGCCCCGACCGCCCTGACCGCTCGGATCGCCGGGCTGTTCGCCGAAGTGACGGAGAACGCCGAGGCCGGGGCCATCGACGCCGACACCGACTTCTTCATGGTGGGCGGCAACTCCCTCGGCGCCGTACGCCTCATGCGCAAGGTCAAGGAGCACCTCGGCACGACCGTCCGGCTCCGCGACTTCCTGCTCTCGCCGACCCCGGCGGGCCTGCGGGCGCTCGTCGAGAAGGAGGCCGGCGGCGCGTGAACGCCACACCCCCGCTCGTGTGGGACGAGGGTCTCGAATGCTGGGTGGTCGCCGATCCGCGGCTCGCCCGGCAGGTCCTCAACCACCCCGGCTTCACATCCGGGACGTTCGAGCGCTCCTTCCAGCTGTACATGACCGAGGCCGCTCGCGAGGAGTACCGCGAACTCACCGAGTTCCTGCGGCTGTGGTTCGTGCAGACCGACGCCCCCGAGCACACCGCGCTGCGCCGCCCCGTGCAGCGCGTGATGTCCGCCTCCTACGTCCGCTCCCTCGCCCCGCGCGTCGAGGAGATCACCGAGGAGTGCCTGGACGCGCTGGCCGCGAGCCCGCCGTACGACGTCGTCCCGGCCGTCGCCGACGGGATCTCCGGGAAGGTGATGGCGCACGTCGTCGGCGTCGCCGAACCGCCCGGGACCCTGCACCGCTGGGCGCGCACGCTGTCGCTGTTCATCGGCGCCATGTACCGCAAGGACCACGCCGCCGAGGCGCATCGCACGATGGTGGAGATGACCGAGGCGCTCTCCCGCGCCGACGCACCCAGGTCCTTCCCGCAGGAGACCCCCGAGGACCGGGCGCGCACCACCGCCACCTGGGCGATGAACCTCTTCGGCGGCCTGGAGACCACCTCCTCGCTGCTCGCCTCCACCGTCATGGACGTCCTCGGCGAGCCGGTCGTGTGGGACGCGGTGCGGGCGGGGCAGCCCGGCGCGGCGGAGGAGTTCGTCGAGCGCGTGCTCCGACGCCGCCCGCCGCTGCGGCATCTGGGCCGGGTCGTGGCGTACGACCAGGAGCTCGCCGGGGAGTCGATGCGCGAGGGCGACCTGGTGCTGGTGAGCCTCACGGGGGAGGGGCTGCTGGACGGGGCGGGCGGCAGCGCCTGCCCGGTCACCGGGGACCAGCACCTCATCTTCGGGTTCGGCCCGCACTACTGCGTGGGCGCGCCCCTGGCCCGGCTGGAGGCGGCCGTGCTGCTGCGCCGCTTCGCCGCCCGCTTCCCGGACGCGCGGCTCGCCGCGAAGTCCCCGGAGTGGGGCCCGAACCTGTCGTACGTGGGCCTCGACCACCTTTACGTCGAGCTGGGGGTGTGAGCGTGCCGAGCGCGGATCAGGGCGCGGTGGCGGTGGTGGGCATGGCCTGCCGGCTGCCCGGAGCCTCGGACGTGGAACGGTACTGGGCGCTGCTCGGCACCGGGGCCGACGGCATCAGCCGCCCCACGCCGGACGAGCTGATCGCGCGGGGCGCCGACCCGTCGTACGTCCGCCGGGAGAACTTCGTGCCCGCGATGGGCGTGATCGACGGATCCCGCCGGTTCGACCACGCTTACTTCTCCTACAGCCGCGCCGAGGCCGCCGCGACCGACCCGCAGCAGCGGGTGTTCCTGGAGTGCGCGGTCACCGCGTTCGACGACGCCGGACTCGACCCGACGCGCTTCCGGGGTCGGATCGGGGTGTACGCCGGTGCCGACCGCGTGGGCGACCACCTCGACCCCGACCTGGGCGAACTCGCCCGCTACATCGGCCGGGAGAAGGACTTCCTCGCCACCCGGGCCGCCTACAAACTCGGTCTGCGCGGCCCCGCGCTCACCGTGCAGACCGCCTGCTCCACCTCCCTCACCGCCACCCATCTCGCCGTGCGCGCCCTCGTCGGCGGCGAGTGCGACGCGGCGCTCGCCGGGGGCGTCACCGTGATGCCCGACGGCGAGTGGGGTTATCTGTACGAGCCCGGCGGCATCCTCTCGCCCGACGGGCGCTGCCGGCCCTTCGACGAGCAGGCGGCGGGCACCGTGCCCGGCGAGGGCGTCGCCGTGGTGGTGCTCAAGCGGCTCGCGGACGCGGTGCGCGACGGCGACCGGATCGCCGCCGTGATCACCGGCAGCGCCGTCAACAACGACGGCTCCGACAAGATGGCGTTCACCGCGCCCTCCCCGGCCGGGCAGAGCGAGGTGATCCGGGCCGCGCAGACCGTGGCCGGTGTGGACCCGGCCGACATCGACTACGTCGAGGCGCACGGCACCGCGACCCGGCTCGGCGACCCGGTGGAGGTGCAGGCCCTCGCCGACGTCTTCGGCACTCCCGTACCGGGCCGTGCGCGGTGCGCGCTCGGCGCCGTGAAGGGCCACATCGGGCACACCGGCGCCGCCTCCGGGGTCGCCGGGCTGATCAAGACCGCGCTGATGCTGGAGCACGGCCGGCTGATGCCCACCGCCCACTACACCCGGCCCAACCCGCTGCTGGAGCTGGACGGTTCGCCGTTCCGGATCGTGGACCGGGCCGAGCCGTGGGAACCGCGCCGGGGGGACGGGGCCCGGGTCGCCGCCGTCAGCTCCTTCGGCGTGGGCGGCACCAACGCCCATGTCGTCCTCACGTCCGCCCCTCGCCGGGCCCCGCTCCCGGACCGCCCGGGCCCGCGCCCGCTGCTGGTCTCGGCGGCGGCACCGCACGCCCTCGGGGAGCTGGCGGGGGCGCTCGCCGACCGGCTCGGCCCGGCACCGGCACCGGAACCGGACCCGGGGACGCCGACCGTCGCCCAGGTCTCCCGCACCCTCGCCGGACGGCGCGTGCACAAGCACCGGGCGGCCGTCGTGGCGTACGACGCGGAACAGGCGGCCCGGCTGCTGCGCTCGGTCGCCGGGCGTGAGGCCGCGCGGGAGGCCGGTGCCAAGCCGCGCAGGCTCGGCAGGGTCGCCTTCGTCCTGCCCGGCCAGGGCACCCTCCGGCACGCCGCCGGTGCCGCCGCGCACCGCGCGCTCCCCGGCTTCCGGGGCGCCTTCGACGTGATCGCCAAGCATGTGCGCGACGCCCACGGCATCGATCTGACGCCCGCCGTCGACGAGCACGCCGACACGCCCCCGGACTGGTTCGCCGACACCGTGCACCAGCAGCTCGCCCTGTTCGCCCTCGGGCACGCCTTCGGCACCCAGCTGAAGGAGTGGGGCATACGGCCCGCCGCCCTGCTCGGCAACAGCGTCGGCGAGTACGCGGCCGCATCCCTCGCCGGGGTCTGGTCCCCACAGGACGCCGCCGACGTGGTGCACCTCCGGGCCCGCGCCATGTGGGCCACCGCGCCCGGCCGCATGGTGAGCGTCACCGGGGACGCCCGTGAGATCGCGGCCCGGCTTTCCGCTGATGGAGCCGGCGGAGGGGTCACCGTCGCCGTCGAGGGTCCGGGCGCCGTCGTCCTGTCCGGTCCCGAGGCCGCCGTGACGGACCTTCTGGCGGGCCCCGCGCTGGCGGGCCTGCCGGTCACGCCGGTGCACACCCGGCGCGCCTTCCACTCGAAGGCCATGGAACCGGCAGCCGAGGCGGTGCGGACCCACCTGTCGTCGGTGCCCGCCCGCCCGCCCCGGCTGCCCTTGATCTCCAACACCACCGGCGACCGCGCCGACCCGGACCAGGTGGCCCGGCCCGACTACTGGGCCGCCCAGCTCCGCAGCCCCGTCCTGCTGGCCCGCGCCATGGAGACCCTGCTCGCCTCCGGCTGCACGACGTACGTCGAACTCGGGCCCGGCAGCTCGATGCTCGGCGGGCTGCGCCGCAGCGCCGGCTGGGACGCCGCCGCCTTCACCGCCGTACGCCTGACCGGGCGTCCCGACGAACCCGCCGAGGACGCGCTGCTGTCGGCGCTCGGCACCCTGTGGGAACTGGGCGCCGACCGCGCGCTGGGGGACGTACTGGAGTCGGCCGGGCCGGGGGCGGAGCGGGTGTCGCTGCCCGGGTACCGGTTCCAGGGGGAGGATCCCCGGGGGGAGCGGCACCTGACGGGGGCGCCCGCGCGCACCTCGGCGCCAGGGTCCACCGCAGCGCCCGCAGCGCCCGCAGCGCCCGCACGCACGCCGGGGCCGGCGCCTGCGCACGCACCGGCGCCTGCGCACGCACCGGCGCCAGGGACCGCCTCGGCGCCCGCGCGCATGCCGGCGCTCGCGCCGGCGCACATATCGGCGCCCGGTTCCACCTCGACGCCCGCGCCCGCACCGGCCCTCGTGCCCCCTTCAGCGCCCGCGCTCACACCGGCGCACGCCCCAGCCTCCGCGCCGGTCGCCTCCCACGGCCTCCGCGCCCTCCTCGCGGAGATCTGGTGCCGCACCCTCGGCGTCCCCGAAGCCCGTGACGAGGACGACTTCTTCGCACTCGGCGGTGAGTCCCTCATGGCCGTCGGCCTGATGTCCGCCGTCCGGGAACGCACCGGCCACACCACCGTGTCCGTCACCGACTTCTCCCGCCGGCCCACCTTCGGGCACCTCGTGGCGGCCGTCGCCGGTGGGGCCGCCGCCGAGGTGCCTTCGGTGCCCGGTGTCGCCACCCTCGCCGAGGGGCGGCCCGCAGAACGCCCCCTGTTCCTCGTCAGCGACGCCGTCGGCAACGCCCTCCCGTACCGCGCCCTCGCCACCTCCCTCGCCGCCGCCGGCTGCGCCCGGCCGGTGCTCGGTCTGGAGGACGCCGACGACCCCCGCGGCACCCCGCGCACGGTCGGCGCCCTCGCCGCGGCCCACCTCACGGCACTGCTGCGGGTCCGGCCCGAGGGGCCCTACACGCTCGGCGGCTGGTCGTACGGAGCCGTCGTCGCCCATGAGCTGGCCCGGCTGCTGATCCGGCGCGGCGAGCGCGTCGACGTCCTGCTGTGCCTGGACGGGTTCGTGCCCGACACGGCCGGACTTCCCGTCGCCCTCGCCCCCGACTTCCTGCGCGCCGGCCTGCGGCACCGGGCCGAGGCGGCGCTCGGCGTCGGCCCGCTCGGCCGGCGGCTGCGCGGGGAGCCGGAGCTGCGGCGGCGGTTCACGGCCCGGCAGACGGCCCTGCTGCGCCACCGTCCGCGCCCGCTGCCCTGCCGCGCCGTCCTCTTCAAGGCGGCCGAGGGCCTCGCGCCGGGCGGCCCCGAGCACCTGCGGACCCGGCTGGCCGGGCTGTACGGCGGCGGGCTGCGGGTGGAGCCGGTCCCCGGCGACCACTGGTCGATGCTCGCCGAGCCCCACGCCGGACCCCTGGCGGCCAGGCTCCTCGCGGTGCTGGACGAGAAACGGAGTGACCATGGCTGACGCGATCACCCAGGACGAGGCGCAGGCCCGGCCGCAGGAACCGAAACCCCTGCTGCGCAACGCCGACTTCCAGGCGCTGTGGACCAGTGAGGCGTTCGCCGCGCTGGCCAAGGAGACCGCCGAGGTCGCCTACCCGCTGCTGATCCTCGCCACCGGCGGCTCCGCGTTCTACGCCGGTGCCGTCGGCTCCGCGCAGCTGGTCACCGCGAGCCTGATGTCGATCCCCGGTGGCACCCTCGCCGACCGGGTCGACCGGCGGATGCTGCTGATCGTCTGCAACATGGTGCGGGTCGTGCTGCTCGGGCTGCTGGCGCTGCTCGTCTCCACCGGACACACCCACCCCGCCGTCATCCTTGCCGTGGCCGTCGGCTCGGCGGCCTGTCTCGGCGTCTCCAACCCGACCGGTCTCGCCGTCATCAAGCAACTGGTGCCGCCCTCGCAGCTGACCCAGGCCACCGCGCAGAACCAGGTCCGCTACTTCGCGGCCACCATGGGCGGGCCCCCGGCCGGCGGGTCGCTGTTCGCCGTCGCGCGCGCCTTCCCGTTCCTCACGGCGGCCCTGTCGTTCCTCGTGTCGTCCGCGCTGCTGCTGTTCATCCGCAAGCCGCTGAAGGTGGAGAACCCGGGGCCCGGCGAGAAGCGCAACGCCGCCGAGGGGTTCCGTTTCCTGGCCCGGCAGCCCGTCCTGCGGCTGCTGATCGTCTGGATCATGGGCTCGAACATGGCGTTCACCCACACGGGGGTCTTCCTCGCGCTGATCGCCACCGCCGAGAGCCGGGGCGCGTCCTCCACCTTCACCGGTCTGCTGCTGTCCATCGCCGGCATCGGCGGGGTGGTCGGCTCGCTCCTCGCGAGCCCGGTCATCAAGCGGGTGCCGCCGCCGGTGCTGTTCCTGACGGCCGCCTGGATCGGGCCGGTCGCGGCCGTGCTGCTCGCCAACGTCTCCGGGCTCGTCCCGCTGGGCGTCATCGTCGCCTGCGTCTTCCTGCGCGGGCCCATCACCAGCGCCCTGTTCCTCGCCTACCTGGCGGCCATGGCGCCCGACAGGACCCAGGGCCGGGTGCTGGGCGCCGTGATGTTCATGTCGATGGTGGCCGCGCCGCTCGGCGTGTTCGGCGTCGGCGCCCTCTTCGACCTGGCCGGACCCACCGCGGTCTTCACGGCCATGGGCATCGTCTCGGGCCTGGCCGCCCTGCCCACGCTCAGCCCCCGCATCCGCAAGCTCGCCCCGCCGGAGGAGTACGCCGTCGCCGACACGGCGGACGCGTCCGGTGCCCCGACCTCCAAGGAGACGTGATGCCCGCCGACACCACCCCGGCTCCCACAACCTCCCCGGCTCCCACAGCCTCCCCGGCTCCCACAGCCTCCCCGGCTCCCACAGCCTCCCCAGCTCCCGCGCCCCCTGTCTCCGGCCCCGCCCTCGCCGCGCTCGTCGGCGTCGTGGCCGGCGGCGGCGACCGCCTCCCCCCGGAGTTCTTCACCGACCCCGACCCCGCTCCCGGCGCCACCCACGCCGCCAACGCCCGCCTGCGCGCGACCGGTTGCCCGGTCCACGCCATCAACTACCCGCCCGGCGGGGACGCCTACGTGGTCTCCGAGTACGAGACCGCCCTCAAGGCCTTCGGCGACCCCCGGCTGTCCAAGTCCGTCGACAACGCGCCCGGCTGGTTCCGTGACCTTCTCAAGGACAGCAGCCCGGTCCTCATCCGCAACATGATCACCGCGGACGCGCCCGAGCACACCCGGCTGCGCCGCCTGGTCAGCCGTGCTTTCGTACCGCGCCGGATGGCCCTGCTGCGCCCCCGCATCCAGGAGATCACCGACGAGCTCATCGACGCGTTCCCCGAGTCGGGCGAGATCGACCTGATGGAGTTCGCGTTCACCCTGCCGATGCGGGTCATCTGCGAATTCCTCGGCGTCCCCATCGAGGACCGCCCCGATCTGCACGCCTGGGGCCACTGGCTGAGCGGCGCGCCCTTCGCGGACGAGGAGTCGAACCGGCAGCTGAAGGTCGCGAGCGACAGCATCGAGCGGTACCTGGTCGGGCTGCTCGACCGGCGCCGCGCCGAGGGCCTCGGCGACGACCTGGTCTCCATCCTGCTGCGCGCCGCCGACGAGGAGGACGTCTTCACCAACGACGAGCTCGTCTCCACCCTCGTCCTGCTGATCATCGCCGGCCACAAGACCACCGCCAACCTCATCGGCAACGGCTTCCAGGCCCTGTTCCGCTTCCCCGACCAGCTCGAACTCCTGCGCGCCGAGCCCGAGCTGGTCGAGTCGGCGGTCGAGGAGTTCCTCCGCTTCGAGCCGCCCGTCTACCGCGGCACCCTGCGCGTGGCCACCGAGGACATGGAACTCGGCGGCTGCCCCGTACCCCGCGAGGGCTTCGTCCACATCCTCATGGACTCCGCCAACCGCGACCCCGAGGCCTTCGAGGACCCCGACCGCCTCGACATCACCCGCGCCAACAACCGCCACTTCGCCTTCGGCCACGGCGCCCACTTCTGTGTCGGCGCCCCCCTCTCCCGCGTCGAGGGCTCGGTCGCCTTCCCGACCCTGCTGCGCCGCCTGCCCGGCCTCGAACTCGCCGTCCCGCACGACGAGCTGGAGTGGGTCTTCGACAACTCCACCAGCCGGGGCCTGAAGAAACTGCCGGTGCGCTACACGGCCCGGCTGGCCGCCGACACGGAGGAGACGAACCGATGACCCTTCGTACGACCCTGGTCTGCCTGCCCTTCGCGGGCGCGGGCGCCTCCTTCTTCCGCCCCTGGCAGCGCGTCGCGGGCGACCGCCTGACGATCCTGCCGCTCCAGCTCCCCGGCCGTGAACGCCGTATCGACGAGGACCCGTACACCGACACCCGTACGGCGACCGAGGGGCTCCACGGCGAACTGCGCGCCGCCCTCGACGCCGACCCGGAGCTGCCGCGCCGGATCGCCCTGTTCGGGCACAGCCTGGGCGCCGTCCTCGCCTACGAACTCGCCCACCGCCTCGTGGCGGAACCCGGTGGCCCCGAACTCGTCCGCCTCTTCGTCAGCGGCTCCCCGCAACCCGCCGAACAACGCGTCCGCCGGGCCACCGGCCTGCCCGACGACGCATTCCTCGCCCAGGTCAACGAGTTCGCCGGGTACACCCACGAGGCCCTCGACGACCCGGAGATGCGCGAGCTGATCCTGCCGACGCTCCGCGCCGACGTCGAGATGCACGAGACCTACACGCCGTCCACCGACCTGGCGCTGCCCGCCGCGCTCACCGTGCTGCGCGGCAGCCACGACGAACTCGTCAGCCGCGAGGAGGCGGCTGCCTGGGCGAAGGTCGCGGGCGCCGACTTCCGGTCCGTGGAGCTGTCCGGCGGCCACATGTACCTGACCGAGTCGGCGGCGGAACTGCTGGACGTCGTCACCGCCGACGTGCGCTGAGCCGAGAAGCCCACCGCGAAATCCACCGCGAATCCACCGCGAAATCCACTGAGCAATCCACTGAGAAGTCCACTGAGAAGTCCACTGAGAAGTCCACTGAGCCGAGGGGGAGCGGGTCATGCGTCTGACCGGGAAGACCGTCGTCGTCACCGGGGCGTCCCGGGGACTGGGGCGGGCCACGGCCGTGGCGTGCGCCGCCGAGGGCGCCGACCTGGCGCTCCTCGACCTGTGCGCCGACCTGCCCGGAGTGCCGTATCCGCTGGGCACCGAGGGCCAGTTGGAGCACACCGCCACGCTGTGCCGTGAGGCCGGCGCGGCGGTGCTCACCGCTCGCTGCGACGTCCGCGACCTGCGGTCCGTCGAGGAGGCGGTGGCGCTCGCCGAGGACCGGTTCGGCGCGCTCGACGGGGTCGTCAACAACGCGGGCATCGCGGCGCCCTCGGGCCGGCCCGCGCACGAGATCGGCGAGGAGGAGTGGGCGCTGATGATCGACGTCGACCTCTCCGGCGCCTGGCGGATGATCCGTACCGTCGGCAAGGCCATGAGCGCCCGCCGCTCGGGCAGCATCGTCAACATCGCCTCCACGGCGGGCCTGGTCGGCTACCGGCACTTCGCCGGGTACGTCGCCGCCAAGCACGGCCTGGTCGGACTCACCAAGGCGGCGGCGCTCGACTACGCGCCCCGCAAGGTGCGGGTCAACGCCGTCTGCCCCGGCTCGGTCCGTGACGACCCGGCCGCCGAGGGCCGGATGCTCGCCGAGATCGCCCGCGCCCTCGACGTACCGGTGAGCGAGCACGAGGAGGAGTTCGTCGCCGCGCAGCCGATGAACGCGCTGATCGAGCCGGGGGACGTGGCGGCGGCGGTCGTCTACCTCCTCTCGGACGACGCCCGGCAGGTCACCGGGACGACCCTGACGGTCGACGGCGGCTTCTCGGCCCGCTGATTCCCGGCCGGCCGAACCGCACTCGTACACCTCGTACACGAAGAAAGAGGGAGGACACCCGTGCCGGGTGCACAGTGCCATGCGGTCCGCGTCCCGGTGACCGGGGCGGACGTACGACTCCTGCGGGACCGGCTGGCCGCGGCGGGCCCTTGGCGGCTGTGGACGGACGACGTCCCGGCCGCCCCGGCCGAGCCGCTCGCCGTACGCCGCCGCGAGGCCGAACTGCGGCGCCCGGTCGAGCGGGAGGTGCGCTGCGTCCTGCTCCGGTACGGCGACGGCACGGCGGACCTGGTCCTCGTCGCCCATCGCGACCGCCTGGACGGGGCGGGCCTGCGCCATCTGGCGGAGGTGCTGACGGGGGAGCGCCCGCCGTCGCCCTGCCCCGAACCCGCGGCCTCCCGCACCGGGTTCCCGCCCCCGGCCGACGCCCCGGACTGGGGCGACGGCGATCCCACCGCCACCACCCACGGCACCTGCGCCCTGGACCTGCCCTTCCCGCACGGCTCACCGAGCCTGCCCGCCCTGGCCCTGACCCTCGCCCGCTACGACGGGCACGGGGGGACCGGCTCGGCGACGGTCGCGTCCGACCGGACGGGGACCCTCCGGTACGAGCTGCCGGAGCCGGCCACCCTCGACCAACTGGCGGCCGGCGGCGGGGAACGCGTGACGGGGACCGTGCTGGCAGGGGTACTCGACGATCCCGACGCGCCCCCGGCCGACCGCCTTCCCTGCCTCGCCCCACCCTTCCCCCTCACCTTCGTCTTCTCGCCTCTCCCCTCCGGCGGCACCCGCCTCACCTGCTACTTCCGGCTCAGCCATGTCTCGGCGGCTGTCGCCGAGGGCTTCACGCGGCACTACGGCGAGGTCTGCCGGCAGTGGGCCCTCGCCCCCAAGACGGCGGTCGCGGACGTCGAGCTGCTCGACGCGGACGAGCGCGCCCGTGTCGCCCGGCTCGGCCGTCCCGCCGTGGCACTCGCCTCCGAACCGGACACGCTTCCCTGGGCGTTCGCGAGGATCGCCGCCGCCAGGCCCGACGCGGTCGCCCTCTGCGACGGCGCCACCGAGCTCACCTACCGGGAGCTGGACGAGCGTTCCGCCCGGGTCGCCGCCGGGCTGCTGGCCCACGGCGTCCGCCCCGGCGACCGTGTCGGCGTCTGCCTGGAGCGGACCGCGGAACTCGTGGTCACCCTGCTCGGTGTGGTCCGCGCCGGTGCCGCCTACGTCCCGACCGACCCCGCCTACCCCGCCGACCGGCTCGCCCACACGGTCGCGGACGCGGGTCTGCGCGTGGTCGTGACCCGGCTGCCCGAGTTCCCGAGCGGGGACGGCATCACGCTCGCGACCCCCGACGACCTCGCCGCCACTGCCGTGGCAGCCGCAGCACCCGAACTCCCCGAACCGGCCCCCGGCGACCCGGCGTACGTGATCTACACCTCCGGTTCCACAGGCCGCCCCAAGGGCGTCCTCGTCCCGCACCGCAACGTGACCGCCCTGATCGACGCCACCCGGGACGAGTACCGGCTCGGCCCCGACGACACCTGGACCCTCTTCCACTCGGCCGCCTTCGACTTCTCGGTGTGGGAGATCTGGGGCTGTCTGCTGACGGGCGGACGGCTGGTCGTCGTGCCGTACTTCGTCAGCCGCGAGCCGGAGGACTTCCGCGACCTGCTCCTCGAACGCCGGGTCACCGTGCTCAGCCAGACCCCGTCCGCGTTCTCCCAGCTCCTGCGGACCGACCACGCCGCGCTGCCGGTCCGGCTGGTGGTGTTCGGCGGCGAACCGCTGGACAGCCGCATGCTGCTGCCCTGGTTCGACCGGCACCCCGAACACAGCTGCCGCATGGTCAACATGTTCGGGATCACGGAGACGACCGTGCACGTCACCGCCCAGACCGTCACCCGCGCCCTCGCCCTCGCCGGCTCCCGCTCCGTGGGCCCCGCCCTGCCGGGCTGGCACCTGTACGTCACCGACGAGCGCGGCCGGCTCGTGCCGCCGGGCGTCACCGGCGAGATCCGAGTAGGCGGCGCGGGCGTCGCCACCGGCTACCTCAACCGCCCCGAACTAACAGCGGAACGCTTCCATCCGGACCCACACGCCCCGGACCCACACGCCCCGGACCCGCTCGCCCCGGACCCGCATCCCCTGGGCCCGGCGGCTCCGGGCCCGGCTGCCCTGGGCCCGGCTGCTCTGGGCCCGGCTGCCTTGGATCCGGCCGTCCTGGGTCTGGCTGCTCTGGGCCTGGCCGTCCCGGACCCGGCCGTCCCGGATCTGGCCGTAACGGATCCGGCCGTCCCGGGCCCGGCTGCCTTGGACCCGGCCGTCCCTGACCCGGCCGTCTCGGGTGCGGCTGCCTTGGATCCGGCCGTCCTGGGTCCGGCTGCCTTGGATCCGGCCGTCCTGGGTCCGGCTGCCCTGGGCCTGGCCGTCCCGCGTCCGGCCGTCCCGCGTCCGGCCGTCTCGGGTCCGGCTGACGCGGACCCGGCCGCCCCCGACCCGCACTCCTCCGGCACGCGCGCGTACCGCTCTGACGCGCGCGTGTACCGCTCTGACGCGCGCGTGTACCGCAGTGGCGACCTCGGTCGTCTTCGTCCCGACGGTCGGCTGGAACACCTCGGCCGGATCGACAGCCAGGTCAAGATCCGCGGCTTCCGCATCGAGCTCGACGAGATCCGCTCGGTGCTCCTGGAGGACCCGGCCGTCGCCGCCGCGGCCGTCGTCGTACGGCGCGACGACCCCGCCGACCCGGCCACGGCCCGCCTGGACGCGTACGTCGTTCCCACCGGCGGCGCCGCGGCCGCCGACCCGCAGGGCGTCCGCAAGCGCGCCGCCGGCATCCTGCCCGAGCACATGGTCCCGGCGACCGTCACTCCCCTCGACGCCCTCCCCCTCACGACCAACGGCAAGCTGGACGCGGACCGCCTCCCGGCCCCCCTCCGCTCGACGCCCACGGCCGCGGCAGCCCCGCGGACCCCCGGTCCCCTACGTGACGCTGGTCTCGCCGAGGCCCTCGAGGAGATCTGGGAATCCGTCCTCGGCACCCCCGTCGGTCTCGACGACGATTTCTTCGAGCTCGGCGGAAACTCCCTGTTCGCCGTCCGTATCAACGCCGCTCTGCGCGCCCGGGGACTGGCCTCCGTGCCCCTGCGCGACCTCTACCGGACACCCACGATCCGGGCCCTCACCGGCTGACCCCGAAGCACTCGCCGCGAGACGACCAGGCCGTCCCGAACTCCAATCGCGTTAACATGACGAGAAATCGTCCGGTACCCCGCGCGGACTGGAACGGGAAGGCCGCCCTCGCGTGAGTGCATTTCAACAACCAGACCCCAGGGACCGCCCCGCGCGGCTCACCGTCGGCGTCGTCGGCGCCGGCCGTGTGGGACCCGCCCTCGCCGCGTCCCTCCAGCTCGCCGGACACCGCCCGGTGGCCGTCTCCGGAGTCTCCGACGCCTCCCGGCGGCGGGCCGCGCAGATGCTGCCCGACGTGCCTCTGATGACGCCCGCAGAGGTCCTCCGCCACGCCGACCTGGTGCTGCTCACCGTCCCCGACGACACCCTGCCCGGCCTGGTGCAGGGCCTCGCCGAGACCGGCGCCGTACGGCCCGGGCAGCTCCTCGTGCACACCTCGGGCCGCTACGGCGCGAAAGTCCTCGACCCCGCCACGCGCGCGGGCGCGCTGCCGCTGGCCCTGCACCCGGCGATGACGTTCACCGGCACGCCCGTGGACGTGCAGCGTCTCGCCGGCTGCTCCTTCGGCGTCACCGCCCCCGACCAGCTGCGGCTGGCCGCCGAGGCCCTCGTCATCGAGATGGGCGGCGAACCGGAGTGGATCGCCGAGGAGAACCGCCCGCTCTACCACGCGGCCCTCGCCCTGGGCGCCAACCACCTGGTCACGCTCGTCGCCCAGTCCATGGAGCTGCTGCGCGCGGCGGGCGTCGAGGCCCCCGACCGGATGCTCGGCCCGCTGCTGGGCGCCGCCCTCGACAACGCGCTGCGCTCCGGCGACGCCGCGCTCACCGGCCCCGTCGCCCGCGGCGACGCCGGCACGGTCGCCGCGCACGTCGCCGAGTTGCGCCGGCACGCCCCGCAGACCGTCGCCGGGTATCTGGCGATGGCCCGGGCGACCGCCGACCGCGCGCTCGCCCACGGGCTGCTCAAGCCGGAACTGGCCGAGGACCTCCTCGGCGTCCTCGCGGGCCGGGCCGACGGCGCCCCCGGAACCTCCGGCACCCACGGCACCCACGGCACCGAAGGAGACGCCGGATGACCCCCACCCTCCTGCGCACCGCCGCCGAACTGCACGCACGCCCGCGCAGCGGCCGCCGGGCCGTCGTGATGACGATGGGCGCCCTGCACGAGGGCCACGCCACCCTGATCCGCACCGCCCGTGACCTCGCCGGGCCGGACGGAGAGGTCGTCGTCACCGTCTTCGTCAACCCGCTGCAGTTCGGCCGGGGCGAGGATCTCGACCGCTATCCGCGCACCCTGGACGCCGACCTGAAGATCGCCGAGGAGGCGGGCGCGGACGCCGTGTTCGCCCCGGCCGTGGACGAGGTCTACCCGGGCGGCGAGCCCCAGGTCCGGGTCAGCGCGGGCCCGATGGGGGAGCGCCTGGAGGGCGCCTCGCGCCCCGGCCACTTCGACGGTGTGCTCACGGTCGTCGCCAAGCTGCTGCACCTCACCCGGCCCGACGTGGCGCTGTACGGGCAGAAGGACGCCCAGCAACTCGCGCTGATCCGCCGTATGGTCCGCGACCTGAACTTCGGCATCGAGATCGTCGGCGTGCCCACCGTCCGTGAGGACGACGGGCTCGCCCTGTCCAGCCGCAACCGCTATCTCTCCGCGAAGGAGCGGCGCACCGCGCTCGCCCTGTCGGCGGCCCTGTTCGCCGGCCGCGACCGGCACGCCGCCCAGGAGGCACTGCGGGCACGCGCGCGTGAGGTACCCGCCACGCACGCGCGTGCCGAGGCGCTCAGCGCGCTCGGGGAGTCCCGGGCGGCGGCCGACGCGCACGCCGTCGCCCAGGCCGTGCCCGGCGCCGCGGCCGCCGTCCGCGAGGCCGCCCGGCTGGTCCTCGACGACGCCGCCCGGCTCGACCCGCCGCTGGAGCTGGACTACCTCGCCCTCGTCGACCCGTCCGACTTCACGGAGATCGGCGACCGCGGGGACGACTTCACCGGCGAGGCCGTGCTCGCCGTCGCCGCCCGGGTCGGGACGACCCGGCTGATCGACAACCTCCCCCTCACCTTCGGAACCCTCGGAGCCGCCTTGTGACCAGCACAGGCATACGACTGCACGCGCCCGCCCCAGGCTGGTCGATCGCCGCGGACGTGGTGGTCGTCGGCTCCGGCGTGGCGGGGCTGACCGCGGCCCTGCGCTGCGAGGCAGCCGGCCTGGACACCGTCGTCGTCACCAAGGCCCGGCTCGACGACGGCTCCACCCGCTGGGCGCAGGGCGGCATCGCCGCGGCCCTCGGCGAGGGCGACACCCCCGAACAGCACCTGGACGACACGCTGGTGGCGGGCGCGGGCCTGTGCGACGAGGACGCCGTCCGGATCCTCGTCACCGAGGGCCCGGACGCCGTACGGCGGCTGATCGAGACCGGCGCGCACTTCGACGAGTCCGCCGAGGGCGACCTGGAACTCACCCGTGAGGGCGGTCACCACCGGCGCCGGATCGCCCACGCGGGCGGCGACGCGACCGGCGCGGAGATCTCCCGCGCACTCGTCGAGGCGGCCCGCGCGCGGGGCGTACGCACCATCGAGAACGCTCTCGTCCTGGACCTGCTCACCGACGCCGACGGCCGCACGGCGGGCGTCAGCCTGCACGTGATGGGCGAGGGCCAGCACGACGGCGTGGGCGCCGTGCACGCCCCGGCGGTCGTCCTCGCCACCGGCGGCATGGGGCAGGTCTTCTCCGCAACCACCAACCCGTCCGTGTCGACGGGCGACGGCGTGGCGCTCGCGCTGCGCGCCGGCGCGCAGGTCAGCGACCTGGAGTTCGTGCAGTTCCACCCGACGGTGCTGTTCCTCGGCCCGGACGCGGAGGGCCAGCAGCCGCTGGTCTCCGAGGCGGTACGCGGCGAGGGCGCCCACCTGGTGGACGCGGACGGCGTGCGCTTCATGGTCGGGCAGCACGAACTCGCCGAACTGGCCCCCCGGGACATCGTCGCCAAGGGCATCATGCGCCGGATGCAGGAGCGGGACGCCGAGCACATGTTCCTCGACGCCCGCCACTTCGGCGCCGAGATGTGGGAGCACCGCTTCCCGACGATCCTCGCCGCCTGCCGCGCCCACGGCATCGACCCCGTCCACGACCCCATCCCGATAGCCCCGGCCGCCCACTACGCCTCCGGCGGCGTGCGCACCGACTCCCGGGGCCGGACGACCGTCCCGGGCCTGTACGCGTGCGGTGAGGTCGCCTGCACCGGCGTGCACGGCGCGAACCGGCTCGCGTCCAACTCCCTCCTGGAGGGGCTGGTCTACGCCGAGCGGATCGCCGCCGACATCGCCGACAGCCACGCCGGCGACGGCCTGCACGCGCGCGTGCCCGCCCAGGTGGAGCATCCGGAGAAGCCCGCCCACCCGCTGCTCGGCGCCGAGGCCCGGTTCACGATCCAGCGGATCATGACGGACGGCGCCGGTGTGCTGCGCTCCGCCGAGTCCCTCGCCAAGGCCGCCGACCAGCTGCACCGCCTGCACAGCGAGGCCCGCGACGCGCTCGACGAGAACGGCAAGACCGCCGAGCCCGGCGTCGACACCTGGGAGGCCACCAACCTCCTGTGCGTGGCCCGCGTCCTGGTCGCCGCCGCCGCGCTGCGCGAGGAGACCCGCGGCTGCCACTGGCGCGAGGACCACGCCGAGCGCGACGACACATGGCGCCGTCACATCGTCGTACGGCTGAATCCGGACCGGTCGCTCGCCGTACACACCACCGATACCGCAGACTTCCCCCCGACCCGGCAGCACCAGCAGGAGCAGTGACAGACGTGAGTACCGACGACCTCCCCCTCGCCCCGACCGGCGGCTGCGGCGACGGCTGCGCCTGCGGCGCAGAGGGCGACCTGGGCGACGAGGAATACCTGGAGTGCGGTCTCGACCCCGCGCTCGCCCAGCTCCTGGCCGAGGCCGGGCTCGACCCGGTCGAGGTCGAGGACATCGCCAACGTCGCCATCCAGGAGGACCTGGCCCACGGCGTGGACGTGACGACCGTCGCGACCATCCCCGAGGAGGCCGTGGCCACCGCCGACTTCACCGCGCGCGAGGCGGGCGTGGTCGCGGGCCTGCGGGTCGCCGAGGCGGTCGTCTCGGTCGTGTGCACCGACGAGTTCGAGGTCGAGCGGCACGTCGAGGACGGCGACCGGGTGGAGGCGGGCCAGAAGCTGCTGTCGGTGACCACACGCACGCGTGACCTGCTGACCGCCGAGCGCAGCGCCCTGAACCTGCTGTGCCGCCTCTCCGGCATCGCGACCGCCACGCGCGCGTGGGCGGACACCCTGGAAGGCACGAAGGCGCGCGTGCGGGACACCCGCAAGACCACCCCCGGCCTGCGCTCGCTGGAGAAGTTCGCGGTCCGCGCGGGCGGTGGCGTCAACCACCGCATGTCGCTGTCGGACGCGGCCCTGGTCAAGGACAACCACGTCGTGGCGGCGGGCGGCGTCGCCCAGGCCTTCAAGGCCGTACGGGAGGCCTTCCCGGACGTGCCGATCGAGGTCGAGGTCGACACCCTGCACCAGCTGCGCGAGGTCGTCGACGCGGGCGCCGACCTGATCCTGCTGGACAACTTCACCCCGGGCGAGTGCGCGGAGGCGGTGGGCATCGTCGGCGGACGCGCCCTGCTGGAGGCCTCCGGCCGGCTGACCCTGGAGAACGCCGGCGCCTACGCGGGCACCGGCGTCGACTTCCTGGCAGTGGGGGCCCTGACCCACTCCTCGCCGATCCTGGACATCGGTCTGGATCTGCGGGACGCGGAGTAGGGAGCGGGTACCGGCCATGCTGCTGACGATCGACGTGGGGAACACGCACACGGTGCTCGGCCTGTTCGACGGTGAGGAGATCGTCGAGCACTGGCGGATCTCGACCGACGCCCGCCGTACGGCCGACGAGCTCGCGGTCCTGCTGCACGGCCTGATGGGCATGCACCCGCTGCTCGGCGTGGAGCTGGGCGACGGCATCGACGGCATCGCGATCTGCGCGACCGTCCCCTCGGTGCTGCACGAACTGCGCGAGGTCACCCGCCGCTACTACGGCGACGTCCCCGCGGTCCTCGTCGAGCCGGGCGTCAAGACCGGGGTGCCGATCCTCTTCGACAACCCCAAGGAGGTCGGCGCCGACCGCATCATCAACGCGGTCGCCGCGAACGAGCTCTACGGCGGCCCGGCGATCGTCGTCGACTTCGGCACCGCGACGACGTTCGACGCGGTGAGCGCGCGGGGCGAGTACGTGGGCGGGGTGATCGCCCCCGGCATCGAGATCTCGGTGGAGGCGCTGGGCGTCAGGGCGGCCATGCTCCGCAAGATCGAGGTGGCCCGCCCGCGCAGCGTGATCGGCAAGAACACGGTCGAGGCCATGCAGTCCGGCATCGTCTACGGCTTCGCGGGCCAGGTCGACGGCGTGGTCACCCGCATGGCCCGAGAGCTGGCCGAGGACCCCGACGACGTCACCGTCATCGCGACGGGCGGCCTCGCCCCCATGGTCCTCGGCGAGTCCTCGGTGATCGACGAGCACGAGCCGTGGCTGACGCTGATCGGGCTGCGGCTGGTGTACGAGCGGAACGTCTCGCGCATGTGAGCCGCGTTTCCCGCCGGTAACCGGCCAGGGGACGGATTCGTGCGCGCCACACCCGTCCCCTATGTCGAATTTGTCCGATTAGCGCGTATCGTCGCCGCATGCCCACGCCATACGGATCCCGCGGCGGCATGGCGTTCGGCGCGGAGGAGCTGCGTGTGCTCCGCCGCGCCCTCGCCCTCGCCCTCCACCCCGGTCCCGCCAGCGCCGAGGACGTCCAGGACTGTCATCGCCTAGCCGAGTCGCTCGACGAGGCGCTGTGCGAGGCCGCCCGGCTGCGGGCCTTCCTGGTGGCCGACCTCGGCCGCTACCGCGCCGCCCTCCCCGGCGCCGCCGCCGGCTACCTCACGCTCCTGGAGGAGGTCCTGGCCACGGGCCACCGGCCCGGCGTCGAGGATCTCGCCGCCCTGCGCGCCCTGCGGCGCGATCCGGCCGCCGCGGCCCTCCTCGACCGCTGCCAGGTCCTCGCCGAACAGGACGTACGGGCCCGCCTGGCCCGCCGTACGCCCCGTCAGGCCTCCGCGGCCGACGCGCCGGTCTCCGCGTCCACCCCGGCGGTCCCGGCGTCCCGTACCCGCCTTCTCGCCCTTCCCGGGGGCCGTTCCGCCGAGGGCGACGACATCCGTACAGTCCTCGCCGAGGACCCGCGCGAGGAACCCCGCAAGAAACCCGCCGAGAAGCCCGCCGCGCCCGCACCCGCCCCCGGTCCCGGCCCCGTCCCCGCGAAGCCCGGCCCCGGCCCCGCGCCCGTACGCCGCCCCGTCCCGACCCCGGGCGAGGTCTTCCCGCGCCGCAAGCCGACCCCTCCGCCGCCACCCGCCGAGCCGGAGCAGCGGCAACCGAGGAGACTGGCGGTCGGCTGAGGCACGCGCGCGTGAGGCGACTGCACGCCCGCGTGAGGCGACCTCGATCCGACCCCGGCCCGATGCCCCATTCCTCCGTGGCTACCCTGGATCCATGGACTATGTCTCCGCGCTGGTGCCCCCCGTCGTCATGGCGGCCTTCTTCATCGGTCTGATCAGGGTGATCGTGAAGACCCAGGGAGGCGCCAACAAGGCCAAGGAGGACGCGGCCGTCGACGCCGCCCTCGCGCGCGCGGAGGGCGCCCGGCAGTCCTCCGCCGGTACCGACGCCTGACCCCCGCCCCGCAGCCGGCAGCGGCACCCCCCGGGCGTACGGCTCCCTCAGGGCCGTACGCCCTTTTTGTGCATGTTTGACAGCTAAAGTGCACGTTCGACACGCGATTGTCGAGATCTCCCACTATTGTGCTGAGAGTGCCTCGCCCATTGGGAGAACTCGAAGACGCGGTCATGACGCGGGTGTGGAAGTGGAACCGCCCGGTGACCGTTCGAGAAGTCCTGGAAGACCTTCAACAGGAACGGTCCATCGCGTACACCACGGTGATGACCGTTTTGGACAATCTCCATCAGAAGGGCTGGGTGCGCCGCGAGGCCGAAGGCCGGGCCTATCGATATGAGGCCGTCTCCACCCGCGCCGCCTACGCCGCGGCCCTCATGAACGACGCCTGGGCGCAGAGCGACAACCCCGCCGCCGCCCTCGTCGCCTTCTTCGGGATGATGAGCGACGAACAGCGACAGGCGCTGCGCGATGCCGTACGCATCGTCCAAGGTCCGGAAACAGCCGCAGACGCATCTGCCGGCAGTGCCGGGGAGAACCCCGCCTCGGCGTCCGAGGACGGCGGGCGATAGCGTCCGCACATGCCCGCAGAGATCCCCGCCGCCGAGAACCCCGGGAACCCCGAAGTCAACGCTAAAGCCATCACCGTCCGGCGGGCCCGGACCGCCGATGTGCCCGCGGTACGCCGACTCCTTGACGCCTACGTCCGGGGCGGCATCCTGCTCGACAAAGCGACGGTGACCCTTTACGAGGACATCCAGGAGTTCTGGGTCGCCGAACGCGACGACAACGCCGAGGTCGTCGGCTGCGGCGCGCTGCACGTGATGTGGGAAGACCTCGCTGAAGTGCGCACTCTCGCGGTCAAGCCCGGCCTGAAGGGCGCCGGGGTGGGCCACCAGTTGTTGGAGAAGTTGCTGCACACCGCTCGGTGGCTCGGCGTTCGCCGGGTTTTCTGCCTGACCTTCGAAGTGGACTTCTTCGGCAAGCACGGCTTCGTGGAGATCGGTGAGACGCCGGTCGACACCGATGTCTACGCGGAGCTGATGCGTTCCTATGACGAGGGCGTGGCGGAGTTCCTCGGACTCGAACGAGTGAAACCGAACACCTTGGGCAACAGCCGGATGCTTCTGCATCTGTGATCGTGGCCGTCCATTCCGACGGACCGGCCTTGCCCGGTGCCCTATGTCCGAAACGCGCACGTTTCCGGGCGGGGGGCGGGCTGTCGGGCTCTCCCAGGGGTTTGTGTTTTTCCAGCAAAAGCGGTTTGCTTTCCGACGTACTGCAGTACTGCATATAACAGGGCGCGGCTAAACGGCGGACGCCGCGGACCCCCGTCCCTCACGTTATCGATGAAAGGAAATCCGGTGGCACAGAAGGTTCAGGTCCTTCTTGTCGACGACCTCGACGGTGGCGAGGCGGACGAGACCGTGACGTTCGCGCTGGACGGCAAGACCTACGAGATCGATCTCACCACTGCCAATGCGGACAACCTCCGCGGGCTTCTCGAGCCCTATGTGAAGGGTGGCCGTCGTACCGGAGGCCGCGCCTCGGGCGGGCGTGGAAAGGCGCGTGCCGCTTCCGGCAGCAGCCAGGACACCGCTCAGATCCGTGCGTGGGCGAAGGAGAACGGTTTCGAGGTCAACGACCGTGGCCGCGTTCCGGCGACCATTCGCGAGGCTTACGAGAAGGCCAACGGCTGAGCGGCGAGCCGCCGCAGCCGGACACGGTGGCAGTGCGCTGCCAGCGTGTCCACCAACCGCACCAGATCGGGGGCGTCCCGCACGCCCCCCAACGCCGACACCGTCGGCAGCGAGGCCTCGGCCCCGCACCCCGCCACGGGGGGCCGCACCCAGACGGCGGCCCCCTGCACCGGCCCGTGACGCCGGCAGCCGGGGACGAGCCCCGAAGGCACCGGCGCCTCCATGAGGCAGCCCTCGCCGAGCGCCGTCAGATCCAGCGGCAGAGTGCCCCACTCCAGCCACCGAAGGATCCCCGGCAGCTCCTCCGCGCTCCCCGCGGCCACCAGGAGCCGCATCCGTCCGCCGGACCCGCCCGTCCCGCCCTGCACGGCCACCGGGAACCCCGGCGCCAGGCGCCCGAGCGCCGCGTGGCCGGCCTCCGCGGGAACCTCCAGGACGTCGAAGCGCTCGCCCACCAAAAGTCGTACCGGTTCCCCGGGCACCGTCGCCCACCCCAGTTCGTTCTCGTACCAGCCGCGCACCCGGGCGTCCCGGGCGTGCCGGGCGGCGCCCTCGGGGCCGTTGCCGTCCGGGCCGGCGGCGTCCAGCGGTCGACGGGGGAGGGGGACAGGGCGAACCATGACGAGTAGAACCATTCGAAGAGCCCCGGAGTTACGCTGGGTGCCGTCGAGGTCGCACAGAGTGGTGGCCGAGAGGGCGCGCAAGGGGCTCGGGAGGCGCAAGGTTGTTCGCCCGTAGCGGAGGGAAAGGGTGCCCACGGCATGGACTGTCCGTGCCGGCGGGTAAGACTTCCCTAGTGGGAGGGGGCGACACGCAGGAAAGGACGTCTCACGTTCGCCATCGGCGTACTGATGGTGAGGGTAACCACCTGGCCTGCGGGAACATCGTCTCGCACCATCGGGTTGGAGCAGATGTCGGCGTTCGGGGTCAGGAGGCCATCGACGGTGTCGGCAGTTGGAATGAGCGGTCCCCGCTTGCGGGACTAAGCTGCGGAAGGACAGGGAGGGGAAGTTCCCCCCACTGCCTGACCGCTCTGAGGAGCGATTAACGATGTTCGAGAGGTTCACCGACCGCGCGCGGCGGGTTGTCGTCCTGGCTCAGGAAGAAGCCCGGATGCTCAACCACAACTACATCGGCACCGAGCACATCCTCCTGGGCCTGATCCACGAGGGTGAGGGTGTCGCCGCCAAGGCCCTTGAGAGCCTCGGGATTTCGCTCGAGGCGGTCCGCCAGCAGGTGGAGGAGATCATCGGCCAGGGCCAGCAGGCCCCGTCCGGGCACATCCCCTTCACCCCCCGTGCCAAGAAGGTCCTGGAGCTGTCGCTCCGCGAGGCCCTTCAGCTGGGCCACAACTACATCGGCACGGAGCACATCCTGCTCGGCCTGATCCGTGAGGGCGAGGGCGTCGCCGCCCAGGTCCTCGTCAAGCTGGGCGCAGATCTCAACCGGGTGCGGCAGCAGGTCATCCAGCTGCTCTCCGGCTACCAGGGCAAGGAGACCGCCACCGCCGGCGGGCCTGCCGAGGGCACCCCCTCGACGTCCCTGGTCCTCGACCAGTTCGGCCGGAACCTCACCCAGGCCGCTCGCGAGTCCAAGCTCGACCCGGTCATCGGGCGCGAGAAGGAGATCGAGCGGGTCATGCAGGTGCTGTCCCGCCGTACCAAGAACAACCCGGTCCTGATCGGTGAGCCCGGCGTCGGCAAGACCGCCGTCGTCGAGGGCCTCGCCCAGGCCATCGTCAAGGGCGAGGTGCCCGAGACTCTCAAGGACAAGCACCTCTACACCCTGGACCTCGGCGCGCTGGTCGCGGGCTCCCGCTACCGCGGTGACTTCGAGGAGCGCCTGAAGAAGGTGCTCAAGGAGATCCGCACCCGCGGCGACATCATCCTGTTCATCGACGAGCTCCACACGCTGGTCGGTGCGGGTGCCGCCGAGGGCGCCATCGACGCGGCTTCCATCCTGAAGCCGATGCTGGCCCGCGGTGAGCTGCAGACCATCGGCGCCACCACGCTCGACGAGTACCGCAAGCACCTGGAGAAGGACGCGGCACTGGAGCGCCGCTTCCAGCCCATCCAGGTCGCTGAGCCGTCCCTGCCGCACACCATCGAGATCCTCAAGGGTCTCCGTGACCGGTACGAGGCCCACCACCGCGTCTCCATCACCGACGAGGCGCTGGTCCAGGCCGCCACTCTGGCCGACCGGTACATCTCGGACCGCTTCCTGCCGGACAAGGCGATCGACCTGATCGACGAGGCCGGTTCCCGGATGCGCATCCGCCGGATGACCGCTCCGCCGGACCTGCGCGAGTTCGACGAGAAGATCGCCGGCGTCCGCCGCGACAAGGAGTCCGCGATCGACTCGCAGGACTTCGAGAAGGCCGCCTCCCTGCGCGACAAGGAGAAGCAGCTCCTCGCCGCCAAGGCGAAGCGGGAGAAGGAGTGGAAGGCCGGCGACATGGACGTCGTCGCCGAGGTCGACGGCGAGCTGATCGCCGAGGTCCTCGCCACGGCCACCGGCATCCCGGTCTTCAAGCTGACCGAGGAGGAGTCCAGCCGCCTGCTCCGCATGGAGGAGGAGCTGCACAAGCGGGTCATCGGCCAGAACGACGCCGTCAAGGCGCTGTCGAAGGCGATCCGCCGTACGCGCGCGGGTCTGAAGGACCCGAAGCGTCCGGGTGGTTCGTTCATCTTCGCCGGCCCCTCCGGTGTCGGTAAGACCGAGCTGTCCAAGGCGCTCGCCGAGTTCCTCTTCGGCGACGAGGACGCGCTGATCTCCCTCGACATGTCGGAGTTCAGCGAGAAGCACACGGTCTCGCGTCTCTTCGGTTCCCCGCCCGGATACGTGGGCTACGAAGAGGGCGGTCAGCTGACCGAGAAGGTCCGCCGCAAGCCGTTCTCCGTCGTCCTCTTCGACGAGGTCGAGAAGGCCCACCCGGACATCTTCAACTCGCTGCTGCAGATCCTGGAAGACGGTCGTCTGACCGACTCCCAGGGCCGGGTCGTGGACTTCAAGAACACGGTCATCATCATGACGACCAACCTCGGCACCCGGGACATCTCCAAGGGCTTCAACCTGGGCTTCGCCGCCTCCGGCGACACGAAGTCCAACTACGAGCGCATGAAGAACAAGGTGTCGGACGAGCTCAAGCAGCACTTCCGCCCCGAGTTCCTCAACCGCGTCGACGACGTGGTCGTCTTCCCGCAGCTCACGCAGGAGGACATCCTGCGGATCGTCGACCTGATGATCGGCAAGGTGGACGAGCGCCTGAAGGACCGGGACATGGGCATCGAGCTCTCCCAGTCCGCCAAGGAGCTGCTGTCCAAGAAGGGCTACGACCCCGTCCTGGGCGCGCGTCCGCTGCGTCGCACGATCCAGCGCGAGATCGAGGACACGCTCTCCGAGAAGATCCTCTTCGGCGAGCTGCGCCCCGGTCACATCGTGGTCGTGGACACCGAGGGCGAGGGTGAGACCAAGACCTTCACCTTCCGCGGCGAGGAGAAGTCGGCCCTGCCCGACGTCCCGCCGATCGAGCAGGCGGCCGGCGGCGCCGGACCGAACCTGAGCAAGGACGCGTAAGCGTCTGCGCTCGGCCTGAACAAAAGGGGCTGCCCCGGGACATGAGTCCCGGGGCAGCCCCTTTTGCCGTGTCGTGTGTCAGGAGAGCTGGCCGTCGTAGTCCGGCAGCTTGTACGTCTTCTCGGCGTGGCCGCCCGACAGGTCGGTGGCGCTGTTGCCGATGTTGGCGATGATCGTGTAGCCCTTGTTCTCGATGTCGACGCGCTGGGCGGTCTTGTAGGCGGCGACGTCCTTGAACAGGTCGATCAGGCCGCGGACGTAGAGCCCGGAGACCTTGTAGCCGACGTACTTGAGGTTGTAGTCGGTGAACGAGTAGATGATGTCCGGGCGGGCGGTGACGAAGAACAGCGAGACGCCGTGCTCCTGGGCGTACTTGGCGACCTCGAGGACCGGCTTGTTGGCCGGCTGCGGGTAGCTGAAGCCGAAGTCGGTCTCCAGCGTGGTGTTGTCGATGTCGAAGACGATCGCCTGCTTCTCGCCCGTCTTGGCGGCGGCGATGCGCTGCTTCAGATAGGGCAGGGCGTCGTTCATCACGGTCTGGCAGTCGGCCTGCCAGGTGGCGTAGTCGACGTCCTCCGCGGCGGCGGTGGCGACGGTGGAGCTGCTCGTGGCCGTAGCGGCCTGGGCGCCGACCGGGACGGCCATGGCGGTGACGGCGGCCGTCGCCACGGCCGTCATGGCTATGCGGCGCTTCCAGGTGCCTGTGGTCATGTGGGGTCCTCTCGCGTCCTGGCCTGCCTATGTCGTGGGCATGCTGTTCTGTGGGGATGGCCTGAGGGGAACCAGCGGGTTACCGGGGGGAACCTGCTGGTTACTGGACGGTAAGGGGCGATGAGACCTCGCTCACAGACCCGTGCACAGTTCGTGACCGGGGTCACAAGTCGCCCCTGGGGCACGCGAGTAGCCCGCGTCACATCCCGAAGTCCCGCGCGACGGGCGGCCGGTGACAAGCCGCACAGGTCATCGGCCGGGTACTAGGGCGGGTAGTGGCAGGCCAAAATTGGGCAAAAGGGACATTGGCCCTGGAGGCTGCCGGGGCTTCCGGGTCTCCGGTACGGAAGTCCACCAAATGGGGTGTCTCGGCTCATCTGTCAAGAAGCGCAAAAATTTGGGATGAATTACTAGCTTCCGTCGTACGTCACACGTTTGGGGGTCTATCGACCTCGGGGTTACCAAGGGATGGCCCACCCGGCAGGCGTTCTCGCACCGGGCGGTCTCTCTGTCCCCGAACCCACGAGGTCTTCATGTTCCAGCGCGTCACGTCCCGTTCTTCCCGTACGTCCCTGCTCCGCACCCGCGTGGCCGTCGGGGCCGCCGCCCTGGGTGCCGCGGCCGTGCTGGGAACCGGAGTGGCGTCCGCCGCCGCACCCGCCGCACCCGCCGCACCCGCCGCACCCGTCGCGAAGGCGGCCGTCTCGGCCAACGCCTGGGTCAAGCCGGTGGCGCACTACACCAAGTCCGCCTCCTTCCACCAGGCCGGCGCCATGTGGCAGTCCACCCACAGCGGCCAGGACTTCGCGGTGCCGAGCGGCACCAAGGTCGTCGCCACGCACGGCGGCACCGTGGTCAAGGCCGGCGGCAACGGCGCCGGTGACGGCCCCGCCTACGGCAACGCCATCGTCATCAAGCACGGCAACGGGACCTACTCGCAGTACGCCCACCTGTCGCACATCGACGTGAAGGTCGGTCAGATGGTCAAGACCGGTCAGCGCATCGCCCTGTCCGGCAGCACCGGCAACTCCAGCGGCCCGCACCTGCACTTCGAGATCCGTACGACCGCGAACTACGGCTCCGCGATCAACCCGGTGACGTTCCTGAAGGCCAAGGGCCTGGCGATCTGACGACGGTGAGTGGTCAGGCGCCCTGATGCGCCTGGGTCACGAGATCGACGGCGACCTCGAGGACGGCTGCGCGCTTGTCCTCCGGGTCGCCTTCGAGGTCCTGCAGGAAGAACATGCCTGCGTGCAGCGTGAAGATGGCGCTCACGCAGCGGACCTGGTCGGTGAGCGGGGCGTCCGGGTCGATGATGATGTCCCGCAGCCCGCGCATCCGGTCCTTGAACGAGTCGCCGATCTGCAACTCCCGTACCGTCGCCTGGTTCTCCTGCATGAAGCGGAAGAGCGGGGCCGCCTCGGCCAGGGCCCGGCTGTAGCGCCGTACGAGTTCCTGCTTCGTCTCCAGCGTGTGCGGCTGGGCCGCACCCCACTCGATCAGGTCTTCGATCGGTTTCGTCAGATCCGTGAAGATGCTGACGACGATGTCTTCCTTCGTCTTGAAGTGGTAGTACAGGGCAGCCTTCGTGACCTCCAGACGCTCCGCGATCTCGCGGAGGGAGGTCTTCTCGTAACCCTGCTCGGCGAAGAGTTCGAGCGCGACGTCCTGGATGCGCTGGCGGGTGTTGCCGCGGCGCTGCTGCTTGGTGCCGTCCATGGTGCCGCCCATCTTGGTACTCCTCGCGCTCCCATGAAACTTACTTGACGACCGGCTAGTGACAGGTCTACGTTCCTCAGTGTAGCCAACTAGCCGGGCGGCAAGTAAGTGGGCGGCCCGAAGCAGTGCCCAGGGGAGTGGAACCAATGGCGGACACCCAGACGGTCGAGACCGAACCGGAGAAACAACCCAGGAGCGTGCGGGTCGTCCTGCTCGCCCTGATGATCACGATGATGCTCGCGATGCTCGACAACATGATCGTCGGCACCGCGATGCCGACGATCGTCGGCGACCTCGGGGGCCTGGAGCACCTGTCCTGGGTCGTGACCGCCTACACCCTCGCGACCGCCGCGGCCACCCCGATCTGGGGCAAGCTCGGTGACATGTACGGGCGCAAGGGCGCCTTCATGGCCTCGATCGTGATCTTCCTGATCGGCTCCGCGCTCAGCGGCATGGCCCAGGACATGGGCCAGCTCATCGGCTTCCGCGCCGTCCAGGGCCTCGGCGCCGGCGGTCTGATGGTCGGCGTCATGGCGATCATCGGCGACCTGATCCCGCCCCGCGAGCGCGGCAAGTACCAGGGCATGATGGCCGGCGTCATGGCGCTCGCGATGATCGGCGGCCCGCTCGTCGGCGGCACCATCACCGACAACTGGGGCTGGCGCTGGTCCTTCTACATCAACCTGCCGCTCGGTGTGATCGCCCTCGCCGCGATCAGCGCCGTCCTGCACCTGCCGAAGAAGCGGGCCAAGGCGGGCATCGACTACCTCGGCGTGGTCCTGCTGACCGTCGGCATCACCTCGATCGTCCTCGTCACCACCTGGGGCGGCACGGAGTACGCCTGGACGTCCGCGCGGATCACGGAGCTGATCGGGATCGGCGTCACCGCCCTCATCGGGTTCGTGTTCTGGCAGACCAAGGCCGCCGAGCCGATCGTGCCGCTGCACATCTTCCGCAGCCGCAACTTCACCCTGATGTCCGTCATCGGCTTCATCACCGGCTTCGTGATGTTCGGCGCGACCCTGTTCCTGCCGCTCTACCAGCAGTCCGTGCAGGGCGCCTCCGCGACCAACTCCGGACTGCTGCTCCTGCCCATGCTCGGCGCGATGCTGGTGACCTCCATGGTCGCGGGCCGCATCACCACCAGCACCGGCAAGTACAAGGTCTTCCCGGTCGTCGGCAGCGTCCTGATGGCCGTCGGCCTGTACCTGCTGTCCACGATGGACACCGGTACCTCCCGCTTCACCTCCGGCGTCTTCATGGCCGTCGTCGGTCTCGGCATGGGCTGCCTGATGCAGATCACCATGCTGGTCGCGCAGAACAGCGTGGACATGAAGGACATGGGCGTCGCCTCCTCCTCCACCACCCTGTTCCGCACGCTCGGCTCCTCCTTCGGCGTCGCGATCATGGGTGCGCTGTTCAACCACCGCGTCCAGGACGTCATGGCCGAGCGGGCCGGCGCGCTGGGCTCGAAGATCACCGAGCAGTCCGCGCAGCTGGACGCCGCCAGCCTGGCCAAGCTGCCGGCCGCGGCCCGCGAGGCCTACCAGCACGCGGTGTCCGCCGGTACCCACTCGGCGTTCCTGCTGGGTGCGGTGATCGCGGTGACCGCGCTGATCGCCGCCGTGTTCGTCAAGGAGGTTCCGCTCAAGGGGGCGGGGCCGCAGAAGGCGGGCGAGGAGCCCGTGACGGCGGCTCCGCAGGTCGTCGAGGCCGTCTGAGCCGGCAGTGAGAGGAAGGCCCCCCGGGTGTCCGCCCCGGGGGCCTTCGTCGTGTGCGGCGCCGAACGCCCGACGGGCTGTTGTACTGAGCCCCATGGACAAGACGCGGCAGCTACGGCTCGCCAAGGACGCCATGGACCGCGACTGGGCCGATCCCGAGCTCGACCTGGACACCGTGGCCGCGCACGCCGGGTACTCCCGCTACCACTTCGTACGGGCCTTCAAGGCGGCGTACGGCGAGACACCCGGCCAGTACCTCACCCACCGCCGGATCGAGCGCGCCGAGGAGATGCTCCGCGGCGCCGATCTGAGCGTCACCGAGATCTGCCATCTCGTCGGCTTCAGCAGCCTCGGCACCTTCTCCGCCCGCTTCAAGACCCGCACCGGCCTGACCCCCAGCGAGTACCGGACCAAGCACGTGGGCCGAGGGGCCGCGCTCATTCCCGGCTGCTACGCGCTGCTGTGGGCCGGCGGCTTCCCCACACGCCAGGACCCCCGCGAAGACCGCAGCGACAACCGCGACCTTGAAGAGAAGACCGCAACTTTGAAGAAGCGCCCCGCCCCCCGCCCTGCCTACCGTGACGTACAGAACACCTCACCGGACAGGAGAACAGAGCCATGATCAAGGGCCTGGGCATCACCACCGTGTGGACCTTCGACCAGCAGCGCACCAAGGCCTTCTTCACCGAGAAACTCGACTTCGAGGTCCGCGACGACATCTCCATGGGAGACATGCGCTGGATCACCGTCGGAGCCAAGGACCAGCCCGGCGTCGAGCTGGCCCTGATGAGCCTCGACGGGCCCGGCCTCGACCCGGAGTCCTCCGAGGCACTGAAGAAACTCGTCGGCAAGGGCGCGATCGGCGCCGGCGCCTTCCGCACGGACGACTGCCGCGGCGACTACGAGACCTTCAGCGCACGGGGCGTCGAGTTCATCCAGGAACCGAAGGAACGGCCCTACGGCATCGAGGCGATCTTCCGCGACGACAACGGCAACTGGTACTCGCTGACCCAGCGCAGCGAGGAACTCGACTTCTCCAAGGACTTCGGGTGACCGGCGGGGAGGCCGGTGGGGAGGTCGGCACCGCCCCCGGCGGGAACCAGGAGGCCGCCGCGGCCGACCACACGGCCGTCAGAGTGGCCCTGTGGCGCGCCCTGCACGCCCTCGCCGACCCGCCGCCGCACATCATCGAGGACGAGGCCGGGCTGCGGCTGGCCGACCCGGGCGACGGCTGGCGCGACCGTCCCGACATGGACGAGCACGCCACGCGCCGCACCCGGGCCTCCATCGTGGCCCGGGCCCGCTTCGTCGACGACCTGGTCGTGGAGCAGGCCGGGCAGGGTGTGCAGCAGTACGTCGTCCTCGGTGCCGGCCTCGACACCTTCGCCCAGCGCCGGCCCGAGGTCGCCGCCCGAGGGCTGAGGGTGTTCGAGGTCGACCGGCCCGGCCCCCAGGCCTGGAAGCGGCAGCGCCTCCTGAACCTCGGCCTCGGCGTCCCCGACTGGCTGCGGCTCGTCCCGGTCGACTTCGAGGGGGACTGGTGGGAGCAGCTGCTCGCGGCCGGACTCGACGCGGCGCGGCCCGCCGTGGTGGCCTCCACCGGCGTCACCATGTACCTCACCCGCGACGCGATCGAGGCGACCTTCCGTCTCGTCGCCACCCTCGCCCCGGGGTCGACCTTCGTCACGACCTTCATGCGCCCCCTGGAAGACGTCGAACCCGAGCAACAGGAGCAGCTCCGGATCGCGATGAACGGCGCCCGAGCGGCCGGTACCCCCTTCCTCAGCTTCTTCACACCACCCCAGATCCTCACCCTGGCCCGCGCGGCCGGCTTCCGGGAAGCACGCCATGTGTCGGCGGCCCACCTGGAGCAGCGGTACTTCACGGGCCGGACGGACGGGCTGCGACCGTCGAGGGGCGAGGAGCTGCTGGTGGCCTTGACCTGAGGCTCGGCCCCTACGGCATCATCGGGTAGCTCCCCGTGCTCGTTGGCGCGTGCTCCGGCAGCCACAGCACCGCCACCGCTCCCTCGGCCGGTATGTGCTCCGGGGCTCCGGCGGGGCGGACGTTGCGGAAGGTGAGACGGGCGCCGAGGACGCGGGCCTGGCCGGCCGCGATGGTCAGGCCGAGGCCGTGGCCGTGGCCGGCCCGGTCGGCGCTGCCGGTGCGGAACCGGCGCGGGCCCTCCGCCAGCAGGTCCTCGGGGAACCCACCGCCGTGGTCGCGGACCCGGATCACCCGGCCCTCGACGGTGACCTGGATGGGGGACTTGCCGTGCTTGGCGGCGTTGGCGAGGAGGTTGAACAGGACCCGCTCCAGGCGGCGCGGGTCGGTCGTGACCATCGACTCGTGGACGACCCGCACCTCGACCGCCGGGTCCTTGGCGGCCACCCGCCGGGTGACGAACTCACCCAGCAGGAGGTCCTGCAGTTCCGCCCGCTCCGAG
The DNA here is from genome assembly GCF_048159505.1 of Streptomyces sp. T028. Taxonomy (NCBI): domain Bacteria; kingdom Bacillati; phylum Actinomycetota; class Actinomycetes; order Kitasatosporales; family Streptomycetaceae; genus Streptomyces; species Streptomyces sp. T028. Next base: position 85,763 of record NZ_JBLRVZ010000028.1, read on the forward strand.
GCGCTGTCGAGGCGGGCCACCTCCAGGACGTCCTCCACCAGCGTGCGCATGGCCTTCGCCCGGTCCAGGACCAGCTCGGTGGGCCGGCCGGGCGGCAGGAGCTCGGCCGCCGTCAGCAGACCGGTGACCGGGGTGCGCAGTTCGTGCGCGATGTCGGCGGTGACCCGTCGCTCGGCCTCCAGCCGCTGCTGCAGCGCGTCCGCCATGGCGTCCACCGCGCTGGCGAGGTCGTCGGTCTCGTCCCGTACGACTCCGCCGATCGCGTCCCGGACCCGTACGTCCGACTCGCCCCCGGCGACCTGGTTGGCCGCGGCCGCCGCCTTGCGCAGCCGGCGCGAGAGCTGCCCGCCGATGAGCACCCCGAGCGCGCTGCCGCCGAGCACGACGGCGATCGAGCCGATCACCAGGGCCTGGTCGAGGTCGTTGAGGATGTCCGTGCTCCGGTCGGTGAAACCGGTGTGCAGGGACATCACCCGCCCGTCCTTCAGCGGCACGGCCGCCCAGATGTCCGGCGTGCCCCCCGCACGGTCGGACACATAGGTCACCCGGCGCCCCTGTGTCACCTTCTCCCGCACCTCCGGCGGCAGCCGGGAATCGTCGATCTTGACCTGGGGGAAGTTCGGCCGCCCGGTCATCTCGAAGTTGCGCTGGGCGATCTGGATGCGCTCGTCGGCGAGGTCGCGCGCGTTGTCCAGCATCGACACCCGGGCCGCGTTGTGCACGACGAGACTGAGCGCGATCGCCACCAGCGCGCCGACCAGCGCGATGGCCGCGCTCAGCTTCCACCGCAGGCCCGTACGGATGCCCGCGCCCTGCGAGCGGGCCGGAACCAGGTGCCGGATCATCCCCCTCACCCCCCGCCCGCTCAGGCCTTCAACTTGTAGCCGAAGCCACGGACCGTCTCGATGCGGTCCTGGCCGATCTTCGTCCGCAGCCGCTGCACATGGACGTCCACCACCCGGGTGTCGCCGCCCCAGCCGTAGTCCCAGACGCGCTCCAGGAGCTTGTCCCGCGACAGAACCGTCCCCGGGGCCGAGGAGAACTCCAGCAGCAGCCGCATCTCGGTCGGTGTCAGGGCCACCGGCCGGCCGGCCCTGCGGACCTCCATGCCCTCGGTGTCGACCTCCAGGTCGCCGAAGGTCAGCACACCGCCCGCGGGCGCGGCGTCCTCGGCCCGGTCCCCGCCGCCCGCGTGCCCGAAGCGACGCAGCACCGCGCGGATCCGGGCGACCAGGACGGCGCCGTCGAACGGCTTGGTCACATAGTCGTCGGCGCCGGCCTCCAGGCCCAGGACGACGTCGATGGAGTCGGCGCGCGCCGACAGCATGATCACGGGCACGGTGGACTCGTCCCGGATGCGCCGGCACAGGCTCACCCCGTCCAGGCCGGGCACCATGACGTCCAGCAGGGCGATGTCGGGGCGGTCGGCCCGGAACGCGTCCAGGCCGGACAGGCCGTCGGGCATCGCGGTGACCACGAAGCCGTCCCGCTCCAGGGCGAGCTGGGTGGCCTCGCGGATGACGTCGTCGTCCTCGACGAACAGGACGTGGGTCTGGTCTGCCATCCCGGTGCTCTCAGTCCTCGTGTTCGGTGGTGCGTGTGTCTGGCTGCCGTGCGTATGCCCGGGCGCCGTACGTCTGCCTGGGCGCCCCTGTAGGGGACGCAGGGAGCTTCCGTCGCGTTCACTCCCGGTGCGCCCACTCATTGATCGGATCGGGCGGCCCGATCGGTTCACGGGTTCCGGAGAATTTTTCCAGCCCGCCCAAAATCCCGGGTCAGCCGCTCTCGGGCATCGGCACCGGCACCGGCACCGGCGTCGCGTCCTCGTCCTCGTCCTCGGTGCCGCCGTACTCGTTGTGGATGCTGGACTCCTTGACGAAGCGCTCCGCGGTGGTCCAGCGGTAGGTGATCACAGTCTCGCCGGACGGGCTGGAGAAGGCGTCGCCCTTCGCGTACACCTGCTTGGTCACCACCAGGTCGCCGCGGTCTATCTCCGCGTAGACCGGGGGCTCCTCGGCCTTGAAGACGTTCTCGTACCGGCCGTCCTTCTCCCGGTACACGTACGAGCCGACACCGACAGCGTCGCCGCAGGTCAGCACGTTCACGACGATGTCCGTGACGGGGCCGCCGGTCAGGTCGCCGTAGGAGACGTCGACCGGGTACTCGTCGCCGACGCACGGCGTCAGCTCGCCCTTGACCTCCGCCGACACCTCGGGGTCGGCCTTGACGAGCTGGACCGCGTCCACCCGGGAGGCGCTGTCCGTGGGTACGGCTGACGGCGTCATCGTCGCACCGCCGGACACCGCGTCCGCGTGCGCGGGGCCCTCGTCACGGGCGCCGGTGCCGCCGGTGCCGCACGCGGACACGGAAAGGGCGAGGGCGGCGAGCACGGTCACCGCCGTGATCGCCGCCTGGAAGGTGCCTCGGGCCGCTGTGGGCCCTGCCTGGGCCGGTGCCGGCCCGGCCTCGGTCAGGCCGCCACGCAACGCTCCCGCTCCTCACGCTCCAGCGCGCGTGCGTCCAGATCGCGGGCTTCCAGCTCCTCGCGGAGCCGGGCGAGCGCCCGGTGCAGCGTGCTCTTGACCGTTCCCGCGGACATACCGAGGGCGGCGGCCGTCTCCTCCGTGGACATCTGCTCCCAGTGTCGCAGCACGACGACGCTTCGCTGCTTCGGAGCGAGCACCTTCATCGCGTCCATCAGCAGGGCGCGGTCCGCGTGCTGCTCGGTGGAGTCGTCGATGCAGGCGTCCGGGAGCTGCTCGGTGGGGACTTCCTCCAGCTTGCGCGCCCGCCACCACTCGGTCCGGGTGTTGATCATGACGCGGCGGAGATAGGCGTCCGCGAGCCGCTTGTCCGCGATGCCCTCCCAGCGGCCGTACGTCCGGGCCAGGGCCGTCTGCAGCAGGTCCTGTGCGTCGACCGGGTCCGGGACCAGTCGGCGGGCACTGCGCAGCAGCGCGTCCTGCCGGGTGCGGACGTACTCCTCGAACTCGAGCACCTCGCCCTGCGCCATGGTCAACCCCTCCGTCTGCCCCGTTGCGGCCCGCGGTCGTCCGCCGGATTTCCGCGTGTGGTCTGTCGCCGTCGTGCCCTCGGTGGGCACGCAAACGAAGCTACGGAGCTGTTGTCACGGGGCTGTGCGGAGCAGCCTGCGGCTAGCGCGCGGCTGTCCGTCGGTTGTGTAACGGAAAGCGGTTCTGGGTAAAACAGCGGGCCGAATAATGCGTGTATGTACTGATTTACCCGGCCGCCGGATGTGACACAGGCTCTGCTTGGGCTGTGATGAAACCCGTTGTCTGTGAAATGACCGTGCGTCAGGTGAGCGGCAGGCGGTAAAGACCGTCCGGCAGCGGCTCCACCAGACCGTCCGCCACGAGCCCGTCCAGGGCCCGCGCACGCTGCACCGGCTCGTGCCACACCCGGTCCAGCGCCGCCTGCGGCACGGGCGCGTGCGCCTCCCGCAGTACGGCGAGCAGCTTGCCGCGCACCTGCCGGTCCGTACCGGCGTACGTCTGCCCGCGGCGTGGCGGGCCCTCGTGCTCCGGCTTGCCCGCGAGCCGCCAGGCGCACTGCGCGTTGATCGGGCAGCGCACGCAGGTCTCGTTCTTCGCCGTGCACACCAGCGCGCCCAGCTCCATGGACGCGGCGGCCCAGCGGGCCGCGGTCCGCTCGTCCTCGGGCAGCAGCGCACGGGCCAGCTTGCGCTCGGCGGCCGTGGTGGCGTTCGGCGGGCACTGCACGCCCGTCACAGCGCGTGCGAAGACCCGGCGGACGTTGGTGTCCAGTACGGCGTGCCGCTGCCCGTACGCGAAGGAGGCGACGGCGGCCGCCGTGTACTCGCCGATGCCGGGCAGCGCGAGCAGCTGCGCGTGGTCCGACGGTACGTCGCCCCCGTGCCGTTCCGTTATGGCCACCGCCGCTCCGTGCAGCCGCAGGGCGCGGCGCGGGTAGCCGAGCCGTCCCCACGCGCGTACCGCCTCGCCGGGGGCCTCCGCGGACAGGTCGGCGGGGCGCGGCCAGCGGGCGAGCCACTGCTCGTAGACCGGCAGGACACGGCTGACCGGCGTCTGCTGGAGCATGAACTCGCTGACCATCACACCCCACGCGCCGGCCTCGGGGTGCCGCCAGGGCAGGTCGCGGGCGTTGTCCTCGAACCAGTCGATGACGGGGAAGTGCAGGTCCGCGCCGGGGGCGGGGGCGGCGGGGCTGCTGTGCGGGGGCTTCGTGGGCGCAGTCATGGCCCTTCCGATCCTGCCATGCGCGATGGGGCACACGTGCGTACCGCCACTCGTCCGGGTGGCCGACGGGGGAGCGCGGTCGTACGGCGTGCGCCCCGGCCGTGGCCAGAGGTGCAAGGCGCGCCCCTGCAAAGGGGTAAGGGTCTGCGCGGTGAGTGAAGTCGGGGGCAAGGGTGCCGAGTCCGGGATGATGATCCGGAAAAGTTGTACTCCGGGCGGCGGGTGGGACCTGTTGGCGGGGCGATCTCTCGTACAGTTTGGGCCGTGGGATCTCTGCGCAATCCGATCGGGCCGCTTCCCTCCTCCATCTACTGGCGCCGGAGGGTCGTACTGCTGTCTGTGATCGCCCTGTTGGCGCTGCTCATCACGTGGATCGTCACCTCGGGCGGAGGTGGTGGCGACAACGGCGCCAAGGGGTCGAGCGGCAAGAATCCCGCGTCCTCGATCACGCCGGGGCCGTCCGGCTCGGGGCCCGCGATCAGTCAGGCGCCGGGCGGGCGTGACGAGTCGAGCGAGGGCGCCACCGACGGCTCGGACTCCGGCTCCGGCTCGGACGCGGGTTCGGGCGGTGACGGTTCCGGGTCCGCCGACTCCGGTACCGACGGCTCCGGGACCGGCGGCACGGACGACGGGGCCAACGGCAGTGGTTCGAGTACGACGCTCCCGGCGGGCATCACCCTGCCCAACTGCACGGCCAGCGTGGTCAAGTTGAGCCTGCGCAGCGTGCGGAACTCCTACTCGCCCGATGAGACGCCCACGTTCCGGCTCATCGCGACGAACTCCTCCGGCAGTGACTGCAAGGTCGACCTCGGGCCGAAGACGGCGGTGCTGACGATCACGCAGGCGGGGGGCGATGACGACTACTGGTCGTCGGCCGACTGCCCGAAGGTGTCGGGGAGCCTGCTGTACCGGGTGCCGGCCGGGGAGAGCTTCACCTACACCTTGACGTGGGATCGGAAGCCCAGTGCTGCCGAGTGTGCGACGCCTCCGGCCGGGGTGGCGGGGACGGGGACCTACCTTGTGGAGGCCAGGGCTCCGGGGTTCGCCACGGCACAGACTTCGTTCGTGCTGGCAGCTGACTAGGCGCTGTTCGCTGGTGCTGGGCGGGGGTGGGGTTTGCTCGCCCGCGCCTGCGGGGTGCCGCTGCGCCACCCGTGCCGCCTGGGGGCACCTCCCAGGCCCTTGAGGCACTGGGGGAGGCACGACTGCCCGCAGCTATGCGGCTGGGTGGGAACAACAACCGCTGCGGGGTGGGCGCCGTACCAGCGGCGCGACTGCCCGCAGTTTCGCCCCTTATACGTAGCGTTCCAGGATTGACGACTCGGCCAGCCTCGACAGGCCCTCGCGGACGCTTCGGGCTCGGGCCTCGCCGACGCCGTCGACCGTCTGGAGGTCGTCGACGCTGGCGGCGAGGAGTTTCTGGAGCCCGCCGAAGTGTTCCACCAGGCGGTCGATGATGGCGCCGGGGAGGCGGGGGACCTTGGCGAGGAGACGGAAGCCGCGCGGGGAGACCGCCGAGTCGAGGGCTTCGGGGGAGCCGGTGTAGCCCAACGCGCGGGCCACCGTGGACAGTTCGAGCAGCTCGGCATGGGTGAGGGCGTCCAGCTCGGACAGCGCCTCGTCGACCGTGCGGGAACGCTTGGCGGTGGGCTCGGGGACGTAGTCCCGGACGACCAGCTCGCGTTCCGGCTCCACGCCCGCGATCAGCTCGTCGAGCTGGAGGGCCAGCAGACGGCCGTCGGTGCCCAGTTCGACCACGTACTCGGCGATCTCGGTGGCGATCCGGCGCACCATCTCCAGGCGCTGGGCCACCGCGGAGACGTCCCGGACCGTCACCAGGTCCTCGATCTCCAGCGCCGACAACGTTCCCGCGACCTCGTCCAGACGGAGCTTGTAGCGCTCCAGGGTGGCGAGGGCCTGGTTGGCGCGGGACAGGATCGCGGCCGAGTCCTCCAGGACGCGGCGCTGGCCGTCGACGTACAGGGCGATCAGACGCATCGACTGGGAGACCGAGACGACCGGGAAGCCGACCTGCTTGGAGACACGGTCCGCCGTGCGGTGCCGGGTACCGGTCTCCTCCGTGGGGATCGTGGGGTCCGGGACGAGCTGGACACCGGCCCGCAGGATCTTCGACAGGTCGGAGGAGACCACGATGCCGCCGTCCAGCTTGCACAGCTCCCGCAGGCGCGTGGCGGTGAACTCCACGTCCAGGACGAACCCGCCCGTGCACATCGTCTCGACGGTCTTGTCGGAGCCGAGCACGATGAGCCCGCCGGTGTTGCCGCGGAGGACCCGCTCGAGGCCGTCGCGCAGGGCCGTGCCCGGGGCCACCGCGCTCAGCGCGGCACGCATGAGGCCCTCGGCGCCGGAACTCCCACCGGACTTTCCGGGAGCTGCCGCCCGGTCGTTGGCTGCCACTGCACTCCTCCGGTCGCAGGTTCTTCAGGCGCTCCCGTTCGCGCACTCGGTTCGTACGGACGGGCGAGACCAGGGCAAAGTCTACCGGCGGTCCTCCGCCTCCCGTGGGGCCTCTCGGCGACGCGACCTCGGCAGGACCCGCAGCGCGTCCCCCATGTCCGCGACTTCGAGGACCTTCATACCGGGCGGGATCTTGCCGGGATCACCCGGTACGAGCGCGTGCGTGAAGCCCAGCCGGTGGGCCTCGGAGAGTCTGCGCTGGACGCCCGTGACCCGTCTGACCTCGCCCGCGAGGCCCACCTCGCCGATCGCGACGAGGTTCTTCGGCAGGGGGGTGTCGCTCGCCGCGGAGGCGAGCGCGAGGGCGATGGCCAGGTCGGCGGCCGGCTCGGAGAGCTTCACACCGCCCACCGTCGCGGAGTAGATGTCCCGCTTGCCGAGCGCGCTGATGCGGCCGCGCTGCTCCAGGACCGCCAGCATCATCGAGACCCGGGACGTCTCCAGACCGGAGGTGGTGCGCCGGGGCGAGGGGATCTGCGAGTCGACGGTGAGCGCCTGGACCTCGGCGACCAGCGGGCGGCGGCCCTCCAGGGTGACGGTCAGACAGGTACCGGGGACCGGTTCGGCACGTCTGGTCAGGAAAAGTCCACTTGGGTCGGCGAGGCCCGTGATGCCCTCGTCGTGCAGTTCGAAGCAACCGACCTCGTCGGTTGCGCCGTAGCGGTTCTTCACGCCGCGTACCAGGCGCAGGCGCGCGTGCCTGTCGCCCTCGAAGTGCAGGACGACGTCCACCAGGTGCTCCAGGAGGCGCGGGCCGGCGATCGCGCCGTCCTTCGTGACATGGCCTACCAGCAGCGTCGACATGCCGCGTTCCTTGGAGGCGCGGATCAGGGCGCCGGCGACCTCGCGCACCTGGGCCATGCCGCCCGGCGCCCCGTCGATCTCGGGGGAGGCGACCGTCTGCACCGAGTCGAGGATGAGCAGCGACGGCTTCACCGCGTCCAAGTGGCCGAGGACGGCGGCCAGATCGGTCTCGGCCGCCAGATAGAGGTGGTCGTCGATGGCGCCGATCCGGTCGGCGCGCAGCCTGACCTGGCTCGCCGACTCCTCGCCCGTCACGTAGAGGGTGCGGTGTTCGTCACTCGCCGACTTGGCCGCCACGTCCAGCAGCAGGGTCGACTTGCCGACGCCGGGCTCGCCCGCGAGCAGCACCACCGCGCCGGGGACCAGACCGCCGCCGAGGACGCGGTCCAGTTCGGGCACGCCTGTCGTGCGGGCGGTGGCCTGGCGGCCGTCGACCTGGCCGATGGGCACGGCGGAGGTGGTGACGCGCCCCGGTGTCGTCGTACGGACCGCGGGCGCGCCGTACTCCTCGACCGTGCCCCAGGCCTGACACTCGGGGCAGCGGCCGAGCCACTTGGCCGTCTGCCAGCCGCATTCCGTGCAGCGGTAGGACGGGCGGTCCTTGGTGGTCTTGGTACGGGCAGCCATGGGGAAACCGTAACCGCCGCCACCGACAGCCGGGCCGGCCTGTGGACAACCGGCCCGCCCCGGGCCCGGTACACCTGTGGTGAATCCGGACACCCCCTGTGATCCGGCCACCTCCCGTCACGAACGAGCCACGGAACCTCTCATTCCTGTCCCCTTATGAGGGATCGTTTCACCCGTACGGATTAAAAGGACTCAAGGGACAAGAAGAGCCCGTTCCGTGCCGCCTACGGTCCACGGGTGATGAGCAGCAGCCCCGAAATCTCGACCCGCACGACCGGCGCACACCGGGCGCACCGGGAGGCGCGTGATCGCGCCGCGGGGCGCACGCTCGCGCAGCGCCCGCCCGCGCGCTACGAGCCGTATCTGGACGGACTGTTCACCTACTGCCTGTCCGCGCTGTGCGACCACGAAGCGGCCACCGCCGCCCTCGGGGACGTCCTCGCGCTCGCCGAGCGGCGCGGGCAGCGCATCCCGGAGGCCGCGGAGCGCCGGGCCTGGCTCTACGCGCTGGCCCGCTGGGCGTGCCTGCGCAAGCTGGCCGAGGCCAAGCAGAAACGTCAGGGCACCCATGCGGCCGGGCGCACCGGAGCCCACCGCCCCTCCGGCGCGCACCCCGGCGCGCGGTCCGGCGCCCACACCGCGGAAAGCCCCGACGCCCCCGACGAGCTCCAGGAGGAGCGGCGCCGCGAACTCGCCCTGCTCGCCTGGCCGGAGGCGGCCGGCACGACCCCGGAGCAGCGCGAGGCGCTCGAACTCGCCGTACGCCACCACCTCGCCGCCCACGAGGTCGCCGCCGTCCTCGGCATGGACCACGCCGCCGCCCGCGAGCTGCTCGCCTCGGCCGCCTGCGAGGTCGAGCGCACCCGCGCGGCCCTCGCCGTCGTGGAGACCGGCGGCTGCCCCGGAGTGGCCCGCCTCACCGGCGAGCACCAGCTGGTCCTCAGCGCGGCCCTGCGCCGCGAGCTCGTCCGGCACGTCGACGACTGCCCCCGTTGCCGCCGGGCCGCCGAGCGCGCGGTGCCCGGCCGCTGGCCCGGCGCCGGGGTCACCCCCGCCGAGCTGCCCGTCCTGGAGGCACCCCGCGCGGCCGTGCACGTCGCCATGACACACCTCGCGCGCGTGCGGGGCGCCGCCGCGCCCCGGTTCGACCGGCGCGGCTTCCCGATGGACCCCAAGGACCGCGCGGCCCGCCGCGACCGCATCCGCGCGCGTGCCGTCACGACCACCGTCGTCGCCACCGTCGTCGCGGCCCCCGTGCTCGCCCTGTGGGCGGCCTACCGGGGCACCCCCACCGCCGAGGGTGCCGACGGCCGCCCGGCCGGCGTCGGCGAGGCGCACGGCCCCGGCAGCCTGGACGACGAGGCGGCGAGCGGCTACGAGAACGCGGGGAACGCCAGCACCCGGCCCGCCACCGGCTTCGGCAAGGGCAGACCGGACGTGTCCGTGGAGGTCGTCAGCGTCTCCGGGCTCGGCACGAAGGACGCGAGCCGGCTGAACGTGAGCGCTCTCACCAGCGGCGACACCACCCTGATCACGCTCACCGCCGCCAGGGACGCCGACGGCCCCGTCCGCTGGTCCGCCGCCACGGGAGCCTCCTGGATCCACCTCAGCCGCTCCACCGGCACCCTGCACCCCAGCGAGTCCGTGACGATCAAGGCGTACGTCGACCCCCTGCGTGAGCCCTCCGGACACTGGCACGCACGCGTGGCGATCGCTCCCGCGGGCGCCGTGGTCACCATCGAGGGCCACGGCACCGCATCCGGCCCCGCTCCCGGCACGGGCGAGGGCACCGGCCCGGGCACCCCCGCCGACCCGCCCCCGCCGACCACCCGCCCGGACCCGGGTCCCCCGGCCCCGCCCTCACCGGACCCCTCGCCGAGCAACCCCCCGCCCTCCACCGACCCCCAGCCCACGCCCAGCGGCTCCCCGACCGCCCCGGAGGGCTCCACCCCGCCCCCCGACGGCGGCGGCACCACGAGCCCCTCCACCCCCTAGCCCCAGCGAGCCTCAGTCGACGGGATCCGCCGGATGCGGTGCCAGCAACGGGAGCCGCGAGGCCAGACGCTCCTCGCACAGCTCGACGAGACGGTCGTAGCCAGCCTTGCCCATCAGCTCGGTCAGCTCCGCCCGGTAGGACACGTACACCGGCTCGCCCGCGCCGTGCGCCGAGGTCGCCGACGTGCACCACCAGTGCAGGTCGTGGCCGCCGGGACCCCAGCCGCGGCGGTCGTACTCGCCGATCGACACCTGCAGCACGCGCGTGTCGTCCGGCCGGTCGATCCAGTCGTACGTCCGCCGCACCGGAAGCTGCCAGCAGACGTCCGGCTTGGTCTCCAGGGGCTCGCGGCCCTCCCTGAGCGCCAGGATGTGCAGCGAGCAGCCCGCGCCGCCGGAGAAGCCGGGACGGTTCTGGAAGATGCAGGAGCCCTGGTAGGGGCGGGTCTGACGGTCGCCGTCCTCGTCCTTTGCCACCCAGCCGTTCAGCAGGCCCTCGGCGTGGTGCTGCCAGATGTCAGGGGTGAGACGCGCCACATGCTCGGCGACCCGCTTCTCGTCGTCCTCGTCGGAGAAGTGGGCACCCAGCGTGCAGCACCCGTCGTCCGCGCGGCCCGCCTGGATGCCCTGGCAGCCGCTGCCGAAGACGCAGTTCCAGCGAGAGGTCAGCCATGTCAGATCGCACCGGAAGACCTGCTCTTCGTCCGCCGGATCCGGGAACTCCACCCACGCGCGCGCGAAATCGAGGCCTTTCTCGTCCGCCGCTGCCGTCACCGGCTTCGCCCGCGAAGAACCGCCGGTTGTTTTGTCCGTCTTCGCCTTTTTCGTCTTTGGCACCCGTCCAGGGTAAGACGCCGAAGCCCGCTTCGGGGACGGCCCATGGCCTCACTGGCAGTAGCGTTCCCTACATGAGACTCGGTGTCCTCGACGTGGGATCGAACACGGTGCATCTGCTGGTGGTGGATGCACACCCCGGCGCGCGCCCGCTGCCCGCGCACTCGCACAAGGCCGAACTGCGCCTGGCCCAACTGCTCGACGGGGACGGGGCCATCGGCCCCGAAGGCGTCGACAAACTGATCACGGTCGTCCACGAGTCGCTCCAGGCGGCCGAGGACAAGGGCGTCGAGGACCTCCTGCCGTTCGCGACCTCCGCCGTGCGCGAGGCCAGCAACGCCGACGACGTCCTCGCGCGCGTGCAGGCCGAGACCGGCGTCGAGCTCCAGGTCCTCACCGGCTCCGAGGAGGCCCGCCTCACCTTCCTCGCCGCCCGCCGCTGGTTCGGCTGGTCGGCCGGGAAGCTCCTGGTCCTGGACATCGGCGGCGGCTCCCTGGAGATCGCCTACGGCATCGACGAGGAGCCCGACGCGGCCGCCTCCCTGCCGCTCGGCGCCGGCCGCCTCACCGCCGCCTGGCTGCCCGGCGACCCGCCCGACCCCGACGACATAAGGACCCTGCGCCGGCACGTCCGCGCACAGATCGCCCGGACGGTCGGCGAGTTCAGCCGCTTCGGCGCCCCCGACCACGTCGTCGCCACCTCCAAGACGTTCCGCCAGCTCGCCCGCATCGCCGGAGCCGCCCGCTCCACCGAGGGCCTCTACGTCCAGCGCGACCTCAAGCGCGAGTCCCTGGAGGCCTGGGTGCCCCGCCTGGCCGGCATGACCTACGCCCAGCGCGCGGAACTCCCCGGAGTCTCCGAGGGCCGGGCCAACCAGCTCCTGGCCGGCGCCCTGGTCGCCGAGGGCGCGATGGACCTCTTCGGCGTGGAAACCCTGGAGATCTGCCCCTGGGCCCTGAGGGAGGGAGTGATCCTCCGGCGCCTGGACCACATGGGTTCCGCATAGCGGCGCCCCGAAAGGGGCGCGGGGCTGTTGTCCGATATGCGGCTCCGCCGCGGGGGCGTGAGCAACCACATACGGCCCGCACCCGCCCGTGGCGAACACCACAACGGCGATTAGGCGCCCGGCACTCAGCCAACCGCACCCCGTAACCTGTCCCCCATGGCAGAGCCAGTCGTACGGATCCCGGACACGAAGGTCGCCCTGTCGACGGCGTCCGTGTACCCGGAGTCGACGGCGACGGCCTTCGAGATCGCCGCGCGCCTCGGATACGACGGCGTCGAGGTCATGGTCTGGAACGACCCCGTCAGCCAGGACATCGAGGCGCTGCGCAGGCTCAGCGACTACCACGGCGTCCCCATCCTCGCCGTGCACGCCCCCTGCCTGCTCATCACCCAGCGGGTCTGGTCGACGGACCCCTGGGTGAAACTGCAGCGGGCCCGCGCCGCCGCCGAGAAGCTCGGCGCGACCACCGTCGTCGTCCACCCGCCCTTCCGCTGGCAGCGCCAGTACGCGCGGGACTTCGTCCAGGGCATCTGGCGGATGGCCAACGAGACGGACGTGCGGTTCGCCGTCGAGAACATGTACCCCTGGCGCTACCGCGACCGCGAGATGCTCGCGTACGCCCCCGACTGGGACGTCACCAAGGACGACTACCGGCACTTCACGATCGATCTCAGCCACGCCTCCACAGCCCGCACGGACGCGCTTCAGATGGTCGACCGCATGGGCGACCGCCTCGGCCACGTCCATCTCGCCGACGGAAACGGCTCGGCCAAGGACGAGCACCTGGTCCCCGGCCGCGGCGGGCAGCCCTGCGCCGAGCTGCTGGAGCGGCTCGCGCTGAGCGGCTTCGACGGCCATGTCGTCATCGAGGTCAACACCCGGCGGGCCATGTCCGGTGCCGAACGGGAGGCCGACCTCGCGGAGGCCCTGGCCTTCACCCGGCTGCACCTGGCGTCGGCGGCGAAGGTGCCACGGCGGTGAGCGAGGCCGACGGGACCTCCCGGCGCCGCGGCCGGCCCTCTCGTACGGCGGCGTCCGACACCGGCGAGACCGCCCGCAGACGCGGTCGGCCTCCTCGTACCGAAGCGGCCGACACGCGCGACCGCATCCTGGCCGCCGCGCGGGAGGAGTTCTCCGAACGGGGGTACGACAAGACGTCCGTGCGCGGGATCGCCAAGGCGGCCGGCGTGGACTCCGCCCTCGTGCACCACTACTTCGGCACCAAGGAGCAGATCTTCGAGGCGGCGATCGAGGTCGCCTTCGCGCCCGCGTTCGAGGCGCCCATCGCGATCGCCGACGGGCCGCTGGAGGGCGTGGGGGAGCGGATGGCCCGGTTCGTCTTCGGCGTCTGGGAGAACCCCGCCACGCGCGCGCCCCTCCTCGCGATCGTGCGCTCCGCCGTCAACAACGACACCGCGGCGGCCGTCTTCCGCCGTCTGATCGCCTCCCAGGTGCTGCGCCGGGTCGCCGCCCAGGTCGACCTGCCGGACGCCGAGCTGCGCGCCGAGCTGGCGGCCGCGCAGCTGGTCGGGTGCGCCATGCTGCGGTACGTGATCAAGGTGGAGCCGCTGGCCTCGGCGGACATCGAACTGATCATCGCGCGGGTCGCACCCGTCGTCCAGGGACACCTCACCGCACCCTGACACCGACCCACGACCGCGCCCTGACACCGAGACGCGCATCCCGCATTCCGGACACCTCGTCCCGCCACCTGGATGAGCGGCGTACGCTCAATAACAGCCCTGTCTGTCTGATAGCAGCCCTAGCCGTCCCAAGGAGCGAGCGACGATGCCCGAGCTGAGGTCCCGCACAGTCACCCACGGCCGCAACATGGCGGGCGCCCGCGCCCTTATGCGCGCCTCCGGTGTACCCGGTGCGGACATCGGCCGGAAGCCGATCATCGCGGTGGCCAACAGCTTCACCGAGTTCGTGCCCGGTCACACCCACCTCCAGCCGGTCGGCCGGATCGTCAGCGAGGCGATCACCGAGGCCGGCGGCATCCCGCGCGAGTTCAACACGATCGCGGTCGACGACGGCATCGCCATGGGCCACGGCGGCATGCTCTACAGCCTGCCCTCCCGCGACCTGATCGCGGACAGCGTCGAATACATGGTCGAGGCCCACTGCGCCGACGCCCTGGTCTGCGTCTCCAACTGCGACAAGATCACCCCGGGCATGCTGATGGCCGCCCTGCGGCTGAACATCCCGACGGTCTTCGTCTCCGGCGGCCCGATGGAGTCCGGCCGCGCCACGCTCGTCGACGGCACGGTCCGCACCCTCGACCTGGTCGACGCGATCTCCGACGCCGTCAACGACAAGATCTCGGACGAGGACATCCTCCGCATCGAGGAGAACGCCTGTCCGACCTGCGGCTCCTGTTCCGGCATGTTCACCGCCAACTCGATGAACTGCCTGACCGAGGCCATCGGCCTCTCCCTCCCCGGCAACGGCTCGGTCCTCGCCACCCACACCGCGCGCAAGCAGCTCTACGTCGACGCCGCGCGCACGGTCATGGACATCACCCGCCGCTACTACGAGCAGGACGACGAGACGGTCCTGCCGCTCAACGTCGCGACCTTCGCCGCGTTCGAGAACGCCATGGCGCTGGACATCGCGATGGGCGGCTCCACCAACACGATCCTGCACCTGCTGGCCGCCGCCCAGGAGGCGGGCGTCCCCTTCGGCCTGGAGCAGATCGACGCCGTCTCGCGCCGCGTGCCGTGCCTGGCGAAGGTCGCGCCCAACGTCGCCAAGAACCGCACGTACTACATGGAGGACGTGCACCGCGCCGGCGGCATCCCCGCCCTCCTCGGCGAACTGCACCGCGCGGGCCTGCTCAACGAGGACGTGCACGCCGTCCACAGCCCCTCCCTGGCCGACTGGCTGAAGACCTGGGACGTCCGCGGCGGCTCCCCTTCGGCGGAGGCCGTGGAACTGTGGCACGCGGCGCCGGGGTGTGCGAGGTCCGCCGAGGCCTTCTCCCAGTCCGAGCGCTGGGCGGCCCTCGACGGCGACGCCGAGGGCGGCTGCATCCGCTCCGCCGAGCACGCCTACTCCAAGGACGGCGGCCTCGCGGTGCTGCGCGGCAACCTCGCCGTCGACGGCTGTGTCGTCAAGACGGCCGGCGTCGACGAGTCGATCTGGACCTTCGAGGGCCCGGCGGTCGTCTGCGAGTCGCAGGAGGAGGCCGTCGAGAAGATCCTCAACAAGCAGGTCACCGACGGCGACGTCGTCGTCATCCGCTACGAGGGCCCCAAGGGCGGCCCCGGCATGCAGGAGATGCTGTACCCGACGTCCTTCCTGAAGGGCCGCGGCCTCGGCAAGACCTGCGCCCTGATCACCGACGGCCGTTTCTCCGGCGGCACCTCGGGTCTGTCGATCGGCCACGCCTCCCCCGAGGCGGCCTCCGGCGGCACCATCGCCCTCGTCCGGGACGGCGACCGCATCCGCATCGACATCCCGGGTCGCTCGATCGAGTTGCTCGTCGACGACGCGGAACTCGCGCGCCGTGACCAGGCGTTGAACGGGGCGTACGCCCCGTCGAACCGCGACCGCAAGGTCTCCGCCGCCCTGCGCGCCTACGCGGCGATGGCCACGAGCGCCGACAAGGGCGCGGTGCGGGACGTGTCGAAGCTGGGCTGATCCACAGCCTGTGGACGCTGTGGACGAAGGGGCCGCCTCTCAGGAGGCGGCCCCTTCGCGCCGTACCGGCGGTGTGACCTACCAGCTCGCGGGATCCCGCCCGTCCACGGCGAAGACGCTGCCGTCGGGGGCGGTGGCGTAGACCCGGCCGTCGACCGTGAGCGGCTCCGGCAGCGAGCTCGCCACCCGGTCGGAGTTCTTGCCGAGCCGCGCCCGCGTCTGCCCGAGCAGCTTGCCGGTACGCGTGTCCACGCCGAGGAGCCGCCCGTCCACCCCGGTGACGTACACATGCCCGTCGCCGACCGCCGGTTCCGAGCCGCGGAACAGGCCCGTCTCCAGGCTCCACAGCCGCTTGCCCGCCGCCGTGTCGACCGCCTCCAGCGAGCCCGCGGTGGACATCAAGTAGACGACGTCGCCGTGCACGGTGGCCGCCGGGGACTGTCGCGGCACGGGCAGCGCCACGCGGCGCGTCGCCCGGGACACCGGGTCGTAGCGCACCACGGCGTCGGAGTCCGGGGTCGTCCGGTCGGCCGAGAGGAAGAAGACCGCCCCGTCATGGCTGCCGACCGCCTCCAGCGAGCCCCGCAGCCGCGCGCTCCACCGCACCTCTCCCGAGTCCGGGGCCACCGCGGTGACCTCGGTCGTCCCCGTGTCCGAGACGTTCGTCGCGTAGGCCAGCGGGTCCCCCGGGAAGGAGGAGAAGTACGGCACACCCCGGTCGGTGACCGCGTGCCGCCACTTCGTCTCGCCCGACGCCCCGTCCACGGCGGTGACCGTCCCGTCGGCCGCGCTGAACAGGAGCATGCCGCCCACCACCTTCAACCCGGTGTGCTCGGGCATGTCCTGCCGCCAGCTCACCTTCCCCGTCCGCGGTGCGAGCGCCTCCAGGTGCCGGTCCGGGTCCGTCAGCGGCTGCACCAACTCCCCGGCCAGCACCGGCGGGCCGCTGCGCAGGGCGTCGCCGACGGAGTGTTTCCACAACACGGTGCCGTCGGTCGGGTCCAGGGCGAACACCACACCGGGCTGCCCGCACAGCAGTTCGTCGGCTCCGTACGAGCAGTGGGGTGTGCTCTGCGTCTGGGACACCGACTCGGTGTCCCACGCGTCGAACGCGGCCGGCGTGGTCCGGGGGCTCGACTCGCCCGCCGCCGGCTTGTCGCCCAGGACCTGCACCGCGCCGAACGCCCCGCCGGCGAGCAGGCTGAGCGCGCCGGCCACGACCGCCGCCCGCCGCAGCCTCCGCCGGGGACCGGTGGACCGCCGGGGGGACTTCCCGCTTGACCCGCTCGACCTGCTTGACCCGTCCGGGTCGGCCGGGCCGGCCGCGTCGGTGAGATCGGCAGGGTCGGCAGGGTCGGTGAGATCGGCAGGGTCGGCAGGGTCGGCGGGCTCAGCCGATGCGAACCACTCCTCGGCGGACGCGGACCCCTGCGGACCCACGCCCTCCACCCGCTGCTCCGGTATGAACGCCTGCGTGTCGTACGACGCCGCCACCGACCGCAGTGCCCGCATCAGCTCGTCCGGCGTCGGCCGGTCCTCGGGCTCCTTGGCGAGACAGCGCACCACCAGCGGCGCGAGATTCCCCGGTACGCCGGTCAGGTCCGGTTCGTCGTGCACGACCTGGTAGGCGACGACGTAGGGGCTGTCGGAGTCGAACGGCCCGCGGCCCGTCGCCGCGTGCACCATCACCGAGCCCAGCGCGAAGACGTCGGCGGCCGGCCCGACCTCCCTCGGCCGCCGGAACTGCTCCGGCGCCATGAACGGCGGAGTCCCGATCAACTTGCCGGTCTCGGTCCGCAGTTCGCTGTCTTTCGGCCGGGAGATCCCGAAGTCGATGACCTTCGGACCGTCCTCGGCGAGCAGGACGTTGCTCGGTTTGAGGTCCCGGTGCACGACGCCGACCCGGTGGATGTCGCGCAGCGCCTCCGCGAGCCCGGCCATCAGCCGCCGCAACTCGCCCGAACTCATCGGCCCGTTCCGCTTCACCTGCTCGGCGAGCGTCGAACCGGGGATGAACAGCGTGGCCATCCAGGGCCGTTCGGCGTCCGGGTCGGCATCCACGACAGGCGCGGTGAACGCACCGCTCACCCTCCGCGCGGCCGCGACCTCCTGCCGGAAACGCCCCCTGAACTCGGGATCGCGCGCGTAGTCGGCATGGACGACCTTCACCGCGACCTTCATCCCGGAAGTGCTCCGGGCCAGGTGGACCACACCCATGCCGCCCGAGCCCAGCCGCGACTCCAGGCGGTAGTGACCGGCGTACTCCGGAAGTTCCGCTTCCGCGCCCTGCCCGGTGTTGCGCTGTGGCGACATGGACCACCCCCGTGCTGTTCTCCGCGCGCGCGACGCACGGAGCCTAGTCGATGACTCGTACGGGACAGAGGCGGCTTGCTAGCCTCCACGTACGAATCACGCACATGTGTTTCATGGCGTGTTTTAGGGGAATGAAGGTGACCCCATGGCATTCATGGGGTCCAACGGGGGAGGTTTTTCCATGTCTGTCGACCGCGTCGAAGAGGCAGAAAGCGCCGGCACGTCGGAGGCCGTCGCCGCGGCCGCGGCAACTGCCGTCACCTACTATCCGATCGCCCCGGGCGTCCGGCTGAACGTCCGCAGCGGCCCCGGCACCGGCTACAGCATCGTGCGTGTCCTGGCCGAGGGCTCCAAGGTCCCGATCTACTGCCAGACGCCCGGCACGACGGTCACCGGTCCGTACGGCACCTCGAACATCTGGGACAACATCGCCAGCGGCGAGTACGTCGCCGACGCCTACGTCCGCACCGGCAGCGACGGCTACGTGGCCTCGCGCTGCTCCTGAACCCGCACCGTCCGACCGCGGTCATTGACGTCTGCACCTGACGTCTGCCCCTGACTGCTGACGCTGCCCCTGACTGCTGACGCCGTCCCTGATGGCAGCACTGGCAACACCCACCCGGGAGCCCCGCCGCCGACCGGAGCCATAATCGTCCCGTGAGCGACGAGAACGGCACCCCGGACACCCCGGCGGGCTCCCGGGACACCCAGGACGCCCACGGCACGCAGGCCACACCCGCCGACAGGCCGACCGGTTCCACCGGCCCCCGCCCCGAGCCCCTGCGCTTCTTCGGCACCACCTGGGTGGAGCACGACCAGGGCTACACCGCCCGCCGCCTCGCCGTGGCCGCCGGAGCGCTCGCCGCCACCGTCGGCTCCTGTCTCGTCCTGCGCTTCGCCTACGAGGGCCTGGCGATCGCCGAGACCGGCAGCTTCGTGACCCTGCTGGTCGTCGTCATGTTCACGATCTGCAGCGCGCTCGCCTTCCGCACCACCTGGGACAGCTTCTCCAAGCGCCCCGACCCCGACCGCCAGGCCTCCCTCCGAGGCCTCCTGGCCATCGGTTTCGCCGGCTCCCTCGCCGCCTACTTCTTCCGTGCCCTCATCGAGGCCCCCGGCGAGAAACTCCACCGCGAGGAGTACGAGACCGCTCTGAAGCAGCACGAGAAGCGCGCCTCCCGCCGCACCGGCAACCCCTCGAAGAAGCGCCGCCGCGACTGAACACCGCCCGCCCGGGCGCTCACCCCCTTCACCCCCGGGCGCTCACCCCCTTCACCATGGACGCATGACGGCCTCACCCGAATCCCGGACCCAGGCTCGCGCCCACTCCTTCAACCCCGCCGCGGCCCAGTACGCCGCGAACCGCCCCTCCTACCCACCCGCCCTCCTCGACGCGATCGAGACGCTCGCCGGCCGCCCCCTCTCCGGCGCCCGGGTCGCGGACATCGGCGCCGGCACCGGTATAGCCACCACCCTGCTGCACGCCCGCGGCGCCCAGGTCGTCGCCGTCGAACCGGGGGAGGGCATGGCGGCACAGTTCCGCCGCACCCTCCCCGACGTCCCCCTCGTCCGCGGCGACGGCAACCACCTCCCCCTCGCCACCGCCTGTCTGGACCTCCTCACCTACGCCCAGTCCTGGCACTGGACCGACCCGGCCCTGTCCGTCCCGGAGGCGCTGCGCGTGCTGCGGCCGGGCGGTGCGCTGGCCCTGTGGTGGAACACCAGCGCGGTCGACGTGCCCTGGATCGAGGCCCAGGCCCGCCGCATGCAGCGCCTCTTCGGCATGGACCACGTGGTGCAGATCAACGGAGACGGCAGCCCCGCCGCCCTGGCCGGTCCCACCGGCGGCCTCGACTTCACCCACCGCACGGTCCGCTGGAGCCGCCGCGTCCCCCTCGACCTCCACCTGGCCAACATCAGCAGCCACTCGCTCTTCCTGATCCACGACGAGGAGAGTGCGGCGGCCTTCCTCGCCGAGGAACGCCACCACCTCCTCGCCGCGTTCCCCGACGGCACGATCGAGGAGACCTACGACGTGCAACTCCTCCTCGCCACCACGCCCCCGCAGAGCTGAGGCCCCGTTCCCCCTACGCGGCCGGACTCCCCGCCGCCACCTCCCCCTGACGCCCCTCCCGTCGCTCCCGCGCCGCGGCCCACCCCTCCAGGGCCGCCGCGCAGGCGTGGTCCACATGCCGCAGCCCGCCCAGCTCAAGACGCACCTCCCGGTCGGCCGGCAGCGCGTCCAACGCGTCCAGCAGCTTCGGCAGCCGCAGGAACGTCGCATGGCCCATCACCCGCACCACGATCCCGGCCTCCCCCCGGTCCTCGGTCTCCACATGCACATGGCTGATCTCCCACGCCGTCTTCGCGACGGCCAGCGCCAGCCCGACCAGCACCCCCTCGAACAGATTCCCCACGACGATCGCCACCGCCGTCACCCCGAGCACCAGCAGTTCCCCCCGATGCCCGCACCACAGCTTGCGCACCTCCCGAACCGGCACGAGCTTGCAGCCGGCGTGCACCAGCAGCCCGGCCAGCGCCGCCACCGGGATGACCCCCAGCACACCGGGCACCACGGCCGTGAACAGCAGCAGCCACACCCCGTGCAGCACCCGCGACGCCTTGGTCCTCGCCCCGGCCTGAACGTTCGCCGCGCTCCGCACGATCACCGCCGTCATCGGCAGCGCGCCCAGCACCCCGCACACGGCGTTGCCCGCGCCCTGCGCCATCAACTCCCGGTCGTAGTCCGTCCTCCTCCCGTCATGCAGCCGGTCCACCGCGGCCGCGCTGAACAGCGACTCCGCCGACGCGATCAACGCGAACGCCACGACGGTCCCGACCACCCCCACTTCCGTCAGCCGCCCGAGATCCGCCGCCTGCGGAACCCGTACGACCTCCCACAGCCCCCGCACCTCGACCCGCCGCACCTCCAGGTCGAACGCCCAGGTCACCCCGGACGCCAGCGCCACCGCCAGCAACGGCGCCGGAACCAGCCGCGCCCCGCGCCGCCACCGCCCCCACAGCAGCAACACGACCATGGTGGCACCCCCCACTGACAACGCCACCGGATCCACCTTCCCCGGCAGCGCCACCAACCCGGCGAGCTTCCCGAGCCCGCCCGGCGGAGCGGCGGCGTCCCCGAGGGCGTACACCTGCCCGGCGACCAGCACCAACCCGATCCCGGCGAGCATCCCCTGCACGACGGCCACGGACACCGCGCGGAACCACCTCCCGAGCCGCAGCGCCCCCAGCCCGAGCTGCACCAGCCCCGCCGCGAGCACGATCACCCCGAGCGCCGCGAGCCCGTACGCGTGTACGGCCTCGAAGACGAGCACGGTCAGCCCCGCCGCAGGCCCGCTCACCTGCAGACTGCTGCCGGGCAGCACCCCGGCGACCAGCCCGCCGACGATCCCGGTGACCAGCCCGAGTTCGGCGGGCACACCCGAAGCCATGGCCACCCCCACGCACAGCGGCAGGGCGACGAGGAAGACGACAAGAGAAGCGCACAGATCGGCCTGAGCGACCTTGCGCAGACGACGGCTCAACAGACGGGTCAACACGGAAAGCACCTCCGGCAGGGAACGGGAGATGCGTGGGCGCGCCGCACCGGGGGAGGGCGCGGCGACATGAATTCCATTCTCAGGTAAAACGATCGACCGTGGCGCTGGTTCGCGTATCGGACACCTGAACGTCGAGGCGCGGGAACAGGACCCTCCCCTTCCAATCCCACCCCTGCGCGCCTGCGCCGCCGTACGCACCCCGCCCGTCCTCACCGCTTGACGCCCCACCGCCCCGCGAGGATTATTCATCGCATGATGAATTACTTGCCCGAACCACCCGACCGGCCCGGCCCACCCGCCACCGCCCCCGCCGTCACCGCCCGCGACCTCACCGTCGTCCGAGGCCCCCGCACCGTCCTGCGCTCCCTCGACTTCACCGTCCCGCGCGGCCAGATCACCGGCCTGCTCGGCCCCTCCGGATGCGGCAAGTCCACCCTGATGCGCGCCGTCGTCGGCACCCAGGCCAAGGTCACCGGCACCCTCGACGTCCTGGACAGCCCCGCAGGCCACCCCACCCTGCGCACCCGCATCGGCTACGTCACCCAGGCCCCCTCCGTCTACGACGACCTGACAGTCCGCCAGAACCTCGACTACTTCGCCGCGATCCTCGACCCCGGCCGCAACGCCGCAGACCGCCGCCACGACAACGTCACCCGCGCGATCGCCGACGTCGACCTCACCACCCACACCGACGCCCTCGCCGGCAACCTCTCGGGCGGTCAGCGAAGCCGCGTCTCCCTCGCCGTCGCCCTCCTCGGCACCCCCGAACTCCTCGTCCTCGACGAACCCACCGTCGGACTCGACCCCGTCCTGCGCCGCGACCTGTGGACCCTCTTCCACCACATCGCGGAAACCCGCGGCGCCACCCTCCTCATCTCCTCCCACGTCATGGACGAGGCCGAGCGCTGCCACCGCCTGCTCCTCATGCGCACGGGCGAGATCCTCGCCGACGGCACCCCCGACTCCCTGCGCACCCGCACCGGCGCCGACACGGTCGAGGCCGCCTTCCTCCACCTGGTCGACCAGGCCGCCGAGACCGCCCGCGCGAAGGAGACCACCCGATGAACGCCCCCGCCGCACCCGCCCCCGCCAAGGGCCTCAACGCCTCCCGCACCACCGCCACCGCCGCCCGCGTCCTGCGCCAGCTCCGCCACGACCCCCGCACGATCGCGCTGCTCCTCCTCATCCCCTGCCTGATGCTGTTCCTTCTGCGCTACGTCTTCGACGGCAGCCCCCGCACCTTCGACAGCATCGGCGCCTCCCTCCTCGGCATCTTCCCGCTGATCACGATGTTCCTGGTGACCTCCATCGCCACCCTGCGGGAACGCACCTCGGGCACCCTCGAACGCCTCCTCGCCATGCCCCTCGGCAAAGGCGACCTCATCGCCGGCTACGCCCTCGCCTTCGGCACCCTCGCGATCATCCAGTCCGCCCTCGCCACCGCCCTGGCAGTCTGGTTCCTTGACCTCGACGTCACCGGCTCCCCCTGGCTGCTCCTCCTCGTCGCCCTCCTGGACGCCCTCCTCGGCACCGCCCTCGGCCTCTTCGTCTCCGCCTTCGCCGCCTCCGAGTTCCAAGCCGTCCAGTTCATGCCGGCGGTGATCTTCCCCCAACTCCTCCTCTGCGGCCTCTTCGCCCCCCGCGACACCATGCACCCGGCCCTGGAAGCCCTCTCCGACGTCCTCCCCATGTCCTACGCGGTCGACGGCATGAACGAGGTCCTCACCCACACCGACATGACAGCGACCTTCGTCCGGGACACCCTGATCGTCGGGGGCTGCGCCCTACTGGTCCTGCTCCTGGGCGCGGCAACGCTACGCCGCCGCACCCAGTAGGCCCGCACCACACCGCACCGCCAACATCCCGCCACCCGGACAGCACCCCCCACATCCCCCCACCGGTGCGACGATGGACCCCGGACGACGCACCCCCGGAGGGCACCCGCACCATGACCCAGAAAGTCGCAGTCCTAGGCACCGGCAAAATCGGCGAAGCCCTGCTCAGCGGAATGATCCGAGGCGGCTGGCCCCCGGCCGACCTCCTCGTCACCGCCCGCCGCCCCGAACGCGCAGAGGAACTCCGCACCCGCTACGGCGTCACCCCGGTCACCAACGCGGAAGCCGCCAAGACCGCCGACACCCTCATCCTCACGGTCAAACCGCAGGACATGGGCACCCTCCTCGACGAACTCGCCGGTCAGGTCCCCGCCGACCGCCTGGTGATCAGCGGAGCCGCGGGCATCCCGACCTCCTTCTTCGAGGAGCGCCTCGCCCCCGGCACCCCGGTCGTCCGTGTCATGACGAACACTCCGGCCCTCGTCGACGAGGCCATGTCCGTCATCTCCGCCGGCAGCCACGCCACCGCCGACCACCTCGCCCACGCCGAGGAGATCTTCGGCGCCGTCGGCAAGACGCTCCGCGTCCCCGAGAACCAGCAGGACGCCTGCACCGCCCTCTCCGGCTCGGGCCCGGCCTACTTCTTCTACCTCGTCGAGGCCATGACCGACGCCGGCATCCTCCTCGGTCTGCCCCGCGACAAGGCCCACGACCTCATCGTGCAGTCCGCGATCGGCGCCGCGACCATGCTCCGCGACAGCGGCGAACACCCCGTCAAGCTCCGCGAGAACGTCACCTCCCCCGCCGGCACCACCATCAACGCCATCCGCGAACTGGAGAACCACGGCGTACGGGCCGCCCTCATCGCCGCCCTGGAGGCCGCCCGCGACCGCAGCCGCGAACTGGCCTCCGGCAAGAAGGACTGACCCCTCGGGGGAGCGAGGGGCGGCCACGCACCGGCCGCCACCCTCGCCGCCGTACGCGAACACGCCCTGCGCCACCCGCACGAGCCACTCACCGTCGCAGACCTGGCGGCTCACGCGCCTACCGGGCCGCGTTCACCACCGCACCCGAAACGGGCACCGCCCCACTCACCGGCGGCAGCAACCCGATCGCGCGATAAGCCGCGTCCACTACCGGACGCGCCATCTCCCGTGCCTTATTCGCCCCATCCCGCAGCACCCCCTCGACATACGCGGGATCCGCACACAACTCCTTGTGCCGGGCCCGCACCGGCCTCAGCACCTCCACCACAGCCTCCGCCGCGGCCTTCTTCAAAGCGCCGTACGACTGGTGAACGGCAGCCAGCTCCCCAGGGTTCCCGCCCGTACACGCCGCGAGGATCTCCAGCAGATTCGCGACCCCCGGCCGTCCCTCCCGGTCGTAGACGACCTCCCGCCCGCTGTCCGTGACGGCCCGCATGATCTTCTTCCGCACCACATCGGGCTCGTCGAGCAGATAGACGATCCCCGGCCCGGAGTCATCGCTCTTCCCCATCTTCGACCCCGGCTCCTGCAGGTTCATCACCCGAGCCGCCACCGCCGGCAGCGTCGCCCTCGGCACCACGAACGTGTGCCCGTACCGCTGGTTGAACCGCGCCGCCAGATCCCGCGCCAGCTCCACATGCTGCGCCTGGTCGTCCCCCACCGGCACCTCGTCGGTCCCGTACGCCAGGATGTCCGCCGCCATCAGCACCGGATACGTCAGCAGCGACAGCCGTACGCTTCCCCCGCGCTCCCGCTCCCGCGCGGCCTTCACCTTGTACTGGATCATCCGCCGCATCTCGCCGTCGGTGGCCACGCACTCCAGCAGATACGACAGCCGCGCATGCTCGTCGACATGGCTCTGTACGAAGAGGGTGCACAACCGCGGATCCAGTCCCGCCGCCAGCAGCAGTGTCGCCGCCTGCCGGCTCAGCCGGCGCACCCGCGCCGGCTCGTGGTCCACGGTCAGCGCGTGCAGATCGACCACGCAGAACAACGCGTCCGAGCGGTGCTGGTCGACCTGGACCCACTGCCGCATGGCCCCGAGGTAGTTCCCCAACGTCAGATGCCCAGTCGGCTTGATCCCGCTGAAGACCCGCGTCATCTCCACTCCTTCTCCTGGGTTTCCCCTGGTCGGGACCGCCGTCCCGGCGGGCCGACCCTCGGGAGTCCCGGAGGGAGATACGAGAACGGCCGCCGAGGCGGCGGCCGTTGAACGCATACGTGAGTCCGGCCGCCCGTCAGGCGGCCCACCAGAGCTGGGTGCACGTACGCGTAGTCATGCCGTCCACCCTACGCCGCCAGGGGGCCGGTGGGACGTGGGTTGACACACCCCGCCCCGATACGTAGTGTTCTCCGAGTTGTCCGACGTGAGCGCCGACTTCGGTCGGTCCCCGGACAGCCATTCCGCAAGTACCAACCACTTCTCGGTGAGCAGTCGTTTCGTCTGCCGTCGTGTCATTGGCGTGCGTATTCGCGAAATGAGGAATCCGCGTTCGAAAGGACGCAGCTCCCGATTGGCTTCGGGAGCAGGGAATCCGCTAAAGTCTCACTCGTCGGAACGGCCGAAGGGCCGGGAAGGCAAAACCCGCTGACTGGGAATCAGACGCCGAAAGGATCTGATAGAGTCGGAAACGCAAGACCGAAGGGAAGCCCGGAGGAAAGCCTGAGAGAGTCTCTCGGGTGAGTACAAAGGAAGCTTTCGTTCCTTGA
>NZ_JBLRVZ010000029.1:0-249005 GCF_048159505.1 Streptomyces sp. T028
ACGAGGGTCAGGGCCCGGCACACCGAGAGCACGCACCTGACGCCGCGTGGCCGCCCTCCGGGCGACGACGGGAATTTGACGACAGGGCCTAGCCGAGCAACCCCAGCAGTACGGCCGCGTGGCTCTCCTCCGGGGACTTCGCGGCCGTCAGCAGGGTGACCGGGCCCTCGCGGACCAACGTGCGGACGTGGTCGAGGAGTTCGGCCGCCTCGGGGGCGGCCAGCTCCGCCTCGTAGCGGCGGGCGAACTCGTCGTACGACGTCTCGCCCGCGTGGTACCAGCGGCGCAGCTCCGTCGAGGGGGTCATCGCCTTGGGCCACTCGTCGATCCGCGCCGCGTCCTTGGTGAGGCCGCGCGGCCACAGCCGGTCGACGAGGACACGCACCCCGTCCTCGGGCTCGGGGGGTTCGTAGACACGGCGTACACGGACACTCATGCCGCCGAGCGTAGGGCCTGCCCGCGGCGGTCCGGTGACGCCGCGCGGTTTGACCTGGAGGAGGGCGATTCCGGGCAGCGCGTTGCCTAGTCTTTGGGGCGTTCGCTCACCCGCCACCCCCCCAAGGAGCGCACGTGACCCACCCCCGCAGACGCCCCGCCCCGCTGCGGCGCGAAGCCGTCGTCGCCACCGTCCCGGTCGCCGTGGCGGCCCTGTTGACGGCGGCCGGACCCGCCACCGCGGCCGGTCCGGTGGGCGCCCCCGGCGTCGGGGACCCGTACTTCCCGCTCGCCGGGAACGGCGGCTACCACGTCTCCCACTACGGTCTGACGCTCGGTTACGACCCGACCAGCCGTCACCTCACCGGCAAGGCCGTCCTCACCGCCCGCGCGACCCAGCGCCTGACCCGCTTCGACCTCGACCTCAAGGGCCTGAAGATCACCGGCCTGACGGTCGATCACCGCACCGCCGCCCACCGGCGCGACGGCCAGGAACTCGTCGTCACCCCCGCCCGCCCCCTGCGCAAGGGCCAGTCCTTCCGCGTCACCGTCACCTACCAGGGCAAGCCCGGCCCGGTCACCGACCCCGACGGCTCCCTCGACGGCTGGATCCCCACAGACGACGGCGCCTTCGTCGCCGGGGAACCGCAGGGCGCCATGACCTGGTTCCCGGCCAACAACCACCCCCTCGACAAGTCGTCGTACGACGTCACGATCACCGTCCCCAAGGGCCGCACCGCCGTCTCCAACGGCATCCTGCTCGGACAGCGGACCCGGAACGGCAAGACCACCTTCCACTGGCGCCAGAAGGAACCCATGGCCGCCTACCTCGCCACCGCGACGGTAGGAACGTTCCAGGTCAAGCAGTACACGACCCGCGACGGCACCAAGGTGTACGACGCCGTCGACCCGCGCGAGGCCAACGCCGCCGCGTCCGTGCTGAAGAAGCTGCCGTCCGTACTGGAGTGGGAGAGCAGGCTGTTCGGGCCCTACCCGTACCGCGCCGCCGGTTCCATCGTCGACCACGCGCCCAACGTCGGCTACGCCCTGGAGACCCAGACCCGTCCGGTGTACGACAGCGCACCCGACCTGAGCACGCTCGTCCACGAGAGCGCCCACCAGTGGTTCGGCGACTCCGTCTCGCTGACGTCCTGGAAGGACATCTGGCTCAACGAGGGCTTCGCCACCTACGCCGAGTGGCTGTACTCCGAGCAGCACGGCGGTGACAGCGCCCAGAAGGCATTCGACACGCTGTACGCCACCCCCGCCACCGACAGCCTGTGGGCGTTCCCGCCCGGCAACCCCGGCAGCGGCGCCAACATCTTCGGCACGCCCGTCTACGCCCGCGGCGCCATGGCCCTGCAGGCCCTGCGAGGCGAGGTCGGCGACCGGGTCTTCCTCCGCGTCCTGCGCGCCTGGGCGCAGCAGCACCGCTACGGCCACGGCACCACCGCCCAGTTGGAGCGCCTCGCGGAGCGGGAGTCAGGAAAGGACCTCGGTGCCCTCTTCCACACATGGCTGTACCAGCCGGGCAAGCCCAGCACCCCGTGACGGCCGGGGCGGCGCGCCCCTCGTAACCGCGGCATGCCCGGGCGCGCCGCCTGGCCCCGGTCCGGCGCGGCTCACTGCTCCCGCAGGCCCCACGGTGAGCCGTACGCCGTGAGCAGGTCGAGGAAGGGGCGGGCGGGGAACGCCTCGGGGCCGAGGACGCCCCGGCCGGACCAGGCGCCGGTGGCGAGGAGCTCCAGGGCGACGACCGGGTTGACGGCCGTCTGCCACACCACGGCCTGGCTGCCGTACTCGGCCATGGACCACTGGTTGTCGACCACGTGGTACAGGTACACCTCGCGCGGCGCGCCGTCCTTCACGCCCCGCACCCAGGTGCCGGCGCAGGTCTTGCCGTGCATGCGCTCGCCCAGCGTCGCCGGGTCGGGCAGACAGGCGGCGACGACGTCCCGGGGCGAGACCGGCACCGGTCCCGCCGCGCTCGGCACGGTCACCGGCGTGGTGCGGTCCAGCTCCAGTTTGTGCAGCGTCTTCAGCGTGTCGACGAACTCGCGGCCCAGGCCGTACTTGAAGGTGACCCGGCGGGCGTCCACCCAGCGCGGGACGAGCAGCACCTCCTCGTGCTCCACGTTCACGCACTCGACCGGGCCGATGCCCTCGGGGAAGTCGAACACCTCGGGTTCGCTGAACGGCTCGGTGGTGTACCAGCCGCGGCCCGCCTCATAGACCACCGGGGGGTTCAGGCACTCCTCGATCGTGGTCCAGATGTTGAAGGAGGGCGCGAAGTCCGCGCCGTCGACGGTGAGGTTCGCGCCGTCCCGGATGCCGATCTCCTCGATCTCGTCGAAGAGTTCGTCGGCGGCGTACCGCGCGAACACGTCCGACAGGCCCGGCTCCACGCCCATGCCGACCAGAGCGAGAGCGCCCGCCTCCGCCCAGTCCCCGGCCTGCGCGAACTGCGCGTCGCCGAGCTTGACCCCGCACTCCTCGTAGGGCCGCTCCGGGTGCGGCCGGGACAGGGACATCGCCATGTCGACATAGGTGGCGCCGACGGTGCGTGCCGCACGGAACAGGGGCATCACGAAGCGCGGGTCGGTGGCGTTCAGGAGCACGTCGCAGCGGTGCCGGGCGAGCAGCGCGGCCACGGCGGCCTCGTCGCCCGCGTCGACGCGCTCGGCGGTGAACCGGTCGTCGCCGTCGAGCGCGGCGACGGCGGCCGAGGCGCGGGCGGGGTCGTGGTCGGCGACCACCATCGCCTCGAAGAACGGACGCCGTGCGGCGATCCGGGTGACGGCGGTACCCACACCGCCGGCACCCACGAGCAGGACACGCATGAGGAGAACTCCCTCGGTCGAGGTCTGCGGAAGAAGGTCGAAGGTCTGCGAAGGAAGGGGCCCTGTCCGCGATACAACGCCTTCCCCTGCCGTAAGGTCAATGGCGTTGGCATAAGGGCCACGGACAAGCACGGAGAGGCGACCGACGATGCCGAAGACGGTCGTACCGGAGGAGAAGCGGCGGCGGCGCAGGCCCACCAGGAGCGGCACCGTGCTGTCCGAGCGGCTGATCGTCGAGGCCGCGCTGCGGATGCTGCGCGAGCACGGCAGCGGCGGGCTGACCGCCCGCCGGCTCGGCCTCGCCCTGGACTGCGACCCCAGTACCCTGTACCGCTACTTCCGGGGGATGGACGAGCTGACCCTGGCCATCGGTGACGCGCTGATCGGCGAGGCGCTGCGCGGCTGGACGCCGACGGGACGGTGGCGGGCCGACCTGCACGCGATCGGGCTGCGCATTTACGCCGCGTACGTCGCCCATCCGCAGGCGGCGCAGCTCACCGCGAGCCGGGTCACCGGCCGGGCCAACGAACTGGCCGCCGACGAGGCCGTCCTGGACGTCCTGCGCACCGCCGGCTTCCCGCTCCCGGAGACGGTCCGCATCTACCACGCCTTCATCGACCAGACCCTGGCCTTCGCCGCCCTGGACGCGGCGTCCCTCGCGCTGCCCCGGGCCTCCCAGCGCGCCGACGACGCGAAGTGGGCCTCGACCTACGCCCGGCTCCCCGCAGCCACCCACCCCCGCATCGCCGAGGCGGCCCCCCTCCTGGCGTCCCACATGGTCACCAGCGCCTACCCGACGGCCCTGGAGATGCTGCTGGACAGCGCGGCGGGGACGTTGGCCGGGCTCAACTCCTGAGCCTTTGTCCAGGCTCAACTCCTGAGCCTTTGTCCGGGCTCACCCCCTCAACGTCTCCGCCGCCTCCTGCACCACCGCCGCGGCCACCGCCGCCAGGGCGGGCGAGTCGAGCTTCCACTGCTGCCAGTACAGCGGGACGTCCAGTGGGCGGTCGGGGGCCAGGGGGATCAGGCGGCCGGTGTCCAGCAGGGTGCCGGCCTGGGCCTCGGGGACCATGCCCCAGCCGAACCCGGCGGCGACCGCGGCCACGAAACCCTCCGAGGTCGGCACGGCGTGTCGTACCGGACCCGCGCCAACGGCGCCGCGCCGCAGCCCGCGCAGGAACGCGTCCTGGAGGTCGTCGCTGCGGTCGAAGGTCATCACGGGAGCCCGCGCCAGCGTCTCGTGGAGCGGGCCGTCCGCGAGGTGGCGGGCCGCGAACTCGGGGCTGGCGGCCGCCAGATAGCGCATCGTGCCCAGCGCGCGCACCGAGCAGCCGGTCACGGCCTCCGGCGACGAGGTGACCGCGGCCATGACGAGCCCCTCCCGCAGCAGCTCCGCCGTCCGGGTCTCGTCCTCCCGGTGGAGTTCGAAGCAGAGCGGCGGGTCCTGCGGCACCCGGGTCAAGGCGGACAGGAACCAGGTCGCCAGCGAGTCCGCGTTCACCGCGACCGTCACCCGCGTCGGCTCACCGGCCCCGCTCATGCCCAGCTCGGACCGCGTGTCGCGTTCCAGCCGGGCCAACTGCCGGGCGAACCGGACGACGATCTCACCGGACTCCGTCGGCCGCACCGGCTTGGTGCGCAGCAGCAGGACCCGGCCCGTGCGCTGCTCCAGCGCCTTGACGCGCTGACTGACCGCGGACGGCGTCACATGCAGGACGGCCGCCGCCGCGTCGAAGGTGCCCTCGTCCACCACGGCCAGCAGCGTCCGCACCTGCTCCAGAGGGAGGTCGATCATCATGACGTCATCACGAACGCTAATGGTACGTAAAAATCTTTAGCTGTACGGACGGTGATCGTCTCCTTAGCGTGGAGGCCATGTCCACCGCACTCGCCGCCGCGGCCGCAGGCTTCGGTACCGGTCTCTCGCTCATCGTCGCCATCGGCGCCCAGAACGCCTTCGTCCTGCGGCAGGGGATCCGCCGCGACGCCGTCCTCGCCGTCGTCGGGATCTGCGCCCTGTCCGACGCCGTCCTCATCGCCTTCGGCGTGGGCGGCGTGGGCGCCCTGGTGGTGGCCTGGCCGGAGGCCCTGACCGTGGTCGGCTGGGTCGGGGGCGCGTTCCTGCTGGGTTACGGGCTGCTGGCGGCCCGCCGGGTGATCCGGCCCGGCACCGACGCGCTGCGCACGGACGGGGAGGCGGCCGGCTCACGCCGCCGGGCCGTGCTCACCTGCCTCGCGCTGACCTGGCTCAATCCGCACGTCTACCTCGACACCGTCTTCCTGCTCGGCTCCATCGCCGCCGACCGCGGCCCGCTGCGCTGGACCTTCGGCCTCGGCGCCGCCTTCGCCAGCCTGTGCTGGTTCGCCGCCCTGGGCTTCGGCGCCCGGCTGCTCGGCCGCTTCCTGACCCGGCCAGCCGCCTGGCGTGTCCTGGACGGTCTGGTCGCCGCCACGATGATCACCCTCGGGGTGCTGCTCCTCACGGGCGCCTGAGTCCGCGATGTGAGATCGCATGTCCAAAAGGGCGGCGTAACCACAGGTGCTGCTGCAAGAGTGGCCCCCGACCCGAAAGTGGTAGCGAGCAACCAGGACGCGCGTGGACACCAGCGAGAGCAGCAGCACCGCACCCGAGGCCGGTACCGACGACGGCCCGAGTACCGGTGACAGCCCGACTGTCGGTGACGGCCCGACGACCGAGGACGCACGCCGACGCGGCTGGCGCCGCTGGGCGATGGACACCCGCCCCCTGCGCCGCCCCGCCTACCGCAGACTGTGGTCCTCGACCATCGTCACGGCCGTCGGCAGCCAGCTGACGGCCGTCGCCGTGCCCAAGCAGATCTACGACATCACCGGGTCCTCCGCCTGGGTCGGCTACGCCAGCCTCGCCGGGCTGGTGCCGATGGTGCTGTTCGCGCTGTGGGGCGGCGCGGTCGCCGACACCATGGACCGGCGCAGGCTGATGCTGATCACCAACAGCGGGATCGCCGTCACCTCGGTGCTGTTCTGGCTCCAGGCGGTCTCCGGCCTGGACTCGGTGGCCGTCCTGATGGCGCTGCTCGCCGCCCAGCAGGCGTTCTTCGGCCTCAACGCGCCCGCCCGCAACGCCTCCGTCGCCCGCCTGGTCCCGGCGGAGGAACTCGCCGCCGCGAACGCCCTCGGCTCCACGGTCATGCAGACCGGCCTGGTCGCGGGCCCGCTGCTGGCGGGCGCCCTGATCCCCGTGATCGGCCTGCCCGAGCTGTACCTGCTCGACGCCCTCGCCCTGTGCGTGACCCTGTGGGCCGTCGTCCGCCTGCCCTCGCTGCCGCCGCTCGCCACCACCACGGCCAAGCGGGCCGGCGTGCGCGAGATCGCCGAGGGCTTCCGCTACATGGCCGGGCACAAGGTGCTGCTGCTGTCCTTCCTCGCCGATGTCGTCGCCATGGTCTTCGGCATGCCCCGCGCGCTCTTCCCGCAGCTCGCCGACCGGACGTACGGCTCCTACGGCGAGGGACTCGCCCTCGGTCTGCTGTTCGCGGCGATCCCCGTCGGCGCGGTGCTGGGCGGACTGTTCTCGGGGACGTTCTCGCGGGCCCGCCGGCACGGCTGGATGGTGATCGGCGCGGTCGTCGCCTGGGGCGCCGCGATCACCGGGTCCGGGCTGAGTACGAGTCTGTGGCTCGCGGTGGTGTTCCTGGCCGCGGCCGGTGTCGCCGACATGGTGTCGATGGTCTTCCGCACCTCGATTCTGCTGTCCGCCGCCACCGACGAGATGCGCGGCCGGATGCAGGGCGTCTTCACGGTCGTCGTCGCGGGCGGACCGCGGCTCGCCGACGTCCTGCACGGTACCGCCGGCGCAGCCTTCGGCCCGCGCGCGGCGGTCGCGGGCGGCGGCCTGCTGGTCGTGGCGGTCATGCTGGCCCTGGCCACCGCGGTACCGGCGCTGCGCCGCTACCGCGTCTGACGGCTGCCGTACCGCCGCGGCGTCCGGCGCATCGGGGGCGCCCCCGTGGGAGGGCTACCGCGCCCCGCGCCGGTATGGCCCGTACTGCTCCAGCAGGCGGCCCCGGGTCATCTCCAGCCGGTGGGCGAGGATCTCGGCCACGATCCGCACGAGCGTCACCCCGAGCGCCGGATCCTCCTCGCACAGTTTCAGCACCGGCTGCGCATCGAACTCGTAGGCGCGGACCGGGCTGAACGCCTCGGCGCCGAAGTCCCACTGGTACGGCGGGAACAGCCAGGACCAGCCGAGCAGATCACCGGCGCCGAGGCTCGCGACGGTGACCCGTTGCACCGAGGTCACCGGCTGGACGAGGGAGACCGCTCCGGAGCGGATGACCCAGAAACGGTCGGCCCGGCCGCCCGCCTCGAAGATCCGGGCGTCCTCGGGGAACGAGACCTCCCGGGCGAGCTCCATCAGGCGCAGGCGCTGGGGCGGGGGGAGGGCGGTCAGCAGTTTGGTCGCTTTGGTCATGGCGCGGTGCTCCTCGCCGGGCGATCGGTCGCGGTGCTTTCTCCACAGCCCATTTCAGCCGCTGCCGGCCGACCGGGCACCTCGGCGGAGGTGACTTTCGACAGAAGGGCAGGAAAAAGCCCTGGCTGGACGGGGGAAGCCAGCCAGGGCCGTCAAGGATGGTGTGCGAAGGAGGCTGCTGCTCGACCTCGCTCACCGCCTATGGATGAACCGTAAACCATCCACGGAGATTTCGCGTAACCGGAACCCGGTCACGTGACCCGTTTCACTTCGCCCGGTCAGTGCTGCACACCGGCCCGGCCCGGAGTCACTATCTCGTCCAGAACCCGGAGCACCGCCTCGTACGCCAGACCCCGCACCCGCGCTTCGTGCGCCGCGTCCGGATCGGCCCGCTCCAGTTCCCCGCTCCGGGCCCGCCAGGTCCGCAGTTCCTCCCGCGCGCAGGCCCTCGCGCGCTGGATGCGACGCAGCAGTTCGCCCGAGTCCACGACATCGGCCATGCCTGATATGTACCCCCCGACGGCCGCTCCGACCACTTTCCGCGCCCCGCATGTTTGGAGTCCGCCGGGGCGGCCAGCCGAAGAGAGAGGGCCGGCGGCCCCTTGTTCCATCCGCACATCCATCCGCACATCCACCCGTGCGGGAATGGCCAGGGGAGCGAAAGGATGCGTGTCAACGACTCGACCGACCGCGCGGACGTACTCGACCCACAGGGCGGGCCCGGTCCGGATGCCGGAGCGCGCCCCTGCATGCCCGCCGACGTCCGCGGGGCCGTACGCCGGGCGGTGGCCGAGCGGTGCCGGGGCGGCGGCCGCCGGTACGACGAGGAGGCCCTCACCGACGCGCTGCTCGTCGCCTCGGAACTCGCCACCAACGCGATCCTCCACGGCGGCGGTGTCACCGCGTACGACGTGGACCTCGACGGACACGCCGTACGGGTCTCCGTGAGCGACCGCAGCGACCGGTGGCCGGTGACCGTCGACCCGCTCGACGAACGCGGGCGGACCCGCACCGGCGGCCGGGGCTGGCCGATCGTCTGCCGGCTCGCCCAGGACGTACGGGTGTCCGGCCTGCCCTCCGGGGGCAAGCGCATCACCGCCGTGGTCCCCGTGTTCTGAGAAGCCGTGTCCGGCGGCGGCCCTCCCCGTGGTCAATCCCCGAGACGACCGTTCAGGAGCCGATTTCGCATGCTAATCGACATGTCGACAAGCAGTCCCGCAGCATCCGCCCGCTCCACGGCCCGGACCCGGCGGACCCACGACGACGCCCCTGACACCGCCCACCAGTTCGCGCGGCTGAACAGTCTGGAGGCGGGGCCCGAACGGGGTGCCGTGCGCGACGAGATCGTCACCGCCTGGCTGCCCATGGCCCACCGCATCGCCGGCCGGTTCCGCGACCGCGGCGAGGCCGTCGAGGACCTGCGGCAGGTCGCCGCGCTCGGCCTGGTCAAGGCCGTCGACCGCTTCGACCCCGGGCGCGGCGCGTTCGAGAGCTACGCCGTGCCCACCATCACCGGTGAGATCAAGCGGCACTTCCGGGACCGGATGTGGGCGCTGCGCGTCCCCCGCCGGGTCCAGGAACTGCGCAACAAGGTACGGATCGCCCGCCGCGAACTCATCCAGAACCCGGGCTCCCCCGAGCCCTCGGTCGCCGACCTCGCCGCCCGCACGGGCCTGACCGAGAGCGAGGTCGGTGCCGGTCTGGAGGCCCTGGAGAGCTTCAGCACGCTGTCGCTGGACGCCGAACCGCCCTCCGGCGACGACGGATACAGCCTCGCCGACAGGCTGGGCGGCCCGGACGCCTCGTACGACACCGTCGTCGACCGCGAGTCCGCCAAGCAGGGCCTGCGCAGCCTGCCCGAACGCGAACGCGCCATCCTCTACATGCGGTTCTTCGAGGACATGACCCAGAGCCGGATCGCCGACCGGCTGGGCATCTCCCAGATGCACGTCTCCCGCCTCATCAACCGCAGCTGTGAGCGGGTCCGCGAGGAGGCCATGGGGCGGCGCCGCTACGACGGCGGGGCCTGAACCCCCGCACGCGCGGCGACGGGCGGCCGGGACAGGCGTGCCGGAGCAGCGGCCGCCGGCGCGGCGCACCTCGCAGCGGCGCAACGTCATGATGCCCCGCCCCGGCCCGCCGCAGCCGAGGTGCGGTGCCGGCTGCCGTACTGAGCCGGACGCTCGCCGTGGTCGGCACCGACACGGGCACTGTGCAGACTGTCGACCGCGCGTCACCGGACGTCTGGGCGGAGAGCGGCACACCGGGCTGACGGAGGAGTGGCCCGGTGTTCACCGAGCCCGCCCGCGGGGCCGTCCGCGTCTCCGGCAGGGCCTGCCGCAACGGTGCCTCCGACCGCCCCGCGCGCCGCCCGGCACAGGATCCGCACGCGCTGGGCCGGAGGCGCGAGGTCTGACACGCGGTTGCCGGGGAACCCGGAGCACATGAACGAATCCGAGTTCCCGCCGGACGCACGGCCCGTCGACATGTACCTCGACCTCCTGCGCCTGCGCATGGACGACGAGGACTACAGGCTGTTGCTGAGGATCGTCACCCCGGCGTTGCGCGCCCTGGACGAACAGCCCCCCGAGAGTCTCGACTTCGCCCTGGACCCGGACGACAGCGACGAGCTGCCCCAGGAGATCCGGGACGAGGCCGCCCTGGTCATCGCCACCGCACTCACCGGCCGCCTGGACAACCAGCTGATCGAGATCCACGTGGACGACACCGGTCCGATCCGGGTGGTCACCGACGCGGCCACCGCCGAGGACCCCGCCCGCCTCGCCGAGATCGCCGGCTGCATCCGGCAGCGGCAGCACGACACGGAGGAACTGCGCGGCATCGCCGCCGCGAGCGACCTGCCCACCGACTTCTGACCGACCGCCGCCGACCGCCGGCCCACCTCGGCCGTGCGACCGCTACCCCCGGGGCGCGCCAGCCCGAGCACCGCCTCGTCCAGCCGTTGCAGATGCCGCAGCACCCGGTCGGTGACCCGGTGACCCGGTGACCCGGTGACCCGGCCGCAGCGCGGCGTGCCGAGCCCGCCCGGCTTCAGCAGCGCCGCGATGCCCGGCCCGGTGAGCACCTTGGCCGCGGCGGGCTCCTCGGCGACCCGGGCGGCGATCGCTCCGATGTCATGCAGGATCCGCTGCCCGGCCCCGCGCAGCCGGGGATGCGCCGCGATCGACGGATGCGTGGGCAGCTGTTCCGCGGTCGCCGCCAGTGACCGGGCGTGGTACGCGCAGATCTCCAGCAGCGCGACCACGTACCGCGCCGTGTCCCGCCGGGTCCTGAGCGGGGTCACCGGAGTGCGTCAGCGGCTGGTTGGCCGCCCTCAGCTCCGCCGGCGCCCGGTCCAGGTCCGGGGCCGGTCCAGCAGGTCGGCCGGCGGCCTGCCGCCGAGCTGGTCGACAGCCGACGGTAGCCCCGGACCAGGATCTCCCCGGTGGACTCGGTGTTGAGGAACACGATCCAGCAGGTCAGCACCGCCCAGTACCACGGGTGCGTGGACAGCAGCTCGCCGCCCACCGTGGCCGGCGACGCGCAGACGGCGACCTGCACCACGGCCCGGGTGGTCGGGTGCCGCAGCCCCGCAGCGCCAGCGTGACCGCCTGCCGGGGCCGCTGCTTCCCCCGGATGGCGAAGGTGGCGACCATCGCCGCGATGGCCCCCGCGACCAGATGCTGGACGTCCGCTCCGAGCAACGCGAGCACGGCCGGCGTGAGCGAGATCGCGGCCACCGTCCGCAGCCCGCCGCGGGCCGCAGCAGCCCCGGATCGGACGCGGCGGCCCGGTCCCGTCACCGGGCCGCCGCACTCACCCCCGCTGGCGTCACCCGGACCCGGAACCAGGGCCCTCGACGTGCGCTCGGATCTGCTCGGGTGTCAGATAGGCGTCCGTGTGCTCGAAGTCCTTCAGCCTGGCGGCCCTGCGCGCCTGGAACCCGGTGCGCACGAAATCGTCGCCCGCGACCGCGTTCAGCGTCCAGTTCGTCAGCACCCGCGCCTTGGCCACGCCCGTGCGCAGCGCCGACCAGTGGTAGCCGCGCGCCACGGCCTGCGCGGGCAGCCCCCGCAGCTCGATGCCGAGCGGCTTGGACACGGCGTCGGTGCCGCCGAGGTCGACGACCAGACCGAGGTCCTTGTGCACGTACGGCCGCGTCGACTGCCCGCGCAGGGTCGCGATGACGTTGTCGGCGACCACCTTCCCCTGCCGCATGGCGTGCTGCGCGGTCGGCGGGCAGATCGCGTCCGGGTCGTCCTTCACCTCGTCCGGTACGGCGGCCGCGTCGCCGAGGGCGAACACCCCGTCGTGTCCCGGCAGGTCCATGTTCGCGGTGACCGCGAGCCGTCCGCGCACGGTCTCCGCGCCGAGCGTGGCGATCAGCGGGCTCGCCGCCACCCCGGCCGTCCAGATCAGCGTGCGGGTCGGGATCACCCGGCCGTCGGTGAAGGTGACCTCCTCCGGGCCCGCCTTGGCGATGGAGACGCCCAGCGAGATGTCGATGCCGCGCCTGCGCAGGATGTCCTGCGCGCTGCGGCCCAGCTTGTCGCCGAGCTCCGGCATCAACTTGGGGGCGATGTCGATGAGATGCCACTTGATCAGGTTCGGGTCCAGCCGCGGATAGCGCTTGACCGCGTTGTGGGTGAGCAGCTGCAGACAAGCGGCGGTCTCGGTGCCGGCGTAGCCGCCGCCCACGACCACGAACTGCAGCCGGGAGGCCCGCTCGGCGGGGTCGTGGCTGGCGTCGGCGAGGTCGAGCTGGGAGATGACGTGGTCACGGATGTACGCGGCCTCGGCGAGCGTCTTCATGCCGAAGGCGTGCTCGGTCAGCCCCGGGATGTCGAGGGTGCGGGTCACACTGCCGGGAGCCAGCACGATGTAGTCGTACGGCTCGTTCACGATCTCGTCGGTGATCGTGCGGATGACGCAGACCTTCGACTTCAGGTCCACTCCGATGGCGCCGCCCGGGATGATCCGGGTGCGGTACTTCTTGCTGCGGCGCAGGGACAGGGCGATCGACTGGGGTGTCAGCACCCCGGAGGCGACCTGCGGCAGCAGCGGCAGATAGAGCTGGTAGGCGAACGGCGTCACCAGAGTGATCTCGGCTTCCGAGCCGGCGAGCCTGCGTTCCAGACGTCGAACGCATTCCACTCCGGCGAAGCCCGCTCCCACCACCAGGATCCTGGGTCGTGTCACGGTGTCCATCCCTTTCTGCGGCTCCCTGCGGTCTGCCCGCCGTCATACGCGTGCCCTCCCGCGAGCCTTTCGCACCCGATCGATCCCACCGCGCCCGGACCGGTGCCGCCAGCCGGGCGAGGCATGTAGATGAACGTTTCTTCTGAGGCTCCCGTGGTACCCCGCGCAAGCGCCGTGTACGCCCGCCGGGGCCGATGCCCCCTGCAGAGGCTACGGCCCGCCTCACCACGGCAGGAAGACGTGAACCTCCTTGCCCACCCCGTCCGGAACCACGCTGACCTGCGTGCACAGCGCCTGGACCAGATACCAGCCGATGCCGCCGCCCCCGCTTCTCGGCCGGAACGGCCGTGGGAAGGGCACCACGGCACTCGTGTCGTGCAGCGTGACATGCACCCCGTCGAAGGTCGGCCGCAGCCCCAGCTCGAACGGGCCCGGCGCGAACCGGACGGCGTTGGAGGCCAGTTCCGTGACGATCAGCACGATGTCGTGCCAGCACTCCGGCGCGGACGGCGGCGAGACCTCCGCGAGCGCGTCGAGGAATTCCTCGGCCGCCAGCCGCGCGCCCGTCACGTCGTGCGGCTCGCCCGCGAAACGCACGGTACGGCCCGACACGGCCGAGGAGGCCGGGAAGTCGTCGCCGCGCGGGTCGATCGCCATGTCCTCGATGCGGCCCCGTGGAGGCCGGGGCCGTCGTCCTCTCTCGTACGGATCTCTCGGGTCACCACTCACTGGGTTCCCGGGCCGACCCGCCCTACGCGCCCGCGCCGGTCAGCGGAACACGTCGTCCGCGTCGTCCCAGCTCAGGATCTCCTCCGGCGCGTTCTGCCGGGGCAGGCGGGCCCTCGCCTGATACATCGCCTCGATCTCCGCCGCGTAGTGCCGCACGATCGAGTCGCGGCGCAGCTTCATCGACGGGGTCAGCAGACCGTTCGTCTGGTCGAAGGGCTGGGGCAGGATACGGAACGCGCGGATCGACTCCGAGCGGGACACCGTGCTGTTGGCCGCCGCCACGGCCCGGGCGATCTCCTCCCGCAGCGCGTTCTCCTCGCGGGCCTCGCGCCCCTCCCCGTACAGCGTCAGGTTTCCGCGCCAGTGCGCCAGGAACTCGGGGTCCAGGGTGATCAGCGCGCCCACGCAGGGCCGGTTGTCGCCCACGACGACCGCCTGGTGGACGAGCGGATGCATCCGCAGCCGCTGCTCCAGCGCGGCCGGTGCCACGCTCTTGCCGCTGCTGGTGATGATGACGTCCTTCTTGCGGCCGGTGATGGTGAGATAGCCGTCGTTGTCCAGGAAGCCCAGGTCGCCCGTGGCCAGCCAGCCACCGCGCAGCGCCGCTCGGGTCGCGGCGTCGTCGTTGACGTAGCCCTGGAACACCGACGGGCCGCGCACCAGGATCTCCCTGTCGTCCGCCACCCGGATGTCCGTGCCCGGCAGGGCCTGCCCGACCGTCCCCGACTTCTCCCGGCCCAGCGGCTGCATGGTGACCCCGCCGCTGGTCTCGGTCAGCCCGTACCCGTCGTGTACGTACACCCCGATGCCCTCGTAGAACAGGGACAGATCGCGGTGGAGCGGGGAGCCGCCCGAGGTGGCGCGGTGGACTCGGCCGCCGAGGGCCGCGCGGAGCCTGCGGTACACCGTCCGCTCGAAGAGCGCGTGCTGCAGGCGCAGGTCGAAACCGGGCCCGGAACCGCGGCCCAGCCGCTGCCGTTCGACGGCCGCCGCGAAGTCCCGCGCGGTCCCGGCCGCCCGCTCGAACAGCGCCCCGCGCCCCGACTCCTGGGCCACCCGCAGGAAATTCTTGTAGATCTTCTCGAACACCGACGGGACCGCGTACAGATACGTCGGCCGGAAGGACTGCAGCGCCGCCGAGAGCGACGCCGCGCCCAGGTCGGGCTCGTGCCCCATCAGGATGCCCCCGCGCAGGCACAGCCCCTGGATCATCAGCCCGTACACATGGGAGAAGGGCAGGAACGCGAGGACGGAGGCCTGCTCCCCGGCGGGCGCCGCCGTGTGCCCCCAGCCCGCGAGCAGCGTGTCGCAGGGGCTGGCCAGGCTGCGATGGCTCAGCGCGCAGCCGAGGGGACGGCCCGAGGTGCCCGAGGTGTACGCGATCACCGCGGTGGAGTCGGGCAGCACGATCCGGCGCAGCGAGTCCACGGTGGTCAGCGGGACGTACTCACCGCGCCGCCCCAGCTCCGCCAGCG
This sequence comes from Streptomyces sp. T028, assembly GCF_048159505.1. NCBI lineage: Bacteria > Bacillati > Actinomycetota > Actinomycetes > Kitasatosporales > Streptomycetaceae > Streptomyces > Streptomyces sp. T028. The sequence goes on from NZ_JBLRVZ010000029.1 coordinate 15,132, forward strand.
CCCCCGTGTCCAGCTGCCACACATGACGCAGCCGGGGCAGCGTCGCGCACACCGACCCCACGGTCATGACGCTCTGCTCGTCCTCGACGACCACGCCCACACAGGCCGAGTCCCGCAGGATCCACTCGACCTGGTCCCGCGAGGAGGTCGGGTACACGGGCACCACCTCGGCGCCCACGGCCCACAGCGCGTAACTGAGGACGGTCCACTCGTACCGGGTGCGCGCCATGATCGCGACACGGTGGCCGGGGGAGATCCCGGACGCCACGAACCCCTTCGCGAGGTCCACCACCTCGTCGCGCAGCTCGACGGCCGTCACCTCTTCCCAGGTGGCGGAGCCGGGCTCACGGCGGCGGGCCAGGACGGCGAGCGTGGGGGTGCGGGCCGCTGTCTCGAAAACGCTGTCGGCGAGCCCTGCGGTCAGGGGCGAAACGGATGAGGGAGCGACAGCGAAGTCGCGCATACGCTGCTCCTGACATGTACGAAGGGTGACCCCGTCGACGAGAACTGTTATCGACGCTGGCGAATGTAGCCCAGGTGAGACCGGTTGTGGCCGGGAACGGACTAAGTGATGAGCGTCGGTGACACGGGCTTGTCGGAGGGAGCAGACGGAAATCAGCCAAGCTGCCTCAGGTCTGCGTCTGCCGCACGCAGGTGGTGACGACCTCGCGCAGGCTGCCCGTACGCTCGAACACCTCCTGCTGCACCTGCGACCCGTTGCCGTTGCGCAATAGCCCGGCGCACGACTCCCGGGCCCGCTCCAGGTCCCCGCTGTCCGTGAGCGCGTCCTCGACATGCTCCAGCAGCGCCCGTACGACGGTCTCGGCGGGCGCGTGCCGCATGGTCAGGGGATCCACCAGGTCCCCCGTCAGCCCGGAACGGGCGGCCCGCCAGTCGGCCAGCCGCAGCAGGCTGACGCTGTGGTCCACCGGCTCCTTCCCGGCCTCCCAGTCACGGGCGGCCGTCTCCACGAGGGCGCGCGCCAACGTGGCGACGAGGACGGCGGTCTCCGCGTGCAGACAGACGTCCGCCACCCGCACCTCCACGGTCGGCCAGCGGGCCGACAGCCGGGCGTCGAAGTAGACCATCTTCTCGTCGAGGATCGTCCCCGTGGCCAGCATGTCCGCCACCCGCCCGTGGTAGCGCTCGGCCGACCCGAACAGCTCGGTCGGACCGGCCGACGGCCAGCGCAGCCACACCCGGCTGCGATAACTGCTGTACCCCGTCTCACGGCCCTGCCAGAACGGGGAGTTGGCGCTCAGCGCGGTCAGCACGGACAGCCACGGCCGGAGCCGGTCGATGATCGCGACCCCCTCCTCGTCGGAGTCGACCGAGACGTGCACGTGACAGCCGCACACGATCTGCTCACGTGTCGCGATGCGGTACTGGTCCGCCATCCACCGGTAGCGCTGCCCGATGCTCACGGACGGGCGCACCGCCAGCGGGGAGGTGGCGAGGGCGGCGACCGCGCAGCCCGCCTCCCGCGCGTGCTGGGCCGCCTCCGCGCGGATCCGGACGATCTCCGCGCCCAGGTCACCCATCCCCGACTGGGGATGGGTGGCGAACTCGACCATCTGGTTGTGCAGTTCCTTCTGGAAGACGGGCTCCTCCTCCGCCTCCTCGAACCGCGCGGCGCGGGCGAGGACCGCGGCGGACAGCGCCCTGGGCTCCCCGGTCTCCGGGTCGACCAGGAGGAGCTCCTCCTCCACTCCGACGGTGCGCACGCGATGCGGCCTTTCTCCCGACTGCCCCCTGACATGTTTCCTCACATGGACGACGGCCGCAGCCACACCGTGGCCAGCGGTGGCAGCGTGAGCACCAGCTCCCCGTTCGCCGCCTTGACCGGATCGGCGTGGACGACGTCACCGCCGCCGTACCGTGCCGCGTCGGTGTTGAGGACCTCCTCCCACACCGGCGCGTCGCCGGGAACGGACAGGAGGTGGTCGTGGCGGACGACCGGCGAGAAGTTGCTCACCGCGAGCAGCGGAGTGCCGCCGGTGCCGTCCGCGCCGTACCGCAGGAACGCGAAGACGTTGTCGTCGGCCGCGTCCCCGAGCACCCACCGGAACCCGCCCGGGTCGGTGTCGCGCTCCCACAGCGCCGGCGTCGCCCGGTACAGCGTGTTCAGGTCACGCACCAGGTCCCGTACGCCCCGGTGATCGCCCGCGGACGCGTACTCGGGGTCGAGCAGCCACCACTCCGGACCGTGTGCCTCGGACCACTCGGCCCCCTGCGCGAACTCCTGCCCCATGAACAACAGCTGCTTGCCGGGATGGGCCCACATGAACCCCAGATACGCCCGGTGGTTCGCCCGCCGCTGCCACCAGTCGCCGGGCATCTTCGACACCAGCGCCTGCTTGCCGTGCACCACCTCGTCGTGGGAGATCGGCAGCACGTAGTTCTCGCTGTACGCGTACACCATCGAGAAGGTCATCTCGTTGTGGTGGTACTTGCGGTGCACCGGTTCCTTCGCCATGTACTGCAGCGAGTCGTGCATCCAGCCCATGTTCCACTTCAGGCCGAAGCCCAGCCCGCCGCCGTCGGTCGGCCGGGTCACCCCGCTCCAGGCGGTCGACTCCTCCGCGATCGTGACAACCCCTGGGTTCCGCCGGTACACGGTGGCGTTCATCTCCTGAAGGAACGCCTTCGCGGCCAGGTCCTCGTTCCCGCCGAAGACGTTCGGCTCCCACTGCCCGCAGTCCCGCGAGTAGTCCAGGTAGAGCATCGAGGCGACGGCGTCCACGCGCAGCCCGTCGACATGGAACTCCTCGCACCAGTAAGTGGCGTTGGCGACCAGGAAGTTGCGCACCTCGGTCCGCGCGTAGTCGAACTCGAACGTCCCCCAGTCCGGGTGCTCGGCCCGCCGCGCGTCCCCGGGCTCGTATAGCGGATCCCCGTCGAACCGGGCCAGCGCCCAGTCGTCCTTGGGGAAGTGCGCCGGCACCCAGTCCACGATCACCCCGACACCGGCCCGGTGCAGGGCGTCCACCAGGTACCTGAAGTCGTCCGGTGTGCCGAGCCGGGCCGTCGGCGCGTAGAAACCGGTGACCTGGTAGCCCCAGGAACCGGCGAAGGGGTGGTGGGCGACCGGCATGAACTCCACATGCGTGAAACCGAGGTCGGTGACGTACGCAGGAAGCTCCTCGGCCAGCTGCCGGTACGTCAGCCCCGGGCGCCAGGACGGCAGATGGACCTCGTAGACCGAGAACGGCGCCCGGTGCACCGGGACGTCACCCCGGTGCGCCATCCACTCCGCGTCGCCCCACTCGTGGTGCGAGGCGTGCACGATCGACGCCGTGTCCGGCGGGACCTCCGCCTGCCGCGCCATCGGGTCGGCCTTCAGGAAGCGGCCGCCGTGCCGCGAGGTGATCTCGAACTTGTACCGGGTGCCCTCACCGATACCGGGCAGGAACAGCTCCCACACCCCGGCCGCGCCGAGCGACCGCATCGGGAACGCGGTCCCGTCCCAGCAGCAGAAGTCACCCGCCACCCGCACCCCCTGGGCGTTCGGCGCCCATACCGTGAACCGGGTGCCGGCCACCCCCTGGTGGGTCATCGGCTCGGCGCCCAGCGCCCGCCACAACGCCTCGTGCCGGCCCTCCCGCACGAGATGCAGATCGAGGTCGCCGAGCGCCGGAAGGAACCGGTACGGGTCCTCCACCGCGCGCGAATCGCCGTCGTACGACACCAGCAGCGTGTACGCGGGCACCTCCTCGAGCGGCAGTACGGCGGCGAAGAGGCCGTCCTCCTCCGAGGCGAGCGGGGTCGCCGCGCCGTCGACCAGCACGCTCACCGAGTCGGCGAAGGGCCGCAGCGCGCGGAACAGTACGCCACCCGGTACCGGGTGGGCGCCCAGCAGGGCGTGCGGGTCGTGGTGGGCGCCCGACAGCAGGCGTGCTCGGTCGGCGGCGTCGAGCGCGGGCGCCGCGAGCGGCCGGGGACCGGCGGCCTCGGGGGGAGCGGTGTCGCGCAGGGCCATGGGGTCAGCCTCCTCGGACGGCGAGACGTTCGATCGCCGCCATGGGTACGGGTAGCCAGTCGGGCCGGTTACGGGCCTCGTACAGCACTTCGTAAACGGCGCGATCCGTCTCATAGGCACGCAGAAGCGCGTGCTTCTTGCGCGGATCCCAGCCCGCCCGGGCCGCGTAGCCCGCGCAGTAGGCCTCCCGGCAGCGCCGCGCCCACTCCGGCCGCCAGGGCCGCCGCTGGCGGGCCGCGTAGTCGAAGGAGCGCAGCATGCCGGCGATGTCCCGGACCGGGGAGTGGGCGAGCCGCCGCTCGGCCAGCGGCCGGGACGGCTCGCCCTCGAAGTCGATGACGAACCAGTCCCGCCCGGCCCGCAGCACCTGCCCCAGGTGCAGATCGCCGTGGATGCGTTGGGCGGGCGGCCCCTGGTCGCAGACGGCGAGCGAGGCGAACGCGGTGGTCAGACCCGGGACGAACGGCCGCAGCGCCGGCACGTGGTGCGCCGCCGCCTCCAGGCGCTCCGTCATCGCCGCCGCCGTACGCCCGTCCTCCGCGTCCGGACCGGCCGGCAGGGCCGCCGCGAGCGCCAGGTGGACGTCGGCCGTCGCCCGGCCCAGCTCCTCGGCCTCCGCCGTGAACTCCTCGCCCCGGGCCAGCGCCTGCAACGCCAGTGTCCAGCCGTCCGCCGCGTCGGGCAGGAACGGCTGTAGCACCCCGAGGGTGGCCTCCTGGGGATGCGTGGTGCGGAACCAGGCCACCGGCGCGGGGACCCGCCCGCACCCCTGCCCGGCCAGCGCCACCGGCACCTCCAGATCCGGGTTCACCCCCGGCTGGATACGCCGGAAGATCTTCAGGATGTACGCGTCGCCGTACACCAGCGAGGTGTTGGACTGCTCGGCCTCCAGCAGCCGCGGCGCGAGCCCGGCGGGCAGCGACACCGACGGATCCGACTCGAAGCACAGCGGACCGAGCGGGCCCGGGTGCCGCATCCGCTCCAGGAGCAGTTGCGCCGACCGGGGGTCCTGCAGCGCGTCATGGACCGTGAGCCCGGCCAGCGGACCGTCCTCGACCCGTCCGATGAGGGCCCGGCCGAGCCGCGGCGACAGATGCTCCTGCAGACCGAGGAGCAGCTGGTAGCAGTCACCGGCCGGGGGAGTGCCGCCCGGGGTCGGCACCCCGGACTGGCCGGCGTGCACGAGCAGATGGAGACATCCCGGGTACAACTCCGTCATCGACAGCATGCGCAGATCGGTGAGCGGCCGGTCCTTCCCGGCGAACCAGCGCTGTCGGGGCAGCCACTCGCGCAACAGCGCGACGAGCGGCCCCCCGGAGCGGAAGGCGTTCGCGGCGCTCGGCCTGAGCGGGGCGGTCTTCGTCACGGTGACCCATCCTTTCCTCGGCGCACGCTCACAGGCGTCGGCCGACCCGGGCCGCGGCTCGGGCGAGCCGGAACCAGTAGAAGCCGTGCCCGGCCAGCGTGAGCAGGTACGGCAGCTCGCCGATGGCCGGGAAGCGCACCCCGCCGAACAGCTCGACGGGATGGCGTCCGTCGAAACGGCGCAGGTCGAGTTCGGTGGGCTGGGCGAAACGCGAGAAGTTGTGCACACACAGCACCAGGTCGTCCTCATATTCGCGCAGGAACGCGAGAACGGCCGGATTCGAGGACTGCAGCTCGGTGAACGTGCCGAGCCCGAAGGCGGGGTTCTGCTTGCGGATCTCGATCATCCGGCGCGTCCAGTGCAGCAGCGAGGACGGATCGGCCATCGACGCCTCGACGTTGGTGACCTGGTAGCCGTAGACGGGGTCCATGATGGTCGGCAGACAGAGCCGTCCCGGGTCGCAGGACGAGAAGCCGGCGTTGCGGTCCGGTGTCCACTGCATCGGGGTGCGGACGGCGTCGCGGTCGCCGAGCCAGATGTTGTCGCCCATGCCGATCTCGTCGCCGTAGTAGAGGATCGGCGAGCCGGGGAGTGAGAGCAGCAGGGCGGTGAACAGTTCGATCTGGTTGCGGTCGTTGTCCAGGAGGGGAGCGAGCCTGCGCCGGATGCCGATGTTGGCGCGCATCCGCGGGTCTTTGGCGTATTCCGCGTACATGTAGTCGCGTTCCTCGTCCGTGACCATTTCGAGGGTGAGCTCGTCGTGGTTGCGGAGGAAGATGCCCCACTGGCAGCTGGAGGGAATGGCCGGGGTTTTCGCGAGGATTTCGGAGACGGGGTGGCGGGATTCCCGGCGGACGGCCATGAAGATGCGCGGCATGACGGGGAAGTGGAACGCCATGTGGCATTCGTCGCCGCCGGAGGCGTAGTCGCCGAAGTAGTCGACGACGTCCTCGGGCCACTGGTTGGCCTCCGCCAGGATCACCGTGTCCGGATACATCGCGTCGATCTCGTGGCGCACCCGCTTGAGGAACGCGTGGGTGGCGGGCAGGTTCTCGCAGTTCGTGTCCTCGGCCGCGTACAGGTACGGCACCGCGTCCAGCCGGAACCCGTCGATGCCGAGGTCCAGCCAGAAGCGGAGAGCGGCCAGGACCTCCTCCTGGACGGCCGGGTTCTCGTAGTTGAGGTCCGGTTGGTGGGAGAAGAAGCGGTGGAAGAAGTACTGCTTGCGGACGGGGTCGAAGGTCCAGTTGGAGACCTCGGTGTCGACGAAGATGATGCGGGCGTCGCCGTACTGTTTGTCGTCGTCGGCCCACATGTAGTAGTCGCCGTAGGGCCCGTCGGGGTCCTTTCTCGACTCCTGGAACCACGGGTGCTGGTCGCTGGTGTGGTTCATGACGAAGTCGATGATCACGCGCATACCGCGTTGGTGGGCGTGGTCGACGAATTCCACGAAGTCGGCGAGGTCGCCGAATTCGGGGAGGACGGAGGTGTAGTCGGAGACGTCGTACCCGCCGTCGCGGAGCGGGGACTTGAAGAAGGGCGGGAGCCAGAGACAGTCGACACCGAGCCACTGGAGATAGTCGAGTCTGGCGGTGAGGCCTTTGAGGTCGCCGACGCCGTCGCCGTCGCTGTCCTGGAAGGAGCGGACGAGGACCTCGTAGAAGACGGCGCGCTTGAACCAGTCGGGGTCGCGGTCCTTCGCGGGGGTGTCCTCGAACGTGTCCGGAACGGGTGAGTTGACGGTCATGGCGGTCTGGGGCCTCCGATCTGCGGTGCGGGTCACCGGACGTGGAACACGTGGGCCGGCCTCGTGCCGGGCTCCAGGCGCACGTAGTTGCTGCGGCCCCAGGCGTAGGTCTCACCCGTCAGCTCGTCGTGCACCGACAGGAACGCCTGCTGGTCCGGGCCGAGTTGGGACAGGTCCAGCGAGACCGTGGCCTCCTGGGTGTGGTGGGGGTCGAGGTTGACGACGACGATCACCGTGTCCGCCCCCGTGCGCTTGCTGTAGACGAGGACGGAGTCGTTGTCCGCGTGGTGGAAGCGCAGGTTCCTGAGGTGGTGCAGCGCAGGATGGTTCCGCCGGATCTCGTTGAGGCGGGTGATGAGGGGCGCCAGCGTGTCGGGGGTGTCCCAGTCGCGTGGCCTGAGCTGGTATTTCTCGGAGTCGAGGTATTCCTCGCTGCCGGGGCGCAGGGGGGTGTTCTCGCAGAGTTCGTAGCCGCTGTAGATGCCCCAGGTGGGGGAGAGGGTGGCGGCGAGGACGGCGCGGACGGCGAAGGCGGGCTTGCCGCCGTGCTGGAGGTAGGCGTGGAGGATGTCGGGGGTGTTGGTGAAGAGGTTGGGCCGCATGTAGGAGGCGGTGTCCCCCGAGAGGTCGGTGAGGTACTCGGTCAGTTCCTGTTTGGTGTTGCGCCAGGTGAAGTAGGTGTAGGACTGCTGGAAGCCGATCTGGGCGAGGGTGTGCATCATCGCGGGGCGGGTGAAGGCCTCGGCCAGGAAGATGACGTCGGGGTCGGTGCGGTTGATGTCGGCGATGACGCGTTCCCAGAAGAGGACCGGTTTGGTGTGGGGGTTGTCGACGCGGAAGATGCGTACGCCGTGGGTCATCCAGTGGCGCAGGACGCGGAGGGTCTCGGTGGTCAGGCCGTCGAGGTCGGTGTCGAAGGCGATGGGGTAGATGTCCTGGTACTTCTTGGGGGGGTTCTCGGCGTGGGCGATGGTGCCGTCGGGGCGGTGGTGGAACCACTCGGGGTGTTTGTGGACCCAGGGGTGGTCGGGGGAGCACTGCAGGGCGAAGTCGAGGGCGGTCTCCAGGCCGAGGGTGCGGGCCTGTTCGACGAACCAGGTGAAGTCGTCGAGGGTGCCGAGGTCGGGGTGGACGCTGTCGTGGCCGCCTTCGGGGGAGCCGATGGCCCAGGGGACGCCGACGTCGTCGGGGGTGGCGTGCAGGGTGTTGTTGCGGCCCTTGCGGAAGGTGGTGCCGATGGGGTGGATCGGGGGGAGGTAGATGACGTCGAAGCCCATGGCGGCGATGGCGGGCAGCCGCCTCGCGGCGGTGCGGAAGGTGCCGTGGGGCTGCTCGGGAGTGCCCTCGGAGCGGGGGAAGAACTCGTACCAGGAGCCGTACAGGGCGCGCTCGCGCTCGACCAGCAGCGGCAACGGCTCGGAGACGGTGACCAGTTCGCGCAGCGGATACCGGGCGAGGACCGTGTCCACCTCCGGAGTCAGTGCCGCCGCCAGCCGGGTCGCGACCGGCAGCGAGTCGTCGCCCAGGGCCCGAGCCGCCTTCAGGACCGTCGTACGGGCCCGGCCCTTCGGCACTCCGGCAGCGGCGCGCTCGTGGAGTCGGGCGCCCTCCTCCAGGACCAGCCCCACGTCGATACCGGCCGGGACCTTGATGCCCGCCGTCCGGCGCCAGGTGGTCACCGGGTCGCTCCAGGCCTCGACGGCGTAGGTCCAGCGGCCCGGCGCGTCCGCGGTGACCTCGGCGCCCAGGCGGTCGCTGCCCGGGGCGAGTTCACGCATCGGCGTCCACGGACCGCGCCGGCCCTTGGGCCCGCGCAGGACCACGTTGGCGGCCACCGCGTCATGGCCCTCCCGGAACACGGTCGCCGTCACCTGGAAGCTCTCCCCCGGGACCGCCTTGGCCGGGCGTCTGCCGCCCTCCACCACGGGCCGCACGTCGCGGACCGGGATCCGGCCGATGACAGGGGTCGGGCTCATTCGTCTCACCTTCGTTGTGCTCATGGCCGGGCTAACGGCCGGATCGGCCGCGCGGTTCTGCGCCGGGTCGTCCGTCCGGTCCGCAGCCGGGCCTGTCGTCGTGTGGTGCGCCGGGCCCGCCGCCCGGCTCCCGTTCCCGGACCGGAACGGGCCCGCCGTCACAGCGCCGCCGCGGAGAGCCGGGCCACCGCCCTGCCCCCGCGACGTACGGCCCCGCTCGGCCGCGGCCGAGCGTCCTGCTCCTGCAGGTAGACGGCGAGGGTGGTGCGCAGATACCGCTCCGCCGCGTCCGCGGCCTCGCGCGCGCAGCGCTTTCCCATGAGCACACACAGGGTGTAGCCCGAGTCCTCGAAGGTGGCCCGCACCGCGCGGTCGGCCGGGGACGCGAGCATCACGCGCTCCCACGCCCGGTACCGCCGCAACTGCCTGGCGACCTCGGTCTTGGCCGGTAGCAGCATGACGCAGTCACCTTTCGGGCTCGACGAATGTTTCACTCATGGTGCACGCGCCGCCACCCAGCGTCTTGTTGGATCTTCAATCACCTCGGAGTGCGCTCGTGTTGCACGAATGGACTAACGCCCGCACTGTGGGAGGTGACTCAGAAGCGATCAGCGCTCACCCTCCGTATATTCGGCCCGCGAGGCCCTACGGAGCGGGAGCCTCGCCGGTGAGGAGCCAACGACGATGAAGACCGCAGTGCCCTGCTACTACCACCTCGACGTGGACGTCAGTCCCGAGCGCGTCGGGCAGGTCGGCCGGATCCTGGCCGCCCATCTGAGGTACTGGGACCTCGAGACCCTCGTCGCCCCCGTCTGCGGCGGCGCCGGGATGCTGTTGAACGCCATCGACGAGCACGCGACCGACAAGTCCCTCTCGATCGAGATGTGGTGGAACGGCCAGCATCTGATCACGGCCGTCGGCGGCAACGACCGTGAGCTGCGCCCGGACCAGGATCTGCGGAGCTGCCTGGAGCGGATCGCCGCGATGAGCGACGGCTGGGGCTGCTGCGCCACCGACACCGGCGCCAAGGTCATCTGGTTCTCGCAGCGCGCCCGTTCCGGCGAGCGCGTCCCGCTGGTCCCGACCGCGCCGGCGCCCAGCCTGCGCGAGGGGCGCCCGGTGCCCCGCGCACTCCCGGTGGCGGCGTTGGCCGCACCGGCGGCCGAGGAGTCCGGGGTCCTGGAGGACGCCCGGTGACCTCACCGCCGTACCGGAACGCAGGGGTGCCCGCCTGGAGCGGGCACCCCTACCCCTTGGGTGCCGACTTCGACGGGATGGGCACCAACTTCGCGCTGTTCAGCGAGGTCGCCGAGCGGGTCGACCTGGTGCTCGTCGAGGACGACGGCAGCCACCGGACCGTCCCGCTGACCGAGGTCGACGGCTTCGTCTGGCACGGTCAGCTGCCGGGCGTCGGCCCCGGACAGCGTTACGGCTACCGGGTGCACGGCCCCTGGGACCCGGCCGCCGGACACCGCTGCAACCCGGCGAAACTGCTCCTGGACCCCTACGCACGCGCCGTCGACGGGCAGACCGACAACCACCCCTCCCTCTTCGAACGCGCCGGGGACGGCCCCGACCCCGCGGACAGCGCCGGGCACACCCTGCTCGGTGTGGTCACCGACCCCGCCTTCGACTGGGGCGACGACACCCCGCCCCGGCGCTCGTACGCCGACACCGTGATCTACGAGGCCCACGTCCGAGGACTGACCCGCACCCACCCGGACGTCCCGCGCGCCCTGCGCGGCACCTACGCCGGCCTCGCCCACCCTGCGGTGACCGAGCACCTCACCACGCTGGGCGTGACGGCGATCGAGCTGATGCCGGTCCACCAGTACGTCCAGGACGGCGTGCTCACCGACCGCGGCCTGTCCAACTACTGGGGCTACAACACCATCGGCTTCTTCGCGCCGCACAACGCCTACGCCGCCCACGGCACCCGGGGCCGGCAGGTCACCGAGTTCAAGGAGATGGTGAAGGCTCTGCACGCGGCCGGCCTCGAGGTGATCCTCGACGTCGTCTACAACCACACCGCCGAGGGCAACCAGAAGGGTCCCACGCTCTCCTTCCGCGGCATCGACAACGCCTCCTACTACCGGCTGGTGGACGGCGACTGGTCCCACTACTACGACACCACCGGCACCGGCAACAGCCTGCTCATGCGCCACCCGTACGTGCTCCAGCTCATCATGGACTCGCTGCGCTACTGGGTGACCGAGATGCACGTCGACGGCTTCCGCTTCGACCTCGCGGCCACCCTGGCCCGGCAGTTCCACGAGGTGGACCGGCTGTCGGCGTTCTTCGACCTGATCCAGCAGGACCCGGTGATCAGCCGCGTCAAGCTGATCGCCGAGCCCTGGGACGTCGGTGAGGGCGGCTACCAGGTGGGCAACTTCCCGCCGCTGTGGTCGGAGTGGAACGGCAAGTACCGCGACGCCGTACGGGACTTCTGGCGGGCCGAGCCGCACTCGCTCGGTGAGTTCGCCTCCCGGCTGACCGGCTCCTCCGACCTGTACGCCCACAGCAGGCGCCGCCCGCGCGCCAGCGTCAACTTCGTGACCGCGCACGACGGTTTCACGCTGCGCGACCTCGTCTCGTACAACGACAAGCACAACCAGGCCAACGGCGAGGGCGACCGCGACGGCGAGAGCCACAACCGGTCCTGGAACTGCGGGGTGGAGGGCGGGACCGACGACCCGGCCGTCCTGGCACTGCGGGCCCGCCAGCAGCGCAACCTCCTCGCCACGCTGCTGCTCTCCCAGGGCATCCCGATGCTGAGCCACGGCGACGAACTCGGCCGCACCCAGCGCGGCAACAACAACGCCTACTGCCAGGACAACAAGGTCTCCTGGATCGACTGGCGGCTCACCGACGAGCAGCGCCGGCTCACCGGCTTCTGCCGCCGCCTCGTCGCCCTGCGCGCCGCCCACCCCGTGCTGCGCCGGCGCCGCTTCTTCCGCGGCGAGACCGTCACCCACGCCGGACAGCCGTTGCCCGACCTGGTCTGGCTCCAGCCGGACGCCCGCGAGATGCGCGACCGCGACTGGCTGCGCTCCGACGCCCACAGCGTCGGCGCCTTCCTCAACGGCGACGCCATCGCCGAACCCGACCACCGGGGCCGTCCGGTGGTGGACGACTCCTTCCTCCTGCTCTTCAACAGCTACTGGGAACCGGTCCCGTTCCGCCTGCCCGGCGCGGCCTACGGCGAACGCTGGACGATCTGCGCGGACACGGCGGAGCCGGACGAGGCCCGAGACGAAACGGAGTACAAGGCAGGCGCAGAACTGACTCTGGAACCCCGCAGCCTCATCGTCCTGTCCAGGCCCCCACGCCGCTCGGAATGAGGGGGCGCGCAGCGCCCCCTTCGGCCCCCCTGCGGAGCGTTATCGTTGACGACGCGACGTCACCGTGAACTGCGCCCCATCCGGATCCCGAAGAATCGCCTCCTCCTCCGACTCCCGCAGCACACTCCCCCCGTGCTTCTCCGCGGCCCGCGCACACCCCGCAACATCGCCGACGGCGAAGTGGACCTGCCAGTGCGGCCGGATCGTCGGATCGGGTGCCGCCTCCAACGCCCCCGACTCGATCCGGGCCACGACATCCCCCCCGCTGCGCAGCACGACCTCGCCGCCCTCGTACCGGACCTCGCAGCACCCGGGCCGGTCCGTGGCCCAGTCGAGGATCTCGCCGTAGAAGATCGCGGAGTCGAAGGCGTCACGGGTGTGGAGCCTGATGAACGAGGGGGCCGCCTGTCGCCACGCCTCCCAGTTGCCGATCAGTTTGCCCTCCCAGACGCCGAAGGTCGCACCCTCCCGGTCGGCCAGCAGCGCCGCCCGGCCCGGCGGCAGCGAGATCGGCCCCACGGCCACGGTCCCACCGCGCTCCCGGGTGCGGGAGGCGGCCTCGTCGGCGCTGGGCACGGCGAAGTACGGCGTCCACGCCACCGCCATCTGCCACATCGCGGCGACGGCGGCGATCCCGGCGACCGGGACGTCGTCGACCAGCGCGGTCCGGAAGTGGCCGCCCAGTGTGCCGCGCCGCCACCGCCAGCCGAGGACGGCTCCGTAGAACTCCTGGGTGGCCTCCAGGTCGCGGCTGGTCAGGCTCACCCAGCAGGGCGCGCCGAACACGGCGTGCGTGGAGAGGACCTCTTTCGCATCGTGGGATGCGCCACGGGCTGCACCATGGGCTGAGGACGGGTGATCGTTCATGGGGGCTCGCGTTCCTGTCTGCCGGCCGTTGGCCGACGGCCGGCGGCTCTCCTCCAGTGTCCGGCCGGTAGCGGGGGCGGCGCCTGCCGAGGAGCCGGTGGCACGATGGAGTGGTGGCACGAGTACCGCGCGAACCCGGCGACGAAACGGCCCGGATCCTCCAGCTCCAGCAGGAGGTCGACCAGCTGAAGGAAGCGGTCGCCTCGCATGCCGTGGTGGACCAGTCGATCGGTGTGATCGTCGCGCTCGGGCGAGTGACGCCGGACGAGGGATGGGTGATCCTCAAGGAGGTCTCGCAGCACACGAACATCAAGTTGCGCAATGTCTCGGAGCTGATCCTCATCTGGGGGCGCAGCGGAGAGATGCCCGAGCAGATCCGGGCGGAGCTGGAGGCCCTGCTGGACCAGCACGGCCCGACCCAGATCCCCGGCGCGCCGCCATTGGAGTGACCACCGGTCCCGGAACCGGGTGACTCAGAACCGGGTGACTCAGAACCGGGTGACTCCGTTCGCCTCCGGCACGACCTCCTCGCGCAGCCGTGCGAAGCAGCTGCTCAGCAGCCGCGAGACGTGCATCTGGGAGATGCCGAGCCGCTCGGCGATCGTGCTCTGGGTCATGCCCTGGAAGAACCGCAGATAGAGGATCGTCCGCTCGCGCTCCGGCAGGGCCCGCAGGCAGGGCGCCACGGCGACACGGTCGACGACGGTGTCGTAACCGGGGTCGTGGTCGCCGAGGGCGTCCGTGAGCGCGTAGCCGTCGGTGCCGGGCATCTCGGCCTCCAGCGACAGCGCGGAGAAACACTCCAGCGCCTCCATGCCGGTGTGCACCTCGTCCTCGCTGAGCTGCGCGTACGCGGCGATCTCGGCGACGGTCGGCGCCCGGCCGGGGGTCGTCTGGGCGAGTTCCTTCGTGGCGTGCCGTACCCGGTTGCGCAGGTCCTGGACCCGGCGCGGCACGTGCAGCGTCCACATGTGGTCACGGAAGTGACGCTTGATCTCCCCGGTGATCGTCGGCACCGCGTACGCCTCGAAGGCGCGACCTCGGCCGGGGTCGTAGTGGTCGACGGCCTTGACCAGTCCGAGGGCCGCGACCTGGTACAGGTCCTCCAGCGTCTCGCCGCGGCCGCGGAAGCGGACGGCGATCCGCTCGGCCATCGGCAGCCACAGCCGGACCAGTTCGTCCCGCAGGACCCGGCGTTCAGGCCCGTCGGGCAGGTCGGCCAGTCGTTCGAACGACTCGGTGGTGTCCGGGGCGTCGTCGTGGGGGTGCTGCCTGGTTCTGACGGTGGTACGCATCACGCGCGCCTTCCCGAGGAGGTGCCGGAAGAGGGGCACCGAAGGATGGGACGGGCACCGTGGAAGACGCGCGCTCGGACGGATTCGGCGATCGCCCGGGGCGGCCCGCTCGGCGGGGATCCCACGGACGTGCCTCCGGTCCGAAGCACTTCCCTGCGCATTCCCATCGGGGAGCGGCCTGAAACAATTAGCCCGTTTATTTCCTGTATATCCAGTTATGGCCGGCTCGCCCGTTGATCATGCCGCTGATCTTGGCCGCGACGTGATGTGCGGCACGCCCGCGGATCGCCGCTCGGCGGCCTTCGGCGGATTCTTCCTGCGCACGGCTTGATCGACGATCAAAAGGGGTGAACCCCCTGGCCACAGCGCATTCTGCTCATTTGACAGTGCGCTGAGCGCACGGATAGGAAGCAGCCGGTAGAAGTCGAGAGGTGGACTGTGGACGAGCCGAACGTGGTCGGGGACTGGCAGGAGTACGACGAGCATGCCGGTCTGCGGGTCCGTGTCCACCGACTGGAGCAGTCCGAGCCGCCGCGGGGCCGAGACGACGCGGCCGAGGGACTGACGTACTTCTGTCTGCGGGTGACCGTCGAGAACCGCGGCGCCGGACACTCCACCATCCACCTCGAGGACGGCCAGATCGACGTACGGGTCGGGCCCGAAGGCGAGAGCGCGTTCATCGACTGGCGCAACTCGCAGTTCATCGAGGGCTTCGACGTCTACCCGCTGCGCCGTGCCACCGCCGTCCTCTACGCCGCCGGCCCCGAGGCCGCGCTCGGCCAGGTGGACGTGCAGATCCAGCTGCGGGTCGACGACGACTGGGCCGACCGCCGGCTGTGGACCGGCGGCATCGGACTCCAGGACGGGGCCCTGCCGGCGGGGCAGGGACGCGACAGCCTGGCCCGGCAGGTCAGCAACTTCCTGCGGGACCAGGCGGCCGAGGAGGGCACCGCCTGAGGGTGCCGGGGAATCAGTGCGGGATGCCGTCGATGATCTCGCGGGCACCCTGACGCAGCAGCGCCACCGCCACCGAGGTGCCGAGCGTCGCCGGGTCGAGCCGGCCCGCCCATTCGTGGGCGTTGAGCCGCACCTTGCCGTCGGGGGTGAACACACAGGCCCGCAGGGACAGTTCCCCACTGCGGTCCACCCGCGCGAACCCGGCGATCGGGCTGTTGCAGTGGCCCTGCAGCACATGCAGGAACATGCGCTCCGCCGTGGCCTCCCGGTGGGTGGCCGGGTCGCCGAGCCCGCTGACCGCGTCGATCAGGTCGGTGTCGCCCTCGCGGCACTGCAGCGCGAGGATGCCCGCGCCGATGGGCGGCATCATCGTGTCCGGCGACAGCACCTCGCTGATCACGTCCGTGCGGCCGATGCGCTCCAGACCGGACACCGCGAGCAGCAGCGCGTCCGCCTCGCCCGCCGCCAGCTTCTCCAGACGCCGGTTGGCGTTGCCGCGGAACGGCACGCACTCCAGCTGCGGGTGCGTGGCGGCCAGCTGGGCGATCCGGCGCACCGACGAGGTGCCGATCCGGGTCCCGTCGGGCAGCTCGTCGAGGGTGAGCCCGCCCGGGTGGATCAGCGCGTCGCGGATGTCGTCGCGCTTGAGGAAGGCGGCGAACACCGTGCCCGCGGGCAGCGGCCGGTCGGCCGGCACGTCCTTGACGCAGTGCACCGCCAGATCCGCCTCACCGGCCAGCAGCGCCGCGTCCACCTCCTTGGTGAACGCGCCCTTGCCCTCGACCTTGGACAGATCGCCCATCCACTTGTCGCCGGTCGTCTTCACGGGGACGACCTCGGTGCGGACCCCGGGATGCAGGTCGGCCAACTCGGCACGGACACGCTCCACCTGGGCCAGCGCCATGGGGGAGTCACGGGACACGATGCGGATCAGTTCCGGAACGGACATGCGGGACACGATAGACCCTCGCGCCCCGCATTCAGCACCGCTTCCCGGTTTCGGGCCCCGCGTCACGGTGTGAACCGTGGCCCGAACGGGTAGAACGGACCGTTCCGTACCGCCCTCACGCGTTGGGGTCGAAGGCGATCCCCGACGGCTTCGCCGACGTCAGGTGGGCGGTGAAGTTGGCGTCCTTGAGGCCGAAGTTGGCGCTGCCGAAGTCGTAGGCGACCAGCTTGTCGCGCACGCCCGACGGGTAGCCGTTCCAGCCGACCAGCGGCGGGTACTGCCAGGTGTGCTTGTCGTTCTCCGGCGGCTCGTCATTGGAGTTGCCCAGCCGGAAGCAGTGCGTGCTGATGCCGTCCTTGTGGTAGACGATCTTCGCGTGCGTGCCCTCGAAGCGGACGCTGGAGGCCGCGCTGACCGTGAACGAGCCGTGGTTGGACGTCGACACGTACTGGACGGTGCCGTTCTGCACCCAGACCACGACGTGCTCCCAGTCGTGCCGGTGCCCGCCGATGCTGCTGTTCGCGAGGGCCTGGTCCTTCTCGAAGTACAGGCCGTACATGTACGCACACCAGCCGTTGTTGCACTTGTAGCGCGAGTAGCTGTTGGTGTTGTCCAGGTCGGACGCGTCGTGGCAGTCGCCGCTGAGCGAACCGGTCGGCTTCAGACCGCCGTTGACGGTGCCGTCGGGGCCGATGGCCGGGGTGGAGTAGCAGCCGTCCGTGTCGTAGTCGAACGCGGGCTGGTACGTCAGTTCGGCCGCCTCGGCGTTCTGCGGCAGCGCCGACGGGGGAGCCGCGAAGGCGACCGAGGGGACGGCGAGCACGAGGGCGGCGGCACCGGTGAACCCGATGAGCCATCTCCTGCGGTGGGCCTTGAACGTAGATGACGACACTGCGTCCTCCTCGTGATCCTGGGCGCAGCCGAACGGCTGTGGGGGAAGGGGGAGTTGAAGGAAGCTCAGCTTCCACGTTTTTCGCTCCCAAGCCAAGGGGTCGCAGGCGTATCAGTGGTGAAGCGCAGCCCAACAGTTGGCCATTCGGTGCCGTGTCATGCGGAGTTGTCCGGAAGGTCGGCGGCCGACTCCTCCGGTGTCAGGTCCGTTCGCAGTCGCAGCCACGAGGGCTGGCGCAGCAGCCCGGCCCGGGTCCGGGTGCTGTAGCGGACCTCGCCGACCAGCCGGGGCACCACCCAGCGGGCGCCGACGGCCGGGGGCACGGCGTCGAAGGGGCACTCGTCGGTGGCCCCGGCCCGCAGCAGCGCGGCGAGTTCGGTGCGCTCGGCCTCGCTCCAGCCGGTGCCCACACTGCCGACGTACCGCAGTGCGCCCGCCGCGGTCCGCTGCCCGACGAGGACCGCCCCGGGCAGCCCGGTCAGCCGCCCCCTCCCCGGCGACCAGCCGCCCACCAGCACATCGGCGGTAAGCATGTTGCGGATCTTGATCCAGGCCCGGGAGCGCACCCCGGGCTCGTACACCGAGTCCAGCCGTTTGCAGACCAGCCCCTCCAGACCGTGGACGCGGGTCGCCTCCAGGGCCTCGCGCCCGTGTCCGACGAGCGCGCCCGGCGTCGACCAGAACGGCCCCTCCAGACCGAGCGCCTCGAGACGCGCCCTGCGTTCGGCGTAGGGCACCCGCAGGAGCGAGTCGCCGCCGAGGTGCATGACGTCGAACAGCACGAGGTGCACGGGCACCGCGGCCGCCATCCGCGCCGCCCTGACCGGTGCCTGCACCAGCCCCATCCGGGACTGCAGCAACTGGAAGTCGGCCCGGCCCTCGGCGTCCAGCGCCAGCACCTCCCCGTCCAGGACGGCGGCCGTCGCTCCGAGCGCCCCGCCCAGCGGCCGTAGTTCCGGATAGGCCCCGGTGATGTCCTGCCCCGACCGGGCCCGCAGCCCGACCGTCCCGTCCCCGGCGAGATACACCACCGCCCGCTGCCCGTCCTGCTTGGTCTCGTAGGCCCAGCGCGCGTCCTGGGCGGGCGGCGGCAGCTGTCCGGGCGTGGCGAGCATGGGCGGGATGAGGGGGAGCGTCACGGGTGAGTTGTCGACCTCCGCGCCCCGCACCACGCGCCCGGCCGGGCGGTTTCCCCCGAACAGCGGCTCAGTCGCCCGAGCAGCCGAAGATGCCGAGGTGGCTCGGCCGGTCGCCGGTGTAGAGGAGGACGTACCGGCCGGTCCAGCGCATGGCGCACTCGGCGCTCAGCGCGGGCCCCGAGTCATACACCTCCCGGAACCGTCGCGGCGAGGGTCTGTCCGTGCCGAAGTGGTGTCTCACCCGGTCCGCGGCGAGCGGGCGCAGGGTGTTGTGGTCCTCGACGGCGTGCTCGTCGGGCGCTTCGGCCGTGTCGACGACGTGCGGGATGTCGAGGATCGAGTGCGTTCCCTCCTCGCTCATGAACTCCGCGTCCGCCCAGAGTTCCTCCAGGCTCGCGTACGTGTCGTCGCCGCCGTACTCCCGCGCGAACTCCTCGGCGTGCAGTGCCCCCAGGGACTCCTCCACGCCGCCCGTGTACGGAGTGACGTAGTCCCAGCAACTCGCGCCCATCGCGCCCCCCTTGCCCTCGGTGAACCATCCGCTGATCGCAAAGGTAGGACACGGCACTGACAACGGGCTCCCGGCTCCCCGGCGACGGCCGTCAGCTCTCCGTGCCCGGCGGGGGCGGGGCCTGGACCAGGCCCGTCTGGTAGGCGATGACGACCAGTTGGGCGCGGTCGCGGGCGCCGAGCTTGGTCATCGCCCGGTGGACGTGGGTGCGCACGGTGAGGGGGCTGACGAAGAGCTTCCCGGCGACCTCCTCGTTGGAGTGACCCTCGGCCACCCAGGCCATCACCTCGCGCTCACGGGCGGTCAGCGCGGTGAGATCGGCGGGGACGGCGAGCCGGGCGCCCTCCGCCGGGGACGCGAGGAAACGGGCGATCAGGGAGCGGGTGGCGGGCGGGGAGAGCAGGGACTCGCCGGCGGCGACCGTACGGATGCCGTCGAGGAGCGCGTCGGCGGTGACGTCCTTGCCGAGGAACCCGCTCGCGCCCGCCCGCAGCGCCCGGGCCACGTACTCGTCGATCTCGAACGTGGTCAGGATCAGCACGCGGGTGCCCGACAGCGCGGGGTCCGCGCAGACGGAGGCGGTCGCGGCGAGCCCGTCGGTGCCGGGCATGCGGATGTCCATCAGGACCACGTCCGGGTGGTGGCTGCGGGCGAGCTCGACCGCCTCGGCGCCGTCGGTGGCCTCGGCGACCACCTCCATGTCGTCGCAGGAGTCGATCAGGATCCGGAAGGTGGCCCGCAGCAGGGCCTGGTCGTCGGCGAGGAGCACGCGGATGGTCATGGGGTCCGTTCTCGGGGTGTCGGGGTACGGGGGGAGGCGGGTGGTGACCTGGAAGCCGCCCTCGGGACGGTGCCCGGCCTGGAACGAGCCGCCCACCGAGCGGGCCCGCTCGCTCATGCCGATCAGACCGAAGCCCGGGCCCGCCCGGCCGTCGCCGGCGGAGGGCACGGCGGTGCCGTCGTCGGTGACCGTGATCGTCAGCCGGTCGCGGCCGAACCTCAGCCGCACGTGCGCCGTGCGCGCCGCCGCGTGCTTGGTGACGTTGGTCAGCGCCTCCTGCACGATGCGGTACGCCGTCAGATCCACCCCGGGCGTGAGCGGCCGTGCCGTTCCCTCCAGGGCGACCCGCACGTCCAGGCCCGCCGAGGCGTACGACCGCGTCAGCTCGGACAGCTGTCCGAGACCGGGACACGGGGCGAGCGGCGCCGCGCCCTCGTCCGCGTGGCGCAGCAGGCCAACGGTCGCCTTCAGCTCGCGCAGCGCCGAAGACGTCGTACCCGTGAGGTCCTCCAGGAGCCGTTGCGCCTGGTCGGGACGGGTGCGGGCGAGACGGGCCGCCGTGCCCGCCTGGGCGTTGGCCAGGGCGAGATGGTGGGCGACGACGTCGTGCAGCTCGCGCGCGATGCGCACCCGCTCCTCCACGACCCGGTGCCGCGCCTCCTCCTCCCGGCCGCGCTCGGCGTACTCGGCGCGCGCCTGGACGGCCTCCACGTACCGCCGTTGCAGACGCACGAGACTGCCGGTGACTACCGGGAACAGCAGCCAGATCACCGGGCCGACCGACTTCATCACCCAGGGGTGGGCGACCGGATCCAGGACCAGGGCCGCCGGGACGATCAGCGCGACGGCCGAGACACAGCAGCGGCGGGTCGTGCGGCGGCGGGTGGTCACCGCCACCCGGTACAGGGCGACCAACGTCGGCCCCAGCAGCAGCGGGGTGATCAGATGGCCGAGCGCGCTCACGCCCGCCACACAGCACGCCGTCACCGCCACGGTCGTACGAGGCCGGGTGTGCTGCCACAACAGCAGCGTCCCGCAGGCGACGGCCGCGAGGGCGATCGTCGGGACGGTCGTGTCCGGCTGGTCCGAGCGGGGCATGGTGCTCTCGCTGCCGAGGAGGAAGGCGGCGAACAGCAGGGCCGCCGTCATCGTGTCCACGGTGCGGGCGTGACCGTCCGCGTAGCGCTGCCAGCAGGTGAGCATCGGTTCTCCGGTCGGGGCCGGCCCCAGGGCGGGCGATGCCCGTCGCGGCCGACGGGCGGGGGCAGTCGGGCACGCCCCGGCTCCGGCAGGCGGACGGGGAGCGCGTTCACCACACGCACGGCAGCTCCGCCTCCACCACCGTCGGCCCGCCCGCCGGGCTGGTGATCCGGACCGTCCCGTCGAGCGCGGCCACCCGGCGCCGCATCCCCAGCAGACCCGAGCCCGCGCTCTCGTCGGCGCCCCCGCACCCCTCGTCCCGCACCCGCACGCCCAGCCCGGTCCGGGTGCGGGCCAGCACCACCTCGGCCCGGTCGGACCCGCTGTACTTGGCCGCGTTGGTGAGCGCCTCGGCGACCACGAAGTACGCGGCCGCCTCCACCGCGGCCGGCGCCCGCACCTCCTCCGACAGTCCGTCGGTCCGCACGTCCACCCGCAGCCCGCTCGCCGCCGCGAGCGCCCGTACGGCCCCCACCAGCCCCCGGTCGGTGAGGATCGGCGGATGGATGGCGCGCACCACGTGCCGCAGCTCGGTCAGCGCCTCCTCGGCCTGGTCCTGCGCGTCGGCGAGCAGCTTGCGCGCGGCGTCCGGGTCGGCGCCGTACGCCCGCTGGGCCAGCCCGATCCGCATCGACAGGGCGACGAGGCGGGCCTGGGCGCCGTCGTGCAGGTCCCGCTCGATGCGGCGCAGCTCGGCGCCGTGCGCGGCGACCGCGTCCGCCCGGGTCGCGGTGAGGTGCTCGACCCGCCGGGCCAGCAGCGCTTTGGGGGAGGGCCGCAGCAGCGCGGCCGACCAGGCCGTCTCGACGTCGGCCAGCCGGACGATCAGCGGCAGGACGAGCGCCCGGCGGCCCAGCAGCGCACACCACACCCCGTCGACGACCAGCCCGACCGGCCACAGCGGCAGCATCAGCACGGTCAGCCACGCGTAGGCGTAGTGCGCGGCCAGCCAGCGCGCGTCGGTGAGCGTGCCGGGATCGCGTACGGCCGTGCGCAGCCGCTCCCGCACCGGACCGGTGATCGGCGTGTACGCCTCGGGGATCTCCCGGCCGGTCCAGGACGCCGTCAGCCGCCGCTTGGCCCCGGCGATCCGGCGGACCAGCAGCACGGTCTCCGGCAGCAGCCAGATCCCGACGACCGTCACCGCGCCGGTGGCGGCGATCAGCAGCACGGTGATGAAGATGTACGACCCGAAGGCCATGGCGGCGGCCAGCATCAGGTGGACCGAGGCCCGCGCCGCCTGTCGCAGGGTCGTGCGCATGAAGTGCCGTTCCTGTCGTGGGGAGAAGCGGGAGGGACGGGAGGGGTTGGGAGAGGAAGGGACGACGGGCGGTGGCCGCCGGGCGGGGGAGACCCGGCGGCCCGCCGTGGTGCTCAGTCGTCCAGCGTGACGACGATCTTCTCCGCCGCGCCCGGCGTCAGCGCGAGCTCGAAGGCCCGGTCGGCCTCCGAGAACGGGACACGGTGGCTGATCAGCTTGGCGAACCGCTCCTGGTGCTCGACCAGTTCCGGGGTCACCTCGAAGATCTCGGTCGGGTAGCCCTGGGAGGCGATCAGGGTCAGCTCGCTGCGGAGCATGCCGCCCAGGTCGATCTCGGAGCCCTTCTTGTGGACCGCGACCATCACCAGCTTGGCGCCCCACTTGGCGGAGTTCACCACGGTGTTGAACACGGCGGCCACACCGGCCGCGTCGATGAAGACGTCGGTCCCGGGCCGGGGCTGGCCGAGGGCGTTGGCGCTCTGACCGTGCAACTCGGTCAACCGCGCCGCCACGTCCTCCTCCGCCGAGTCGACGACGGCGTCCGCGCCCACGGCCAGTGCCTTCTCCAGCCGGGAGGGGATGACGTCGACGACCACCACGTGCTCCACACCGCGCAGCTTCAGCCAGATCGCCGCGCCGAGGCCGATCGGGCCGGCACCGAACACGACCACCTTGTCCCCGGGCCCCGCCTCGGAGCGGTTGACGGCGTGCCGCGCCACGGCCATCGGCTCGTTGAGCGAGGCCACGTCGAAGGGCACGGTGTCGGGGAAGACGGCGACGCTCCGGCCGACCTCGGCGTTCTCGATCAGCAGGAACTCGCTCATGCCGCCGTACTTCCCGCCGCAGCCGATGATGCCGGTGGGCGCGTCCTGCGGGTTGACGACCACCCGGTCGCCGATGTTGAGCCCCTCCACCTCGGAGCCGAGCTCCACGATCTCACCGGCCGGCTCGTGGCCGAGCGCCACCGGGATCAGCTCGCCGCCCAGATGGGCGCGCGCGGGCATGCCGCCCATGTGCAGGAAGGTGACATCGGTGCCGCAGATGCCGCAGGCACGGATCCGGACCAGGGCGTCCTTGGGACCCGGTACGGGCCGCTCGACGTCGACGACCTCGATCTTGTCGACGCCACCGGTCTGGACGGACTGCATCGTGCTCATGGGGAGAACCTCTCTCAGGTGTCGCTTGCCGCTCATCGGTTGTCGCGCAGCGGTCATCGGTGGATCAGTCATCGGCTGATCAGTCATCGGTTCATCAGTCATCGGTCGTGAACAACGCAACGGTGATCACGCGCCGAAGCTCTTCAGACGGCGTCCGCCATGCCCCGCTCGCCATGCTCGTCGGGGTGCACGGAGGCGTCACCGGCGGCGAGCCCCATCTCGGTGCCGTCGCCAGCGAGACGAAGCGGTCGCACCCGGCGGGGTGCGGGCGAGGGCCCCGGCCGGCGCGGCGCGTACGGGGGTCTTCATACGGGGTCTCCAGGGGAGGGGGGCTGTCTTGTCGTCCTGGGCGGGTCCACGCCGGTGGTGGTGTCCCCGGGGCCGGTGCCGACAGGGGGGAGTGCGTCGGCGACCGCCCCGGGGAACATGCCGCTCCCCGTCCCCACGGGTGCGGCGCCCCGGAGCCGCCTCCGCTCAAGGCGCCCTCCGGGTTGCTTGAGTTAGGCAAACACATGTGGATTACTTGAGTCAAGCAAACGTGGAGATTTACTTGAGTTAGGCAAGCAGAAAGGTAGGGTGGAAGCATGTCCCCCTCACCGCCCGCAGTGCCCCCCGCCTCGCCCGCAGCGGTCGAGATCGAACGGTCCCTGACCCGTGTCGCGTATCTGAGCGTCCGGGCCCGTCAACATGATCGGCTGGTCGCCATGGCGGGCGTACCGCTGGACCGGGCCGCCGTCGCGATGCTGCGCCGGATCGCCGAGCACGACCCCCTGCGCCCGGGGGAGTTGGCCCAGGCGCTCGCCGTGCAGGCCTCGCACGTCACCCGCCAGGTGCAGCGGCTCCAGCAGGCCGGATACGTCACCCGGGTCCCCGACCCCGAGGACCCCCGCGCCCGGCGGATCCGCCTCACCCCGCTCGGCGAGGACGCCGTGGCCCGGCTGGGGGAGGCGGGTGCGCGCGGCATGCAGCTGGTCCTCGCCGACTGGACGCCGGCGGAACTGCGGCTGCTCGCTCGGCTGGTGTGCCGTATGGCGGACGTCCTGCTGTCGGAGAAGGCGGATTCGACCGCTTCACTGGACGAAGGGCGCGGATTCTGATGCCCGCACCCCGACCGTCACGGCGTGACGACCGCCGCGCCGCCGGCTTCATGTACTCCTCGGGCCCCGCCGATCTCCCCGGACCGTTATCCCGCTCCGGTCTCTCGCGTACGGTCCCGCCCATGCCTGCCGACCCGACCGCGAAACACTCGCTCGCCCGCGGCGCCGGGCAGCATGTGCTGATCCTGGCCGGTGAACCGGACACCGCCGAACTGCTCGCCACCACACTGGAGTTGGCCGGCTACCGGATCGGCCTCACGGACACCGCGGCCGACGCGCTGGCCCGGCTCGACGCGTACCGCTTCGATCTGCTGGTCGTCGACACCACGCTGCCCGACCTGCCCGGCATCGCCCGTGCCGGCCGCCCGGTGATCGCCCACCGGCCACCGGTCCTCTACCTCACCCCCTACGACTCCCTCGGCGGCCTCCTGCCCGAACTCGGCCTGGGGGAGAAGGACTACGTCACCAAACCGTTCCGGGTGGCCGAGGTGCTGGCCCGGATGCAGGTCCTGCTGCGCGGCACCGCCGCCCCCGGCCGCCCCGGCCACTCCCCGTGCTACGACGACCTCGTCCTGGACGACACCCTGTGCCGGGCCCGGCGCGGCCCCCGCGCCCTCGACCTCACCCCCGCCGAGTACCGCCTGCTGCGGCACCTGCTGGTCAACGCGCACCGCGTACTGTCGAAGGAGCAGATCAGCCGGTACGTCTGGGGCGACTTCCGGGGCGACAACGCGATCGAGCAGCTCGTCTCCCGGCTGCGGCGCAAGGTGGACCGCGACGCGCCGCCGCTGATCCACACCCGCCGGGGCTTCGGGTACTGGCTGGGAGGGGCGGACGGCGAGGGCTGACGGGCCGTCGGGTGGGCCGGTCGCCCCCAACTCGCAATGTGATCCAGGTCACGTCAGGTTCCTGTCAGGGAACTGACCGGAAGCCGTCAGCCCCCTCTGTTTGCCTGTGCTCATCGAGGCCTCGACCCCCCTTCCCTCCCTTTCACCCCGGCGTTCCGGCCCGTCCGGAGCCCCCCACCACCGAGGAGAGCCATGGCGGACACACTGACCGGCCCGGTGCCCGAAGCCCCGGACGCGGTCCCCGAGTTCCCGATGCCCAGGGCGGACCGCTGCCCCTTCGACCCCCCGCCCGCCCTCAGGGAGCTGCGGGAGCGGGCGCCGCTGACCAGGGTGCGGCTCTGGGACGGCACCGAGCCCTGGCTCGTCACCCGCTACGCCGACCAGCGGGCGCTGCTAGGTGACCCCCGGGTCAGCGCGGACACCGACCGGCCCGGCTACCCGACCAAGGCGAGCCCCGACGCCGGTGAGGGCAAGCTCAGCTTCATCATGATGGACGACCCGGAACACGCCCGGCTGCGCCGGATGGTGACCGCGCCCTTCGCCATCAAGAAGGTCGAGGCCCTGCGCCCCGCCGTACAGCGGATCGTCGACGACCTGATCGACAAGCTGCTGGCCGGCCCCAAACCGGTGGACCTGGTGGAGGAGTTCGCGCTGCCGATCCCCTCGCTGGTGATCTGCGAACTGCTCGGCGTGCCCTACGACGACCACGCCTTCTTCCAGGACAACACCAGGACGATGGTCCACCGGGACGCCACGCCCGAACAGCGCGGCCTGGCGAGCCGTGAGGTGGCCGGCTACCTCGCCGGGCTGATCGGCAAGCGGCTCGCCGACCCGCGCGACGACCTGCTGTCGAGCATCGCCGGGCGCATCACCGTCGGCGAGATCGACCACCAGCAGGCCACCGAGATGGCGCTGCTGCTGCTCATCGCCGGTCACGAGACCACCGCGAACATGATCGCGCTCGGCACCCTGGCCCTGCTCCAGCACCCCGACCAGCTGGCCCTGCTGCGCGAGACCGACGATCCCAAGCTGGTCTCCTCCGCCGTCGAGGAGCTGCTGCGCTATCTCCACATCACCCACCTCGGCCGGCGCCGCGCGGTCACCGAGGACATCGAGATCGGCGGGCAGGTCATCAGGGCCGGCGAGGGCGTGATCATGGTCAACGAGATCGCCAACCGCGACCCCGAGGTCTTCGAGGACCCCGACCGGCTCGACATCACCCGCGACGCGCGCCGCCATGTCGCGTTCGGCTTCGGCGTCCACCAGTGCCTCGGCCAGCCGCTGGCCCGGATGGAGCTCCAGGTCGTCTACGGCACCCTCTACCGGCGCATCCCGGCCCTGAAGCTCGTCGGCTCGCTCGACGACGTCCGCTTCAAGCACGACGCCTTCATCTACGGCGTCCACTCCCTGCCCGTGACCTGGTGACGGTTCCCCGTCCCGCACAGCACGACCGCAGTCCGTACGCAGCACGCAGCACGCAGCACGCAGAAAAGCAGACAAGGGGAACCCCATGACCTCCCACAAGGTGGAGCTGGAGGCCGACAAGTGCGTCGCCTCGGGACAGTGCGTGGTCGCCGCCATGCAGGTCTTCGACCAGGACGACGACGGCATCGCGATCCTGCTGGAGGAGTCGCCCGCGCCCGAACTCCTCGACGACGTCCGTGAGGCCGTCGCCGTCTGTCCGGCCGCCGCGATCCGACTGGTCGAGCAGTGAACCGGATCGTGGTAGTCGGGGCCTCGGCCGCCGGACTCGCGGCGGTCGAGACCCTCCGCCGCGAGGGCTACGACGGCACCCTGACCCTCGTGGGCGACGAGCCGCACCTCCCGTACGACCGCCCGCCCCTGTCCAAGCAGCTCCTCGCCTCCGAGTGGGAGGAGGACCGGCTCGGCCTGCGCCGCTCCGAGGACCTCGCCGCCCTGGGCCTGGACCTGCGGCTCGGTACCGCCGCCTGCGGCCTGGACGTGGCGCGGCGCCGGGTGATGCTGGCCGACGGCAGTGTGGTGCCGTACGACGGACTGGTCGTCGCCACCGGTGTACGGCCGCGTCGGCTGCCCGGGGAGGGCGCGCATGTGCTGCGCACCCTGGAGGACGCCCTCACCCTGCGGGAGCGGCTGGAGCCGGGCCGCCGGCTGGTGGTCGTCGGTGCCGGCTTCCTCGGTGCGGAGGCGGCGGCCGTCGCCTGGCGGCTGGGCGCCCTGGTCACCCTGCTGGAACCGGCGGCGGTGCCGCTGGCCCACGCCGTCGGCGAGGACGTCGGGCGCGTGCTGTCGCAGGCCCACCGCGACCGGGGCGTCGACCTGCGCTGCGGGGTGGCCGTCACCGAGGTGACCGAGGACGGCGTACGGCTCGCGGACGGTTCGGTCGTCGACGCCGACGAGGTGCTCGTGGCGGTCGGCTCGCTGCCCAACACCGACTGGCTGGCCGGCAGCGGACTGCCGGTCGGTGACGGCGTCGTGTGCGACGAGTACCTGGAGGCCGCCCGGGGCGTGTACGCGGCCGGGGACGTGGCCCGCTGGTACAACCCGCTGTTCGGCACGGCGATGCGGATCGAGCACCGCACCAACGCGGCCGAGCAGGGTATGGCCGCCGCCCGCAATCTGCTCGCCGCCCCCGAGGCGCGCAAGCCGTTCGCGCCGGTGCCGTACTTCTGGTCGGACCAGTACGACATGAAGATCCAGGCCTACGGCTTCCTGCGCGGCCATGACGAGGTGGCCGTCGTCGAGGGCGACCTCGCCGAACGCCGGTTCGTCGCCGCCTACCGCAGCGGCGACCGGGTGAGCGGGGCCCTCGCGGTCGGGATGCCGCCGAAGGCGATCCGGCAGTGGCGCCAGGCGATCGCGTCCGGCGCGGTCTGGGGCGACAGCGTCCGCGTCCCGGCGTAAGGCGGAAAAGAGGGGCCCCGGCGGGCGGTGCGAGCCTGCCGGGGCCCTTACGCTTGCCCTCGCGTCGTCGTTCCGCAGTAGATGTGGGTCAACGCACGCAGTAATTTACTTGAGTTACGCAACAAGATGGTAAAGTGGGTCGCATGTCCAGCGAACCGCTCCCCGTGCCCGCCGTCGCCTCCCCGGAAGTGATCGAGATCGAGCGCGCGCTCACCCGCATCACCTACCTGAGCACCCGCGCCCGCCAGCACGACCGGCTGATGGCGATGGCCGGCGTCCCCCTGGACCGGGCCGCCGTCGCGCTGCTGCGGCAGGTCGCCGACTCCGAGCCGCTGCGGCCGGGGGAGCTGGCCCAGCGCCTGGGTGTGGAGGCCTCCCATGTGACCCGTACGGTGCAGCAGCTGCAGAGGTCCGGCTATGTCACCCGGGTCCCCGACCCCGACGACGGCCGGGCCCAGCGGATCGAGCTCACCGACGCCGGCCGCGAGGCCATCGACCGGGTCCGTGACGCGGGCGCCCGCGGTATGCAGCTCGCCCTGTCCGGCTGGTCCGCGGAGGAGCTCGGCCAGCTCGCCACGCTCTTCCACCGCATGGTCGACGACTTCCTCTCCTACGCCGTCGACGAGGAGACCGAACAGCCACCGGTCAGCGCCTGACCCGCGTCCTGCGGCTGCTCGTACGGGCGCGAGACCCGACCGGGGTGCCATCAGGGTCGACGGACAAGGGAGTTGGGGGTTCCGCGCTGCCGCACCCCGCCTCCGGGTCCTCGCCTACCGTCCAGTAATGTCGGGTGCAGGACTTCAGAGGAGGAACCTTGTCCCGGTCCGGACGCTCACCCCTGCTGCTGGCCGGTCTGCTGGCCGCCGCGGGGGTGGCCCACTTCACCGCCCCCCGCCCCTTCGACGCGACGATCCCGCGCGCCCTGCCCGGCTCGCCCAGGGCCTGGACGTACGGCAGCGGCGTCGCCGAGCTGGCGCTCGCGGCCGGACTGGCGCTGCCCCGGACCCGGAAGGCGGCCGCCCTGGCCAGTGCCGCGTTCTTCGTCGGCGTCTTCCCCGCCAACGTCAAGATGGCGCTGGACTGGCGCGACCGTCCCACCCCCCTCAAGGCCGCCGCGTTCGGCCGGCTGCCCCTGCAGGTGCCCCTCGTGCTGTGGGCCCGCAGCGTCGCGAACGGCACGGAAGGACGGTCATGACGAAGACGCTGGAGACCGGCGACAAGGTCGAGGACTTCTCGCTCCCCGACGAGACCGGCACGGAACGCAGCCTCACGGACCTGCTCGCCGACGGCCCCGTCGTCCTCTTCTTCTACCCCGCGGCCCTCAGCCCCGGCTGCACCGCCGAGGCCTGCCACTTCCGCGACCTCGCCGCCGAGTTCGCCGCGGTGGGTGCCCGGCCCGTCGGTATCAGCGGGGACTCCGTCGACCGCCAGCAGGAGTTCGCCGGCCGGCACACCCTCGGCATGACCCTGCTGTCCGACAGTGACGGCACTGTGCGGGAACGGTTCGGCGTGAAGCGGGGCGTCTCCCTGATGCCCACCAAGCGGGCCACCTTCGTCATCGCCCAGGACCGCACCGTCCTGGAGGTCGTCCGCAGCGAACTGCGCATGAACACCCACGCCGACCGCGCCCTGGACGCCCTGCGCGCCCACCGCGCCTGACCGGCCCCGCCCGGAACGCCCCGCTCCACGACCGGCCCCCGCGCGGTTGATGCACCCGGGCAAAGGGACCATTCTGGACGACATGGAGCATGTCGTCGCTGTGGCGGTCATCGATGCCCGGGGCATCGTGACGGGCTGGAGCGAGGGTGCCCGTCTGCTGACGGGCCATCCGGCCGAGGAGGCCGTGGGGCGGGCGGCGACCGAACTGCTCGCCGAGGACCTCCCGACCGCCGCCGGGCAGGCGTGGAGCCGACCGGTCGTCGTACGCCACCGCGACGGGCACCCCGTCACCCTCGCCGTCACCGCCTGCCCCCTGCTCGGCCCCGGTGGTGAGGCCCTGGGCTGGACCCTCACCGCGGAACGCCCCGCCGCCCCGGAGCCCACACTCGCCGGGCGCGCCTTCCAGCAGGCGTCCATGTCGATGTCCGTCTTCGACCCCAGGCAGCGCTATCTGCGGCTGAACGAGGTCGCCTGCAAGGTCATGGGCGTCTCCGAGGACGTCCTGCTCGGCCGCGCCTTCATGGACACCATCGAGGACGCCGAGCACAGCCGGGGCTTCAACCTGCACCTCCGCAAGGTCGTCGAAACGGGCCGCCCGCTGCGCTACGAGAGCTGGACCGGCGCCCCCTCTCTCAACCGGGAGCACGCGTGGACCACCGAGATGTGGCCCGTGCGCGAGCCTTCCGGCGAGGTCGTCGGGGTCGCCCTGGCGGCGTTCGACAGCACCCAGCAGTACCTGGCCCGCCAGCGACTGGCCCTGCTGAACGAGGCTGCGGCCTCCATCGGCACCACCCTCGACGTGGTGCGCACCGCCGAGGAAGTGGTCGGACTCCTCGTCCCGCGGTTCGCCGACTTCGCCAGTGTGGACCTCCTCGACTGGGTCCTCGGCGCCGACGAGCCGCCGCCCGTCCCCGACGGCGAGATCGTGCTGCGCAGGGTCGCCCACGGTTCCGTCCACGAGGGCACCCCCGAGGCGGCGGTCCACCTCGGCGAGACCGACGCGCATCCGCCGTACAGCGCACCCGCCCGTGCCCTGCGGGAAGGACGTGCCGTGCGCAGCCAGGCAGGCGAGCCCGACTTCATGCGCTGGCTCGCCGAGCGCAACGTGCGCTCCCCCCAGGGGCGCCCCTTCCGCCGCGGCGTCCACTCGATGATCTCGGTGCCGCTGCGGGCCCGCGGCACCACCCTCGGCGTGCTGGTCGGCGTCCGCATGGCCCACCCCGACGACTACGAGGCCGACGACGCCGTCTTCGCCGAGGAACTCGCCAGCCGCGCCGCCGTCTGCATCGACAACGCCCGCCGCTTCGCCCGTGAACGCACCACCGCGCTCGCCCTCCAGCACAGCCTGCTGCCGCGCGGGCTGCCCGGACAGGCCGCCGTCGAGGTCGCCCACCGCTATCTGCCCAGCGGCTCCACGGCCGGCATCGGGGGCGACTGGTTCGACGTGATCCCGCTCTCCGGCAGCCGGGTCGCCCTCGTCGTCGGCGACGTCGTAGGACACGGCATCTCGTCCTCGGCCACCATGGGCCGGCTCTGCATGGCCGTGCGCACCCTCGCCGACGTGGACCTGCCGCCCGACGAGCTCCTCACCCACCTCGACGACCTCGTCACGCATCTGGCGGGCTACCAGGAGGGCGCCGACGAGGTCGCCGAGCTGGGCGCCACCTGTCTGTACGCCGTCTACGACCCCGTCAGCCGCCGCCTCACCCTCGCCGCCGCCGGACATCCCGCACCGGCCCTCCTGCTGCCCGACGGCCGCGCGGAACTGATCCGGATGGCCCCCGGCCCCCCGCTCGGTGTCGGCGGACTGCCCTTCGAGGCGATCGAGCTGGACCTGCCCGAGGGCGCGGTCGTCGCCCTCTACACCGACGGCCTGATCGAGGACCGGGACCGGGACGTCGACCGTGCCACCGGC
The DNA here is from genome assembly GCF_048159505.1 of Streptomyces sp. T028. NCBI lineage: Bacteria > Bacillati > Actinomycetota > Actinomycetes > Kitasatosporales > Streptomycetaceae > Streptomyces > Streptomyces sp. T028. Next base: position 46,952 of record NZ_JBLRVZ010000029.1, read on the forward strand.
GAACTCTGCAGCGCCCTCACCGCACCGGCCACCACCCTCGACGCCCTGTGCGACACCGTGCTCAAGGCGGTCCTGCCGGAGGAGCCCAGCGACGACGTGGCCCTGCTGCTGGCCCGCACCCGTGCGCTCGGCACCGACCAGGTCGCCACCTGGGACGTGGAACCCGACCCCGCCCATGTCGCCGCCGCCCGGCAGGCCGCCACCGAACAACTCGCAGCGTGGGGGCTGGAGGAGACCGCCTTCGTCACCGAACTCGTCGTCAGCGAACTGGTCACCAACGCCATCCGCTACGGCGAACCCCCCATCCAGCTCCGGCTGATCCGCGACCGCAGCCTCATCTGCGAGGTCTCCGACGGCAGTTCCACCTCCCCGCACCTGCGCCGCGCCCACGCCTTCGACGAGGGCGGGCGCGGCCTGCTGCTGGTCGCGCAGCTCACCCAGCGCTGGGGCAGCCGGCAGACGGGCCGGGGCAAGACGATCTGGGCGGAACAGACCCTCGAACCGCAGTGATCCGCCGGGGCGGAGGCCTGCTTATTCGAACGGGCAGCCCGGGTTCGGCGCGTCCTCGGAGAACGGCGAGCCGTGCGGCAGCACGTACAGGACCTCCAGCACGACCGGCGTGTCGCCGAGATTGCGGCCTATGTGCACGTTCCCCGGCCCGGCCGGCTCCTGGATGGCGCTGCCCTTGGGGTACACGCCGTCGGAGGCGCACGTGGAGGCGAAGTGGCTCAGCGTTCCCGCCTTCACCACGGCGTACAGGGGACCGTCGTGGTAGTGCCAGCCGGTGGCCTGACCGGGCGGGATGGTGATCTCCCTGAGGGTGTAGTCGGTGTCCCCGACGGTCTTCTGCGCGATCAGCCGGGCCGTGACCCCGGGCCCGGCCGGAGTGGCCTGGGCGGTCGCCGGTCCGGCGAGGACGCCGCCGGCGACGACCGCGCCGGCTATAGCTGCTCGGAGTGGGACACGTGCGCGCATACGGAAGGCCCTCCCTGGTCGGTGTTCCCGTGGGTGGCGATGACGACACCCCGAATGTGAACATAGAGGCAGGGAAGGGCAGTTGGGACCGGATTCCGGATGTCGCCGGGATCCGTGGCCGGCCCGGGCGGGGTCAGAACTCCTCGTGCGTCTGCGGGTCCCCGCCCAGGCGCCGGTGGGCGCGGTCCGCGACCGCGCTCATCTGGGCGGGGCCGAGGTCGAAGCCGAAGACGTCCAGGTTGGCGCCCTGACGGCCGGCGTCGGCGGACTTAGGGATGGGCACCGCGCCGAGCTGGACGTGCCAGCGCAGCACGACCTGCGCGGGGGTGACCCCGAGCGCCTCGGAGACCTGGACGACCACCGGATCCTGGAGGAGGGCCGAGCCGCGCCCCAGCGGGCTCCAGCTCTCCGTGACGATGCCCTTGGCCTCGTGGAAGGCGCGTAGCTCATTCTGCGGGAAGAGGGGGTGCAGCTCGATCTGGTTGACCGACGGCAGAACGCCCGTCTCCTTCTCCAGGCGCTCGATGTGCTCGGGCGTGAAGTTCGAGACGCCGATCGAGCGGACCAGCCCCTCCTCACGGAGCTTGATCATGGCCCGCCAGGAGTCGACGTACTTGCCGACCCGGGGGAGCGGCCAGTGGATCAGGTAGAGGTCGACATACTCGAGGCCCAGACGGCGGCGGGACTCCTCGAAGGAGGCGAGGGTCTCCTCGTAGCCGTGATGGCGGCCCGGAAGCTTGGTGGTGACCACGAGCTCCTCGCGGGGGACCCCGCCCCGGGCCACCCCGCGGCCGACCCCGGTCTCGTTGCGGTAGTTCGTCGCCGTGTCGATCAGCCGGTAGCCCAGTCCGAGCGCCCCGGCCACCGCCTCCTCCGCCTGCGCGTCGTCCATCGGCCAGGTGCCCAGACCGAGGGCGGGGAGCTTCGTACCGTCGTTGAGCGTGTGCGCCGGGATGTTGATCACCGTCTGGCCTTCCCCTGGACTGTGTCTCGTCAACTCCAGCCTCACGGATGGAGAGGGAGCGATCAACCCGGGGCCGGGCCCGCGAAAAGCGGTTGGGGCGGGACCGGGAGGGCGCGCACACTCGTCGGGACAGTGGAGGGAGGCCCTGGATGACCGAGCGGACGCCCGACGCCGTTCTCGTGGACGCGCTGGGCAGCGAACCCCGACGCCCCGCGGCCTTCCGTACGCTCCTGGCCCGGGGTACGGCGGCCGTGCCCGCCGTCCGGGCGGGGCTGGGGCATCCCCGGGCCCGGGTGCGCGAGCAGTGCTGCAAGCTGCTCGACGAACTCCTCGTGTCCGAGGCACTGGAAGACCTGACCGCCGTACTCGACGATCCCGACCCCGGGGTGCGGATCGCCGCGCTGCACGCCCTGTCCTGCGAGCGCTGCAAGCCCGACGCGGAGGCCTGCCGGCCCGACCGGGCGGTGATGCTCCCTCGTGCCGTACGGCTGCTGCACCACGACCCGGATCCGCATGTGCGGGCCCACGCGGTCGAGCTGGTCGGCCTGTGGACGCACGCCGACCCGGCCGCCACGGCAGCCCTGATCCGCGCCCGCGACGAGGACCCCTCCCCGGCCGTACGCAAGAAGGCGGGCTGGTACACACCCGGCGGCCCGATCCACCGCAGGACAGCACCCCGCCCGCCCCGGAAATGAGCCCGGCCCGGATCGGGCCCCAAAGGGGCGCGGGGCTGTATCGATATGCGGCTCCGCCGCGCGGGCGCGACCAGCCACAATGACGCCGCAGCCGAATCACGCTCCCCGGCGGAGCGCGACGTACTCACGACGATCGGAGCGGGCATGACAACAGACTTCGACGGCCAGGCGACACCGGCGGGCGGGGTCGAGGTGAAACCGGTCGCCGGGCACATCGGCGCCGAGATCGAGGGCGTCGACCTGGCCGCAGGCCTCGACGACGCCCAGGTCGCCGCGATCAGGGCGGCCGTGCTGCGCTGGAAGGTGGTGTTCTTCCGCGGACAGCGCCTCGACCACGCCGGACACGTGGCGTTCGCACGACGGTTCGGCGAACCCGTCGTACCGCGCAGACGGGGCAGCGCCTCACCGGCGGACTTCCCGGAGATCGAGACGACCGCCGACCGGCTGGAGCTGGGCGGAAAGTTCGGCATGGAGCACGACGAATGGCTCCGGCGCAGGCGGCACACCCTGCTGCGCGGCTGGCACTGCGACCACGGCGCCCGTATCGACCCGCCGGCCGCGACGATCCTGCGCGCCGAGACCGTCCCTCCCTACGGCGGCGACACCACGTGGTCCAACCTGGCGGCCGCGTACGCCGGACTGTCCGCGCCCGTGAGGGAGTTCGTCGACGGGCTCAGGGCCGAGCACCGGCTCGGCGTCGGCTACCAGCCACGGCCCGGCGAGGACGCCTACGTCCGCCAGCTGCTCGACCACCAGGTCGCCTCGCTCCACCCGCTGGTCCGCGTCCACCCGGAGACCGGCGAGCGGATCCTGTACGTCAACGGCTACTACGTCGAGCAGATCGCCGACGTCTCCCGGGCCGAGAGCAGCGCCCTCCTCGACATGCTGCTGGAACAGGCGGTCCGCCCCGAGTACACCGTCCGCTTCCGCTGGGAACCCGGCAGCGTGGCCTTCTGGGACAACCGGGCCACCATCCACCTCGCCCCCGGCGACAACGCCCACCTCGGCTTCCCCCGCACCATGCACCGCGTCATGCTCACCGGCGACGTACCCGTGGGGGTGGACGGCAAGCCCTCGGAACCGATCACGGGCACGGAGCCGGGCCGCTGGTGAGAGCCTGTGTCATATCCCCGGCCGGATCAGCGCGCGGCGTCATGGGGGCCCCTCCCGCGCGAGCGCAGCCGAGCGTGGGGGAGGAGTCACGTGGGCGTTTCGGCAACGCCGCTGGGGGTCCCCCCTCCGGGGGTGGGGGTGCCCCCTCTGGGGGTGGGGGTCCCCCCTCTGGGGGAGTGCCAGGCGTCGCGCGCCCGGTCGGGGATATGACACAGGCTCTGAGGCTCACGCCCCGGGTTCGGCGCGGGTCACGAACGGGCGGCCGTCCTGCGGGATGAACACGACGAACTCACGGGTGCCGTGGACCACGCGGGCCAGACCCAGCCGCCGGTCCGCGCGCACTACGGCGTCGACCGGTTCGCCGCCCTCGACGATCCGCTCCCGCCGCGCGTGCTGCCGTACCAGCTCCCGCGCCGGTCCGCTGACCCAGAGCCCGACCTCCGCACCCTGCCGAAGGGCCGCCAGCAGTTCTTCCCGCAGGGGGCCCGGCACCGCGCCCCGCACCCGGTGGTGCAGACGCTCCTGGAGCGTGGGCTCTGGATCTCCGACCACCTGGGCCCGGCAGGCCGGGCAGGCCGTGTCATGGGTCGGATCGAAGGGGCCGCGGAACACGGTGAGCCGGACGTCGGGAATGCCGCACAGAGCACCGCCCTTCGACAGCGCGTGACGTGTCCCCGGCGCGTCGGTCTCCTCGCAGAGGGCGAAGAACGGAGGCCGACGCCCCGGACCGAATCGCCAGCCCTCCAGGTCCGGACCCGGCACTCCCGTCACCCGGCCGCCACCGGTCGCCAGCCCAGGGCCGGGCCCAGCTTCGTCGCCATGTCGGTGAGGATCTGGACGTAGTCCTCGTGCTCGAAGGTGAAGGGCAGGGCGAAGGCGACCTCGTCGATCTCGCGGAACGCGGCGTGCGCGTGCAACTGTTCGGCGATCTGCTCGGACGTGCCGACCAGGTCCGGTGCGAACAGCAGACGGGCCGGACCCTGCGGGGAGCGGGTGCGGGGCAGCCGCTGGGCGGCGAACTCCTCGTACCTGGCGCGCTGTTCGGGCGAGGCGGAGTCGGTGGGGATGACCACGAGCCCCTGGGAGACGCGGGCGGCCTCGCCGTCGGGGTGCGCGGCGCGGAACGCGTGGACGTGGGAGAGCTGGATCTCGGCGAACTCCCGTGTGTCGTCCGGTCCTTCGGCCTTGACGACGCTGCTGGTGAGGAAGTTCATGCCGTGCCGACCGGCCCACTCGGCCGAGCTGAGGCTGCCGCCGCCGTACCACAGGCGCCGGCCCAGGCCGGGGGAGTGCGGCTGCACGCGGTCGGAGAACACCTCGAAGCCCTCGACCCCGCTGAAGTCGCTCGCGGACTTGCCCCGCACGAGGTCCAACAGCCGCCGCACCCGCTCGTAGCCGAAGTCCTCGGCGTCGGCCGTGTCCGGGTACAGGGCGTCCTTGACCTGGTCGTAGTGCATCGGCGGGCCGACGCTCACCCCCGGGTTGAGCCGGCCGCCGGACAGGACGTCGACGGTCGCCAGGTCCTCCGCCAGCCGCAGCGGGTTCTCCCAGCCCAGCGGGATCACCGCGGTGCCGAGTTCGATCCGGCGGGTGCGCTGAGAGGCGGCCGCCAGGACGGCGACGGGGGAGGAGATGCCGTACTGCAGATGGCGGTGGCGCACCCACGCGCTGTCGAAGCCGAGCCGCTCGCCCAGCTCGATGATCTCCAGAGTCGTCTCGTGCCCCCGGCGCGGATCGTCCCCGTCGAACAGCCCGATGGTGAGGAAGCCCAGCTTGCGCAGCGGGCGTGGGGTCGGTGGCACGGGCTCCTCCAGCGGTCGTACATCGGATCTGTCCCATTGTGGCAACCGAACATTGCGGGAGTGTGATCAGACCAGCGGGATGACCACCTCGTCCTCGACCGGAGGGTTCAGCTCCTGGGCGAGGTTGCCCGTGGCCGCGTGACAGCGCAGGCGGATCGACTCCGGGGTGACGTCCAGGCGCAGGAAGCACTTGAAGAACGGCGGGCTGTACGTCGCCGAGCTCGGCGAGAACAACTGCGTGTAGATCTTGCGCACGGGGAGCCGGAAGCGCCGCCGGCGTTCCGGGCGGCTTCCGGTGCCCAGCAGGCCCGCGATCAGCCGGATCCGCCGGGTGAGACGGACCTCGGGCCCGGGCGTGCGGGTCGCCGGGATGCCCACGCGTTCGGCGACGACCGCCTGGGCCTCGGCCTCGCTGAGGGCGAAGAAGCGGCGCAGCCGCAGCCGGCGGCCGTAGAGCCCGCTGTAGAAGGCGAGGGAGTCGCCGCGCAGCGGGTAGCAGCGGAAGTCCTGCTCGGTGACCCCGGCGATCGACACCCGGGGGATCGTGTGCGTGGCGTGCATGAAGGCCCCGCCGCCGCCCGACACGACGTACTGCAGGGTGCGGCCGTCCTCCAACCGCACCGGATAACGCTGGTAGTTGTGGATGTCGCCGCCTATCGCGGCCACATAGCGGTGCTCCGGCGCGCGCACGATGTCGTCGACCGTCCCCCCGCCCTCGACGGGGCACGGGTGGTGCTCGCCGTCGACGTACAGCGGCGAGCCGGTGACGAGGATCTTCGGCCGGGGCCCCCGGGACACCTCGCGCAGCCACGCGCCCTGCGCGGCGTCGAGGGTGCCCAGCAGACCGGTGTCTATGCCGATGATCCGCACCGGCCCGGCGTCGATCGCCCAGTACGGCCCCGGCTGCACGGCCTGTTGATCCGCCGCCGCCCGCGACTTCCGTACCTCGTCGAGGTGTTGGCCGTCGTGCGGGCGCGGCCGGTGCCACAGCAGGGATCGCAGCCAGGCGCCGGTGAGCGGGCGCGGCGCGGGCTCGGCGGGCAGCGGCGGGGCGTTGTCGCAGAAGACCCGCATGAAGCCGCCGAGGTCCTCGTACCAGTCGTGGTTCCCCGGTATCGCGTAGATGGGGGCGTGGTAGTCCCGGTACGGGCGGAAGAACTTGGTGCCGTAGTCGTCCGCGCTGCCGACCGGGTAGATGACGTCGCTGGCGAGGACGGTAAAGGCGGTGTCCTGACTCACCTTCAGAAAGCCGGGTACGACGGCGTATTGAGGGGCGTCGCCCTCCCCGGTGTCGCCGATGACCATGAAGGAGAAGCGGTCCGGGTCCGAGCGCCGGATCACCTTGTCGGCGGGCGCCCCGGCCGCCGAGCGCTGCGCCACCCACCGGTCGCGGGTACGGCCCGTGGGGTCCCCGAACCAGGAGGCCAGCACCCCGTTGCGGGCGGCCCACAGCATCCTGGGATCGAGCCACGAGATCTTCTCGACCCGGCCGGGCATCAACTGCCGGTACGCACCGGGTTCCGCCTCGCCCCAGCCGGCGCCCGCAGCGGTATCACGTGAGGAGTCAGACACGGGGTGCACCGTAGCAACCTGCCCCCCGGGTACGCCTGGACGGCCCTGGGTGAACCGCTCACCCACCGCTCACCCACCGCTCCACGACCGGCTGACCTGACGCTTCGAGGTCTCGGCCGGCTCCTTCGGGGCGGGCCGGTTCCACTCTCCGTCGCCGAGCACCAGCAGCGGGTCGAACATCACCACCACACCCGCGAGCAGCAGGAAGATCACCGGCCCGATCAGCATCGGCAGCAGGAGCGAGGTGGGGTTGTCGCCCGCCCACGACGTCGCGCCGTGCACATGGACACCGACCGCGGCCATGGCCGTGTAGTGCATCCCGGACACGGCGAGGCCCATCACCAGACTGGCGGCCAGGCTCGACAGGAAGCCGCGGAGGGTCACCGCCGCCCACAGCGCGGCGGTGGCCGCGACGACCGCGATCAGCACCGAGAGGGCGACCAGGAGCGCGTTGTACTCGATGCTGCCGTTGAACCGCATCGCCGCCATGCCCAGGTAGTGCATCGCGGCGACCCCGAGACCGGTGACCGCGCCCGCGAGCGGCAGGGCGCCGCGGCCCGCGCCCCGGCGGCCGACGAGGAACACGCCGATCCCGACCACGGCGACCGCGACGGCGAGGCTGAGCACGGTCAGCCCGACGTGATAGCCGATCCGGGTCTCCCGCACCCGGAAGCCGATCATCGCGATGAAATGCATCGTCCAGATGCCGCAGCCGATCGACGCGGCTCCGAGTGCCGACCAACCCGCCCTGAAGGAGCCGGAGTCGATCAGCGACCGCACGATGCAGCGCAGCCCCAGGGCCCCTCCCAGACACGCCATCAGATAGGCGGCCACCGGGGTGACGACCCCGTACCGGAAGCCGTCAATCGTGCCTTCCATCACCAACTCCCCCCAGAATCACGGATGTTCGTGGAGGATTGTCTACGTGTAAGGATGGGGTGAGGGCAAGCGGTTCCCGCGTGTCGCGCACGCCGGACAGGGAACGTACAGCCTGTTCACAGACAGGCCGGGGGTGTCGGTCCGCGGCGGGCCCGGCACCGAGGGATAACCCTCGAAGCATCCGGGTCGTGCTGACATGTAACCGTCAAGCCTGTCATTCTCCCTCCCAACTACCGCACACCAGCGGCATGTTGCCCCCACCTCGTTTCACAGGTCCCGCACAACTCAGCTCGTCCCGGACAGCACACCCGTCTGCCCGGTCTGTCACCGGCCGTACCCCGCGGCCGCCGCAGTAGGAGAACGAGTGAGATCCAACCCCCGTAAGCGTGCCGTGGCCGGAGCAGCCCTGCTCTCCACCGCCGCCCTTCTGGCCGTCGGTGTCCAGTCGGTCCCGGCAGCCGCGAAGCCCGCAGCCCCCCACCCCACCCCCCTGCGCAGCGGAGGTCTCGCCGCCGACGTCACGCCCGCCCAGCGCACCGCGCTCATCAAGGGCGCCCAGGCGAAGACGGAGCAGACGACGGAGTCCCTGGGCCTGCCCGCCCAGACGAAACTCGTCGTCAAGGACGTCGTCAAGGACAACGACGGCACCGTGCACACGCGCTACGAGCGCACCTACGCCGGACTGCCCGTCCTCGGCGGCGACTTCGTCGTGCACACGGCCCCGGCCTCGCTGGCCGCCGGCACCGTGAGCACGACCTTCAACAACAACCGCCGCGCCATCTCGGTCAAGTCGACCAAGGCGACGTACAGCAAGGCGTCCGCCGAGACCAAGGCCCTGAAGCGGGCCGCGGCGCTCGACGCCACGGACCCCGCCACACAGAGCGCCCGCAAGGTGATCTGGGCCGGTGAGGGCACGCCGAAGCTCGCCTGGGAGACGGTGGTCACCGGCCTCCAGGACGACGGCACGCCGAGCCGGCTGCACGTCATCACCGACGCCCTCACCGGGGCGAAGCTCTCCGAGTTCCAGGACATCAAGACCGGTACCGGCAACAGCCAGTACAGCGGCACCGTCACCATCGGCACCACGCTGTCCGGGTCGACGTACCAGCTGTACGACACCACGCGCGGCGGCCACAAGACGTACAGCCTCAACAACGGCACGTCGGGCACCGGCACCCTGATGACCGACACCGACGACACCTGGGGCACGGGCTCCGGCTCCAACACCCAGACCGCCGGTGTCGACGCCCACTTCGGCGCCCAGACGACCTGGGACTTCTACAAGAACACCTTCGGTCGCAGCGGCATCAAGAACGACGGCGTCGCCGCCTACTCCCGCGTGCACTACAGCTCGGCGTACGTCAACGCCTTCTGGGACGACGACTGCTTCTGCATGACCTACGGCGACGGCTCCGGCGGCACGCACGCGCTGACCTCGCTGGACGTGGCCGGCCACGAGATGACCCACGGTGTCACCTCCAACACCGCGGGCCTGAACTACTCCGGCGAGCCGGGCGGTCTGAACGAGGCCACGTCCGACATCTTCGGCACCGGTGTGGAGTTCTACGCCGCCAACTCCACCGACGTCGGTGACTACCTCATCGGCGAGAAGATCGACATCAACGGCGACGGCACCCCGCTGCGCTACATGGACGAGCCCGACAAGGACGGCAGCTCCGCCGACAGCTGGTACTCCGGCCTCGGCAACCTCGACGTCCACTACTCCTCGGGCCCGGCGAACCACATGTTCTACCTGCTGTCCGAGGGCAGCGGCAGCAAGACCATCAACGGCGTCACCTACAACAGCCCGACCTCCGACGGCGTCGCCGTCGCCGGTATCGGCCGGGCCGCGGCGCTGCAGATCTGGTACAAGGCGCTGACGACGTACATGACGTCCAGCACCAACTACGCGGGCGCCCGCACCGCCGCCCTCAACGCGGCCACGGCGCTGTACGGCTCCAGCTCCACCCAGTACGCGGGTGTCGGCAACGCCTTCGCCGGCATCAACGTCGGCAGCCACATCACGGTCCCGTCGACCGGCGTCACGGTCACCAACCCGGGCAGCCAGTCCGCCACCGTCGGCACCGCGGTCAGCCTGCAGATCTCGGCCAGCAGCACCAACAGCGGCTCCCTGACCTACGCCGCGAGCGGTCTGCCCACCGGGCTGTCGATCAGCAGCTCCACCGGTCTGATCTCGGGCACGCCGACCACGGCCGGCTCCTACAGCACCACCGTCACGGTGACCGACTCCACCGGTGCCACCGGCACCGCGTCCTTCACCTGGACGGTCAGCTCCTCCGGAGGCGGCGGCTCCTGCACCTCGACGCAGCTGCTGGGCAACAACGGCTTCGAGTCCGGCAACACCACCTGGACGGCGTCGAGCGGTGTCATCACCAACTCGAGCAGCCAGGCGGCCCGTACCGGCTCCTACAAGGCGTGGCTCGACGGCTACGGCTCGACCCACACCGACACGCTGTCCCAGTCGGTGACGATCCCGAGCGGCTGCACCAGCACCACGTTCACCTTCTACATCCACATCGACACGGCCGAGACCACCACCAGCACCCAGTACGACAAGCTGACGGTCACCGCCGGATCGACCACCCTGGCCACGTACTCGAACCTCAACGCGGCCTCCGGGTACGTCCAGAAGTCCTTCAGCCTCGGCTCCTACGCGGGCTCGACGGTGGCGCTGAAGTTCACCGGCGTCGAGGACTCCTCGCTCCAGACCAGCTTCGTCATCGACGACACCGCCGTGACGACCGGCTGATCCGCACCACCTGACCGACGTCCCGCACGCGGGCTCCCCCCGCGTGCGGGACGTCGTCATGTCCAGGCGGCGCGTTCAGCTGAGCGGATCCAGCGTCAGATACGCCTGGAGCGGTGAGCCGTCGGATCGCGCGGGCGTAGTGGTTGGTCACCGCGTCCTGGTAGAAGTTCGCCGTCGTGGCGCTTGTGGCAGCCGAAGACGCTGCCCGCGTCCGGCTTCTGGAAACTGGTGACGACCACGCCGGAGGCGTCGGTGAAGTTCATGACCCCGCCCGAGACCCGGCCGTAGTACTTCGTGCCCGGCTGGTCGGCGCACGGCGCACGGCGCACGGCGTCACGGTCAGCGTCGAGGTCGTGGACGGACGGCGACGGGAGAGGGCGCCCCGGACGGTCCGGGGCGCCCTCCGCGGTTCCTGAGGTCGCGGTTCAGAAGGTCCGCTTCAGCAGGTCCAGCAGCGCCGCCCAGTGCCGCTCCGCGGCCTCCTCGCCGTACGCGGCGCTGTCGGCCTGGGTGAAGCCGTGCCGCGCGCCCTCGTAGACCTCGCAGGTGTGCCGTACCCCGGCCGCGGAGAGGGTCTCCTCCAGCCGCTGGACCTGCTCGGGCGGCAGGGAGGGGTCGTTGTCGGCGTGGCCGAAGTAGAGCTCGGCGGTGACCCGGCCGGCCACCAGGTGCGGGCTGTCGGGCGAGTCGGCGGCGAGCTGCGCGCCGTGGAAGCCCGCGGCCGCCGCGACCCGCTCGGGATGGGTGCCGGCGGTCAGCAGGGAGAGCCGGGCGCCCATGCAGTACCCGGTGAGCGCGACCGGGCCCGCGGCGACCAGCGGACTCTCCTCCAGCCGGCGCAGATACGCCGTCGCGTCCCGCATGGCCAGGTCGTTCGTCAACGCCTGCACGAGCGGCATCAGACTGCCGAAGATCTCCGGCCGCGCGGCGGGGTCGATGAACTCCGGCATCTCCACGACCGGGGCGCGTCCGTGACGGTAGAACACGTTCGGCACCAGGACCGTGTAGCCGTGCGAGGCGAGCCGGTCGGCCATCGCCCTCAGATGCGGGCGCAGTCCGAAGGCGTCCTGGTACAGCAGCACGCCCGGCCGGGGCGTCCCGTCACCCGGATGTGCGAGGTAGGCGTCCGCGACGCCGTCCTCGGTGGGGATGTCCACGGCTGTTCCCTGTACGGAGGTCATGGGGGTGCCTCTCTGCGCGGTTCACGTATGTGGCGGCACTCATCGTTGCACGCACCAACGAGCCGCCGACGAGGCCCCCGCCCGGCCGCTGTTGTCGTTCCGTTATCGACCGGTCCAGGCCCGGTCACAAGAAGGACGCAGTCTCTTGGACCGTGATCGTGAACGGCCTCTCGGCGGTCTTTTCCGAGATGAGACAGGTGACCAGCATGTCCGGATCCGCCAGCTGCGGACTGCGCGTGGTGGCGGTGATCGCCATGGCCGTCGTCCTCGCTCTGACGGGGACACCAGGCGTGGGCCGGGCCTTCGCGGCGTCCCCCGACGCGTCGGCGGGTGCGAGGAACGTACGGACGGTGACGCTGATCACCGGTGACCGGGTGTCGGTCGCCCCGGACGGTTCCATCGCCGGGGTCCAGCGGGCCGAGGGACGCGAGAGGGCGTCGCTCGAACACCCGGCTGAGCCGGGCACCGTGTCGCTGCGGGCCGGTCTGACCGACCGCGACGGCAACACCCTGGTCCAGACGGTGGAGCGGGCCTACCGCACGGTTCGGTAGGACACGCCCTCAGCGTCGTCGGGCGCGGGCTCACTCGAACCGCGAGGTGTCCCCGGCCCCGTGCCGTACGATCACCGCCTCGCCCTCGGAGAAGTCGATGACCGTGGTCGGCTCGGTGCCGCAGTCCCCGGAGTCGACCACCCCGTCGACGAGGTGGTCGAGCTGGTCCTTGATCTCCCAGCCCTGGGTCATCGGCTCGTCCTCGCCGGGCAGCAGCAGCGTGCTCGACAGCAGGGGCTCGCCGAGCTCGGCGAGCAGCGCCTGGGTGACGACGTGGTCGGGGATGCGGACGCCCACGGTCTTCTTCTTCGGGTGCTGGAGCATGCGCGGCACCTCCCTCGTCGCCGGAAGGATGAAGGTGTAGCTGCCCGGCGTCGTCGCCTTGATCGCGCGGAACACGTCGTTGTCCACCCGCACGAACTGCCCGAGCTGGGCGAAGTCCTGGCACACGAGCGTGAAGTGGTGCCGGTCGTCCAGTTTGCGGATGGCCCGGATCCGGTCGATGCCGTCCTTGCTGCCCAGCCGGCAGCCCAGCGCGTAGCAGGAGTCCGTCGGGTACGCGATCAGCGCGTCCTCGCGGATCGCCTGCGCGACCTGCGCGATGGTGCGCGGCTGGGGGTTGTCGGGGTGCACGTCGTAGTACTTGGCCATTGGCCGAGCTTATTCCGTGCGCCGCCCTCGCAGTTGCACCCAGCTGTCCGTGAACGGACCGAGCGCTCATCGGAGGGCCGGCCCCGTCGGCCCCGTCGGCCGGGTGAGGTAACGTCCCCGACCGAAATGACTGGTTCCGGCCCTGACAGCCTGTGTCATATCCCCGGCCGGGCGCGCGGCGTCTGGCCGGGGATATGACACAGGCTCTGAGCGGGCCGGGCGGACGAGGAGAGCGCGCGCATGGCCGGCCGGGACGACGGGAACCGCCACACCGAGGTGACGGGAGGCGCGGACTCGACATGGGCGCAGGAGCTCCTCGACCACCTGCGCCCCGCCGGGTCCGGTGTCCGCCGGATCGTCGGCTGGCTGGCCACGACCCTCGACGCGACGGCGTCCCTGCTGGACCGGAGCGGCACCCCGCTCGCCGGAGAGCCGATGGAGCTGGACGAAGACCTGTTCGCCGACCTCGTCTGCGGCCGTCTCGCCTCCGCGGCCTGGCAGGGCGACGGCCGCCACCTGCGGCTCGTCAGGGTCGAACTCCCCGGGCCGAGCACGGCCGGTGTCCTCGCCGTCAGCCGGACCGCCCCCTACGACCGGCGCGCCGCCGACATCCTCCAGCGGACCGCGAGCGTCCTGGAACTGCTGCTGCGCGCCCAGCAGACCGTGGCCACCGGAGACCGCCTCGCCCGCGCCACCGCCGACCTGCGCCTGGCGATCCTGCAGCTGCTCATGGTCGAGGACATCGTCTCCGCGCGCCGGGTCGCCGCCGGACTCTGGCCCGGCCTCCTCGACACCGACTCCGCCTGCGTCTACGTCGTCGAGACCAGCCCCGCCGACCGCGACCGCCTCGCCGAGGCCTGCGTCGAGGCCACCCACGACGAGGCCCTCGTCGTCCGCTGCCCGGCCATGGACGGCCACGTCATCGTCGTCGTCCCGGACGACACCACGGCCGCCGCCCTGCGCGCCGTGTGCCGGCACACCCCCGACGCCCTGCTCGGCGGCAGCGCCCGGCAGAGCCTCGCCGGCACCGCCACCGCCTACGGACAGGCCGTCAGCGCCCTCGCCGTCGCCCGTTTCCACCCCGACCGGACCGCCGTCTACGCCGAACGCACCCACCCCGAACGCCTGATGGACCCGGACGTCCTGCGCTCATGGACCACCCGGCTGCTGCGCCCCCTCGACACCCTCCCGCACCACACCCGCGCCGAACTCCTCGCCACCACCCGGCTCGGCCTGGAGTTCACCGCCGTCAGCGCCGCGAAGGTCCTCGGCGTCAGCCGCAACACCGTCCGCGCCCGGATGGAACGCGTCGAGAACCTGCTCGGCACCGACTTCTCCGACCTCACCGTCCGGGCCACCGTCCATCTGGCCCTCAACACCCAGGTCGCCCTCGCCGAGGACACCTCGGGCCGCCCGGCCGCCCCCGCCGTGCTCGGCGACCTGCTCACCGGCCCCGCCCTCGGTACCTGGGCCCGGGACCTGCTGGCCCGCCTGGACACCGACGCCCGCGACCTGCGCCGCACGCTGCGCGCCTGGATCGCCGCCGGCGGCAACGCCGAACGCGCCGCGCAGCTCCTCGGCGTGCACGCCCAGACCGTGCGCGAGCACGTCCGCAGCGCCGAACCCGTCCTCGAACGCCAGCTCCTGGCCTCCGGCAGCGACCTGTACGAGGTCGTCCTCGCGCACCTCGCGACCCGTGAACTCGACCAGCCCGACCTGCGCGGGGACCGCTGACGGGCAGCGGAATCGGGCCATCCGGACTCACCTGTGCACAACTGAGTCCTCGGCGCCCATGAGCGGGCATCGCCACGGTTCACAACCCCGTCATCAGGCACGTAGGTTCGAGGCACCGCGGGGGCGCGACCGGCACGGGGGACTGGTCGCACCCTCGCGTGACTCTTCAGCCGCGCAGCCGGACGGGGATCTCCTGCCAGCCGAACGCGATGAACGACGGCACCTGCTCCAGTTCCCCGTCCGCCGCCCGCAGCCGCGGGAACCGCTCGAACAGGGCGGTCAGCGCGATCGACGCCTCCATCCGGGCCAGCGGCGCGCCGATGCACCGGTGCACGCCGATCCCGAACGACAGATGGTCCTCCGCCGCGCGCGTCGCGTCGAACACGTCCGCGTCCGGCCCGTAGTGCTCCGGGTCCAGATTCGCCGCGGCGTACGTCGTGATGATCGCGTCCCCGGCCGGGATCGTCACCTCGCCGACCTTCAGATCGCTCACCGCGAACCGCAGCGGCAGCGAGGCGATCGACGGATGCGCCCGCAGCGTCTCGTCGATCACCGCGTCCCAGGAGATCTCCCCGCCGCGCACCGCCGCCAGCTGCTCGGGCCGGGCCAGCAGCGCCACCACCGCGTTGCCGATCAGGTTCATGGTCGTCTCGAACCCGGCCCCGATGACCAGCAGCAGCGTGTACAGCAGCTCCTCGTCGCCGAGGCGGTCCCCGTCCTCGTCGCGCACCCGGATCAGCTCGGTCGTCATGTCGTCGCCCGGATGCTCCGACTTGTGGGCGATGAGCCCGCCGAGGACCGTGCCGATCTGCTCCTGCACGAACGCCGCGTGCTCCGGGCTCGGGTCCGAGGTGTCCATGATCGCCGCTATCAGCCGGGCGGTGGCGTCCCGCATCTCCTCGGGCACACCGAACAGTTCGCAGATGATCCGCATCGGCAGCGGGTGCGCGAACCCGGACTTCAGGTCCACCACCTCACCGCCCCGCTCCAGATCGTCCAGCAGCTCGGTGGTGATCTCCTCCACCCGCTCCCGCAGCGCCTCGGTGCGCCGGTGCGTGAAGCTCGGCGCCACCAGCTTGCGCAGCCGTGTGTGGTCGGCGCCGTACGTGGACAGCATGTTGACCACACCGACCCAGCCGAGGATCCAGCCCCAGGAGGGGTGTTCGCCGAGCTCCGGCCACAACCGCCAGTGTTTGCGCGGGTCCTTGCTGACCTCGGGGTCGAGGATCAGCTGTTTCAGGGTGTCGTAACCGGTGGGCGCCCAGGCGGGGATGCCGCCGGGCAGCTCGACGGGCACGACGGGGCCGAGGGCACGCAGCCGGGCGCTCTCGGCGGCGATGTCGGCGCCGAGCGGGTCGAGGGCGATGCGGTCGGTCACGGTCACGACGGGACTCCTGGCAGATCGGAAGGCTGATCGGAACGCTGGTCGGAAGGCTGATCGGACGGCTGGTCGGACGAGGGGGCGCGGGGGCTGAAACGGACGGGCAGGGCGGTCAGCGAACGGTGGAACGGCCCGGGCCGCCAGGCCAGTCGCTCTCGCGGCAGGACCGGATCCAGGTCGGGCAGCCACTGGGTGAGCTGCTCGATGGCCTCGGTGACGAGCAGCAGCGTGTGCTGCTTGACCGGGCAGGCGTGCGGGCCCGCGCCCCACGACAGGTGCGAGGCGTCGTTCGGACGCCAGCCGTGCGTGACCTCCTGCTCGGAGATGGGGGCACCTCCCACACCTTGCGGGCTGTGGGGGAGACCGAGCGCCCCGTACGACACCACGACCGGCACCGCGTCCCGCAGCCACACCCCGTGGAAGGAGACGGGTCTGCGCGCGTAGTAGATGCCGTAGTTGGCCAGCGGGGTCTCGTGGTGCAACACCTCCACCACCGCGTCGAGGACCGGGCGGGCGCCGCTGGTGAGGGTGGAGTAGTAGGCCGGGTTGCCCAGGATCCGGGAGAGGGTGTTGGACAGCAGGTTCGCGGTCGGTTCGTAACCGGCGCCGAGGGTGAGGAACACCTGCCAGGTGACCTCCTCGCGGGTGAGCCGGGCCGGATGGTCCAGCAGCCTGCTCGGCAGATCGTCCCCGGGGGCCTGCGCCTTGGCCGCGATCAGCTCCAGGACGTACTGGGCGTACTGGGCCTCGCCCTCGGTGGCCTGCGCGCCGCCCTCCATCATCTTGCCCAGGCTGTCGTTGAGCCGGTCGCCCTTGTGGTCCGGCAGCCCGAACAGGTCGTTGAGCACCAGCGCCAGCAGCGGCCGCGCGAAGTCCCCGACGAGATCGGCCTCGCCGCGCGGACCGATCCGGCCCGCGAGCAGCCGTACCGCCCGGTGCACCCGGCCGCGCAGGTCGTGCGGCTCCACCAGGTCGAACACATCGATCAGGGTGGTGCGGTAGCGGACATGGTCGGCGCCGTCGGAGAACAGCGCGTTGGGCCGCCACCGCATCATGCCGAGCACCGGCGAGTCGGCGGGGACCGTCGTCTCCCAGGCCCTCGGGTCGTGCGAGAACGTCTCGTCGTCGTGCAGCACGTCCAGCGCGGCCCGCCGGTCCGTGACGACGTACGCGGGCACCCCGGGGGCCAGCTCCGCCCAGCCCACCGGCCCCTGGGCGCGCAGCGCGCCGTAGTAGTGGCGTGGATCCGAGGCGAAGCCCTCCTCCCACAGGCGCACCGGCGCCGAGCGCGAGAAGTCCCGCTGGTCCGGGGGATAGGTGGTCACCGGGCCTCCACCGGGTCATGGGTGATCAGATGGTCGACCAGCGCCAGCAGCGCGTCGATCGAGGAGTTCGCGTCCCGCGCGTCGCAGGTCACCATCGGTGTGTCCGCCTCCAGGTCCAGGGCCTGGCGCAGCCGGTCGACACCGTGGTGCCGGGGCGCGTCGGGGAACTCGTTGAACGCCACCGCGTACGGCAGTCCGCTCTCCTCGACCAGCCCCAGCACGTCGAACGACGCGTCGATCCGGCGGCTGTCCACCAGGACGAGCGCGCCGAGCGCCCCGTAGGCGATGTCGTCCCACAGCGCCCGGAACCGCTCCTGGCCGGGTGTGCCGAACAGGTACAGCACCACCCCGCCGGGCAGGCTCAGCCGGCCGAAGTCGATGGCGACGGTCGTCGTCGTCTTGTCCCGCACCCCCGCCAGATCGTCCACCTCGGCGGACGCCTCGCTCAGATGCTCCTCGGTGTGCAGCGGCCGGATCTCGGACACCGAGCCGATCAGGGTCGTCTTGCCCACCCCGAACGGCCCCGCGACGAGGATCTTCACCAGGTCGCGGGCGCCCTCGGGGAGATGGACGCGATCCGTCGTGCGGGGTGCGCCGGTCGTGCTCGAGGGTGCGCTAGTCGTGCTTGAGGGCGCGGAGGCCATCGGCCACTCTCTTCAGCAGGTCGGGGTCGAACCGCCCAGCGGGCGGGATGGGCGGCCGGGCGAGGACGAGTCGGCGGTCGGCGAGATCGGCCGCCAGCACCCGCACCGCGGACACCGGAAGCCTCAGCAGCGCCGCCGCCTCCACCACGGCCAGCGAACCGCCCTCCAGGGCATCCAGCAGGGCGAGTCCGGCGGTGGGCAGTCCCTCGCGCGGGCCGCCCTGGAGCGGCTCATCGGTGAGGGCGAGCACGGTCAGCCGCTCCATGTGCGGGCGGCTGGGCCGGGCCACACCCCCGGTCGACAGATACGCGGGGACCAGGGGGCGGCCGGCCGGGCGGCCGGTCATGCCGGAGCGTTGTCGTCGGCTCCTCTGGGCGCGGCCGCCATGGCCTTCTCACCCAGTCGCCCCACCTGGGAGTGCACCCGGTGCGCCAGCAGGTCGAGGCGCACCTCGCCGCCGCCGTACGCGGCCACACAGGTGCCGTGGTCCGTCGGCACGATGAGGACGTACCCGTGGTCGGACTCGATGACGATCTGCCGCACCTCCGCCCGCTCCCGGTCGGCGAAGGCGGCGGCGGCCGTCCGGCACGCCCCCTGCACGGTGCTGGTGATGGCGGCCACCCGTTCGGCCGACGGCTGCGACAGCGCGTCGGTGTACCCCGTCACAAGGCCGTCCCGAGTCAGCATGACGGCGGCCACCACGTGCGGCACCTGCAGGATCGGCTCCAGCACCCATGCGGTGTCGCCCGTGTCGCGGCTGGTCATCGGGCCGCTCCTCCTTCTGCGTGGTCGGTCTGGTCGGTGTCGTCCCCGGCCAGCTGTTCGGTGGCCGGTCGGCCCGCGCCGGAGCGGGCCGCGGCGGTGCCGGACTGCAGCGCGCCGAGCGCGGCGGCGGCCTCCTCCGGACGGCGGGCCGGCCGGGCGGGCGCGGAGTCCTGTGGCACGGCCGTCCGGGTACGGCGGCGGCGCTGGGGCAGGCCGTCGTCGTCCCGGGGGCCGTGGTGCCCGGCGGGCTCCGTGCCCGGGTTCTCCGTTCCGTACGTGTGGGAGGGGGCCGTGCGTTCAGGGGCCGGCCTGCGGGTGGTGCGCGCGGCGCTCGCCGCCGGGGGCCGTTCCTCGGGGTCGATCTTGCTGAGCAGATGGCTGTCGACGCGCAGCACCGCGCGCACCCCGCCGTAGGGGGAGGCCGAGGACACGTCCACGCCCAGGTCGAACTGCCGGGTGAGCCGGCCGATCGCGGCCAGTCCCATGCGCGGCGGATCGCCCAGCGCGGTCAGCAGGATCGGCTCGTCGCCGGCCACCAGCCGCTGGGCGCGCTCGCGTTCGTCGCGGGTCATGCCGAGACCCGCGTCGTCGATGGTGACGCACACCCCGTGGTGGACGTGCTCCAGGCCGACCACGACGTCGGTGTCGGGCGAGGAGTGCCGCAGCGCGTTGTCGAGCAGTTCGGCGACGATGATCGCGACGGGTTCGACGGCGTGCGAGACGAGGGCTGTACCGGGCTCCAGATGGTTGTGGACCCGCACCCGCTGGTAGCCCGCGAGCCGGGCCTGACCGCCCGTCACCGCGTCGACGACGTGCGACTCCTCGCGGGCGAGCCCAACCCAGGCCCCGCAGACCACCGCGGTGACCTGGGCGCGGCGCAGCGACTGCTCGTTCTCGTGGTCGAGCCGGAACAGGGTCTGGGCCAGCTCCGGGTCGTCGTAGCGCTGTTCCAGCACGCGCAGCGCGTCCTGGAGGCGGTACAGGGCGGCCTGGATCTCCCGGGTGGCGCCACGCATCCCGGCCTGGGCGGCGGCGTCGACCCGGGTGCGCTGGGCGACCACCTCGGACTGCAGCGCGAGCAGCACGTTCTCCAGCGCGATGCCGAGTGGCGTGCCGACCGTCAGCGGCTGGAGCGGGCCGGGGACGTCGAGATGCGGATGGGCGACCTGACGGGCGGCGGCGGGTACGCGATGGGCCGTCAGATGCTCGACCTCGGCCGTGAACGCCCGGACGGTGCCGTCGAGTTGGGTGCGCAGGGCGGCGATCTCCGCGTACGCCCGGCCGCGTTGCCGCCGGATCCGCAGCAGGCCGCCGCCCAGGGCGAGCGCGGACAGTGTGCCGACGGCCAGACCGCCGGCCAGCAGGTCCGGTAATTCGATCATCGATTCGGGTTCCAGGAGGGTCGCATCGGGTTCAGGCAGCACAGTACACACCGTCATGGGGCGAACTCGCACGGTTGGACGAGACTTCACTCCGAAGCGACCGGCATCTGTGCGCTTCTGTGCCGAGTGCCTGAAATGCCATTGCCCATAGGTGAGTTGAAAACCCGGGAGCGGCCCCAAACCCGGGAGCAGCCCAAACCCGGGAGCGGCCCTCCTGGACGGCGCGCTACTCCGCGCAGAGCGGGGTCAGGACGGCCAGCGTGCCGTTGGCCTGCCGCAGGGCAAGTTCCAGTGTGCCGGGCGCGTGCAGTGCGCCGGTGCCGTCCGGTGGCACGAGCCACTCCAGGAACCGGGCGGACCGGTACGGCGGCGGCACCGCGACCCAGGAACCCCGGCCCGCGTGCCGCAGCCCCGCCCCGATCCACCGGCTGCCCGGATCGGGCGGCAGGAAGAAGCCCACCCGATGGGCCGCGGTGTCCACCAGGGTCGGCCCCGGCACCGGCAGCGTCGGTTGCCACAGCAGATCCAGGGTGAGCAGGCCGAGCCGGTCCGGAACGCTCAGCACGTCCCAGTACCGGCCCGCCTGGAGCAGGGCGATCCCGTCGCCCTGGTCCCACTCCCGTTTGCAGACCCGAGGGTCCGTCGCCGCGGCGGAGAGCCACTCCACGCCGCGTTCCCACATCACATCGCTCATCGTTCGTCCGGCTCCGTGTGCTGTCCCCAGGGACCCGGCGGCGCGGACCAGCGCGGCACCGGGCAAGAGCCGTCGGCCGCACTGTGCCGACTCGGCACATGCATGCTTGTAGATATTTCTACCTGACGGAAGGGGTGGCGGACCCTGGCGCTTCGGTCTGTTTCGTTCGACCCCCGTGCTGGTGTTCGGCGGTACCCGGTGGTCGGCCCACGGGGGCCTAGTGGTCGTTCTCCAGGTGCAGCCTGAGCAGGTCCACGCCGTAGTCGCCGCCGTTGGGGGTGCGGATGATGGTGTGGATGTGCTGCTGGGTGGGCGTTCCGCCCGGGCCGCCCATGCCGCCGCCCCCGTTGCCGCCGTCGCTGTCCTTGTTGCCGTAGGCGAGCGGGGACTGGGCGTCGTACTCGATGAGGACCACCGGGCTGTGCACACGGTAGTAGAAGGCGGAGGAGTCCTCGGTCTCGCCGATCCAGTGGAAGTACGTCTCGTCGAGGTGGTCCTCCACCTCCTGCATCTTCACGTCGGCGTGCCCGTCGTCCATGTTGCCGACGTACACCCGCACGAGGGCGAGCAGGTTGTCCTTCTGGGCGTCGGTGAAGTCCTTGGCGACCAGGCCCTGGTAGGCGAGCTTCAGGTTGTCCTGCCCGGCGCCCGCCTTGAGGTTGTCGCCCGCCTTCGACTCCGAGGAGATCACCTTCCCGCGCTGCGCGTCGGTGAGCGACCGCAGCAGGGTGAGACCGGCCTTGGTCTCCTTCCTGAACAGGGTGATCTTCTCGCCGTTGTAGGTGGCGGACGTCGGCTCGGACCCCATGAACGTCGGTGTCATGACGACCTGGTCCCCGAGCACGAAGTAGTTGATGGCCACATGGTGGCCCTCGTACTGGAACCCCCACGGCTTGCTGGTCGACGGGGTGCCCATGAAGGTGAAGAAGTACGCGCCCTCGGTGAGCGTGTCCCGGCCGCCGCCGCTGTAGTCGCCGAGGAAGGCGTTGAGCTTCATGATGTTGCGGGTCTGGGTGAGCCCGTCGGCGGACAGCGCGGCGCCGAGCAGCGCGTACCCGAGCTCGCGCTGCTTGTCCGTGAGATCACCCATGCGGGCGCCCTCGCGCTGGTAGCCGTCGACGTTGCTCCAGGCGAGCCATTCGTCGTCGTCCACCTCGAAGACGGACGCCTTGCGCTCCTTCGAGGTCAGCCCGTCCAGGAAGGCCTGCGCGGCCTTGACCAGCTTGTCGGTGGAGACATCGGTCGAGTGCACAGCGTGGACGGAGTACAGGTCGTCGACGACCTTGCCGTCCGTGGTGACCCCGACGAAGTCCGCGTACTTGACCTCGCTCGCCCCGGGGCCCATGCCCCCGGCGCCGCCGCCGGGTCCTCCGGAGGGCATGCCCGAGGGCATCCCGCCGCCGGGGCCGCCGTACGAGGCGGAGGCCGCCGTGCCGGAGGAGTTCGAGGAGCATCCCGTCATCGTCGCCACGGCGGCGACTCCGCCGGCGAGCAGCGCCCTGTTCATGAACCAGCGGCGGCTGCGCTCGGCTTCGGGGGTGCGGGGTCGGTGTCCGTGGTCGTGTCCGTGCATGCGGCCGAGGCTCCAGGACCTACCTGAAGCGAACCTGAAGACGGCCGCACGCCTCCCGTCACGTCCGCCGGGTACCGCCCTGCGGCACCGGCAGTGGCAGGTCCGCCTGGCGCAGCTCGGCCAGCAGCTCGTTCTGGCCCGCGAGGAGTTCGGTGAGGATCCGGCGGGCCGCGCGCAGCAGTTCGGCCACATCGCCGCCGGCGAGCGCGTAGCTCACCGTCGACCCCTCCCGGATCGACACCACGATCCCGGAGCGGCGCAGCACGGCCAGCTGCTGGGACAGACTGGACGGTTCGATCTCGATCTCGGTGAGCAGGTCCCGTACGGCGACGGGGCCGCCCTGCAGCAGTTCGAGGACCCGGATGCGCACCGGGTGTCCGAGCATGCGGAAGAACTCGGCCTTGGCCTGATAGAGGGGGACCTGCATGGTCAATCGCTTGCTCCTGCCGCGTTCGCTGGATGGTTCCCGCCGGCGCGGCGGCCCTGTGTCGTATGCCGCCGCGCGTGGTCCTGCGTCGGGAATGCGCGTCCCGATCCTCCTGGCTGAGGGCTCCGCACACCCGTGTGATGCGTTGATCTGGATGTGTCGAGATGAAGAAGTCTTCAATTCGAGGGCGTGCGAAGCCGACGACCGGGCGGGGTGTCTACACCTCGATCTCGTTCTCGATCCGCTTGAGCTGGTGGCGGGCCATGGCCAGGTTGGAGCGCTCCCGGTCCAGGACGAGGTAGATGAACAGCCCGCTGCCCCCACGGCCCTTGACGAGCCGGATGAGGTGGTACTGGTTCCCCAGGGTGATCAGGATGTCCTCGATCTCGCCCTTCAGGCCCAGGTGCTCCATGGTGCGGACCTTGGCCCGGATCACATCGGTGTTGCCCGCGGCGGCGACGGCCAGGTCGAGGTCCTTGCCGCCGCCCAGTGTGCCCAGGGCCATCCCGCTCGTGTAGTCCACGACGGCGGCTCCCAGCGCGCCCTCCGCCGAGGTCATCATCTCCTTGAGAGAGATCTCCACATTCGCCATGGCGCTCCTCCTGCCGGTTGCGCGGGTCCGGGCTCCTCCGGTCCCGCTGGTGCCTCCGAACGTACGGAGCGCGTGGGCCGCAGGGGTCGCGTGCTCCGGGACTGGCCCAAGGACGTTCGAAACACGAAGATCCACGCGGCTTTTTGACCACCGGAATGTGGGAGTTGACCGAACGGATGTGTGTCCTCGCCGCCCCGGCTCAGGGCCGGTCGGTTGCGGTGGGTCGGGCGAGCGGGCAGGGTTCGGTGGCGTGGCCACCTTGCTGATCGTTCATCACACCCCGTCCCCCAACTGCCAGGCGCTCTTCGAGGCCGTGGTCTCGGGGGCGACCGCCCCGGAGATCGAGGGCGTGCGTGTCGTACGGAGGGCAGCCCTCGCCGCCACCGCCTCCGACGTACTGGAGGCCGACGCCTACCTCCTGGGCACCCCCGCCAACCTCGGCTACATGTCGGGCGCCCTCAAGCATTTCTTCGACCAGGTCTACTACCCCTGCCTCGACACCACCCAGGGTCGTCCCTTCGGCTACTACGTTCACGGCGGCAACGACGTCACCGGCGCCGTACGCGCCATCGAGACCGTCACCACGGGCCTCGGCTGGCGCCGCGCGGCCGAGCCGGTCACCGTCATCGGGGAACCGGGCAAGGCGGACACGCAGGCCTGCTGGGAACTGGGCGCGACGGTGGCCGCGGGCCTCATGGAGTGAGCCGGGGGACCGGCCGAGCCGGGGGGCTCAGTCCCACAGCGGGTACGTCACCACGCGCGGGAAGTGGTCCGGCCGCGCCCCGGTGTAGGTGAGCGTCATCCGGCTGTAGTGCCGCACCTGCGGGTGCTTCTTCCACGGCTTGGGGTGGTCCAGCCTCACCTTCACGGCGTACGGGTGGAAGTGCCCTGCCGCGCAGTACGGTTCGCAGTCGTTCACGACGTTGACCCCGCTCGCCCGCGCCGACCGCGTACCCCAGCTGTCCCAGTGCAGCGAGGTGAGACGGCTGTTGCCGTCGCCGCAGGCCAGGATGAAGTCGGCCGGCCGCACCTTCGGATGCCAGAAGCAGTCCACCAGGACCGGTACGGCCACCTGCCGTGCGCCGGCCGACGGCGCGCCGGGCGAGGCCGAGGCGGTGCCGATGGCCGCGGTGAGTCCCAGTGCCGCACAGAGCATCACCGCTGTCCTCGTGATGTGTCGCATGTCCGCTCCCGCCCGCCCGTCCCGGGACCCAGGGTGTTCGTCCGGCCACGCCCCGAGAGCGCCCCGAGGAGTTCCGTACCGACGCTACGACGATGCGCGGACGACGACCACTCGAACGGAGCAGTGCCGACCGGTACGGCGTACACCGCACGCGGCCGAAAACCTGCGCCGGGCGGGCCGAATCCCCAGTCCGGCGTGGTCATTTCCGGCCGAAGTTTTGGCATTCCCATGACAAAGCTGTGCACGCAGTGCCACTCTGCTGCGGGCATTCACCGTACCTTCACATGCCTCTCATGAGGCGGATGCCCGACCACCCCCCACCCCTTCACCCCCCACCTCCTTCCACCCGCCTGTCGTGCAGCGCTCCGGACCGGCCCATCCCGTCGGTCCGCCCCACATCGGCCCCCACCAGAGGCCGACCGTCGCACCGAAGGAGAACCCGTTGCCCCGGCGACACCGTGCCACCCCCCTGCGCAGACGCGCCTCACTCATCGCCCTCACCACCGCCGGCACCCTGCTGACCCTCGGGGTCCAGACCGGCACCGCCTCCGCGGCACCCGAACCCGGCCCCGGCCGGATCACCGCCACGCCCCGCGCCGGCGCCGAACCGACCACCCTGTCCCCGGCCCGCCGCGCCTCGCTGATCAAGAGCGCCCAGACCGCCGCCGGTACGACCGCCCAGCGGCTCGGCCTCGGCGGGCAGGAGAAACTCGTCGTCAAGGACGTCATCCAGGACGCCGACGGCACCACCCACACCCGCTACGAGCGCACCTACGCCGGACTGCCCGTCCTCGGCGGTGACCTGGTCGTCCACCTCAAGAGCGGCCGCACCACCGTGACCAGGGCGAGCGAGGCCACCCTCGCGGTGCCCTCCCTCACCCCGAAGCTCTCCGCGGCCTCCGCCACCGGCAAGGCGCTCTCCGCCGCGAAGAACGCCGAGGTCAAGAGCCCCGACACGGAGAACGCGCCCCGCCTCGTCGTCTGGGCAGGCACCGGCAAGCCCGTTCTCGCCTGGGAGACCCTCGTCGAGGGCGTGCAGCAGGACGGCACCCCGAGCGAGCTCCAGGTCGTCACCGACGCCGGCACGGGCAAGCAGATCCTCGCCGCCGAGAAGGTCCACACCGGCACCGGCACCGGCCAGTACGCCGGCAGCGTCCCGCTCGGCACCACCCAGTCCGGATCCACGTACCAGCTGCTCGACGGCGAGCGCGCCGGGCACAAGACGTACGACCTGAACCAGGGGACCTCGGGCACCGGTACCCTCTTCACCGACGACAACGATGTCTGGGGCGACGGCACCCCGTCCAACCGCCAGACGGCCGGTGTCGACGTGGCCTTCGGTGCCGCCGCCACCTGGGACTACTACAAAGAGGTCTACGGCCGCAACGGCATCCGCAACGACGGAGTCGCCGCCTACAGCCGCGCCCACTACGGCAACGCCTACGTCAACGCGTTCTGGCAGGACAGCTGCTTCTGCATGACGTACGGCGACGGCTCGGGCAACACCCACCCGCTGACCGCCCTCGACGTGGCCGCCCACGAGATGAGCCACGGTGTCACCGCCGCCACCGCCAACCTCACGTACTCCGGTGAGTCCGGCGGTCTGAACGAGGCGACCTCGGACATCTTCGCCGCGGCCGTCGAGTTCCACGAGAACCTCCCGGCCGACCCCGGTGACTACCTCGTCGGCGAGAAGATCGACATCAACGGCGACGGCACCCCGCTGCGCTACATGGACAAGCCCTCCAAGGACGGCGCCTCCCGCGACAGCTGGAGCTCCACCCTGGGCAGCATCGACGTCCACTACTCCTCGGGCCCCGCGAACCACTTCTTCTACCTGCTCTCCGAGGGCAGCGGCGCCAAGACGATCAACGGCGTCTCCTACGACAGCCCCACCTACGACGGCCAGGCCGTGACCGGCATCGGCATCACCAACGCCGCCGCGATCTGGTACCGGGCGCTGACGACGTACATGACCTCGTCGACGAACTACGCCGGCGCCCGCACGGCCACCCTGTCGGCCGCCGCCGACCTGTTCGGCGCCTACAGCCCGACCTACCTCGCCGTCGCCGACGCCTGGGCGGCCATCAACGTCGGCAGCCGTGTCGCCCTCGGTGTCAACGTGGCCCCGATCGCCGACCAGACCAGTGGCATAGGCCAGGCCGTCAGCCTCCAGGTGGACGCCTACACCACCAACTCCGGTGCCGGCCTGACCTACGAGGCGACCGGTCTGCCGGACGGGCTGAGCCTCAGCGCGAGCGGTCTGATCTCGGGCACGCCGACCACCCTCGGCACCAGTGACGTGACCCTCAAGGTCACCGACAGCACGGGGGCGTCCGTCACGGACACCTTCAGCTGGCGGATCGCGTACATCTACGCCAACGCCACCCGCGTCGACATCCCGGACAACGGCGCCGCCGTGGAGTCCCCGGTCACCATCACCGGCCGCGACGGCAACGCCTCCGCGACGACCTCGGTGTACGTCAACATCGTGCACACCTACCGCGGTGACCTGACGGTCGACCTCGTCGGCCCGAACGGCACGGTCTACTCGCTGCTCAACCGCAGCGGCGGCTCGGCCGACAACGTCGACCAGACCTTCACCGTCAACGCCTCCGCCCAGCCGATCGACGGTACCTGGAAGCTCCGTGTCCAGGACCGCGCGTCGATCGACGTGGGATACATCCAGAACTGGCAGCTGACGCCCTGACCCCGAGCCTCGTGAGGTTCTGACCTCCGGCCAGGAGAGTGCCGTACGACCGCAGCCCGGGCCCTTCGAGGGTCCGGGCTGCGGCCCGCTGCTCGACACCCCGCGCGGGGTGTGCGCGGACCGCGCGGGTGGCTCACCGCCGGGCGCGCCGGGGCAGGGGAGCGGCGTCGGCCGCGAGCTGGGCCAGCGGGGTGCCGCCCGCCCACAGCAGCAGCCGGGGGCCGTCGATCAGATGCGTGTGGCCCTGGCGCGCGGCCCACATCTCGTCGCGATGGGTGAACGTGCCCCGGTGCACGACGAGCCGCAGCGCCGGCCGGGACCGCCCGCGCGCCGCGAGCCTGGCCCGGCAGGAACAGGCCCCCTCCTCGTCCGGCAGCGGCTCCGCCACCGGACGGAACGCCACGTCGAGCACCCGGCCCCGGCCGTCCCGGGCGGCGAGATGCAGGGTGTCGTGGCGCGGCGGCGCCAGCACCCGCCAGCCGTCCCGCCGCAGCATCCGGGCCACCGCCACCACCAGCGACGGCATGTCCAGGTCCGCCAGCTCCTCCGCGGTGTAGCGGCCCCCGCGCCGCCGAGCCAGCGGGCGCGCGTGGCGGCGTACGGCGGCCCCGGCGACCGCCAGTGCCACCAGGACCGGGGCACAGACCCAGGCGCCGAAGGCCCGGGAGACCAGCACCAGCCCCACGACCAGCGCGCACACGGCCACGACCAGCAGGGCCAGCGCGGGCAGCACCTCCCGTAATCGAGGTCCGTCATGGCCCGCCGCACGCAGCTCCCGCACGGTGCGGCGCCGCCGGGTCCGCCCCGACTCGCTCCCCGGTACCCGCTCCTGCCCGCCTGCCACCACGGTCGCCCCCAGCCCGTACACCACGATGTGCGAGTGAGAGCGGGCTACCCCTCGACGCGCCACCGATGCGGAAAACGCTTCCGTGCGCCCCTTCCCGCCACGCACTTGGCCGAAGACCGCCCCTGATCCGCCGCCCCTGCCCGGGGATCTGGTCCAGCGGCGTTGTCAGTGGGGCGTGCGAAGCTGCTGGTCATGGACGAGGCTGAGTTCTTGCGGGGCCGGGTGTACGGCGCCGATCACGACGACGCGGGCCCCCGCCCGGACCGCGCGTACGCCGAACTGGTGGGCGGCCCGCTTGACGGACTGCTGCTCGACGTCACGGACGGTTCCGACCACGAGCCGGGCGAGGTCGCGCTCACCACGGAGATAGGCCGCTACGGCCCCGGCGGCCGGGCCCTGTACGTACGGCGTCCCACCGACGCCAACCGTTTCGACTGGCGGGGCGACACTCCCGGCACTCCCTGAGGATTTCCGCGAAAGTCGATCACCTTGCGCAGAAAACAACTCGGCGTCACGGAGCGTCTGTACCCGGACACTGTCCGCTGCTACCATCAGTCAACTGGGCTCAAAAGAGGAGATCCGGAGGCCGAGGTTGATCGTCAAAGCGCAGGAAGTTGCGGCGCGAAGCGTCAATGCCGACTTAGAGATCCTGCCTCTCTACAACGAGGTGGACTTCGCTTTTGATGTGGCGCGGGCGAAATTGGAAGGGCGGCATCCGGTCTGCGTCAACCACGTCAGCGACAGAATGTACTACTTTCTCTCCGGTGAAGCCACCGTCACCATCGGAAAGAAAACCTACACCGCCCGCGCGGGTGACACAGTGATCATCCGAAAGGGAGAGTGTCATGGGCTGCTGGGCTCCGCTGAATACCTCGTGGTGACGTCGCCGTCCTTCAAACCGGAAAACGAGTCCTGGCTGTAAGGGCGCCCCATGAGGACGATCAGGATCGGGAATCCTGGCAGAGGCCGTCCGTCCCTTCCCTGCGGTGCGGGCGAACGAACAGTGATCATCGCGAGCGTCGGTACATCACAGTCGTCCGATTCCACCGAAGCGGAGTTCAAGAAGTGCATGGCCGCGGCGAACGCCGGAGCGGATGTCGTCGCCGACCACAGCTTCCACGGTGACATACCCGCCTTCCACGCCCGCGTCGCCGCGGAGGTCGACGCCTGTCTGTCGACCGTGAGCTGCTACGAGTTCGCCGGCCGCCACCCCAAACGGGAATGGCCGACGCTCGACGCCCGTCGCATGGTGGACCTGGTGGCGGAGCAGGCCGCTCGCGGCGTGGACATGATGACCGTGCACGCCTCTCTCACGCGCGCGGAGGCCGCGCACATCACCCGCAACGCCCGGCTCATCCCCACGACGAGCAAGGGCGGCGGAATCATCGCGAACTACATGCGTCTCACCCGGCGGGAGAACCCCTACTACGAGCACTTCGACTACTTGCTGGACATCCTCGCCGGGGCCGGAGTCACGCTGTCCCTCGGCACCACGTTCCGGGCCGGATCGGTCTGCGACGGGTGGGACGAACTGATGGCCGGCGAGATGCGGCGTATGGGGGAACTGGTCGAGCGTGCTCTGGCGCGAGGGGTGCCCGTCATGGTGGAGGGCCTCGGCCACGCCGCGCTGTCGGCCATACCCACCTACATCCGGCTGGCCAAGGCGTACTGCAGCGGCGTGCCGTACCGGGTGCTCCCCATGGCGACGGACCGCGCCCTCGGCTACGACCACATCTCGGGAGCCGTCGCGGCCAGCGTCGCGGTGGCCCATGGTGCCGACGTGGTGACCGCCATGAGCCGCGCGGAACATATCGGACTTCCGAACTGGGAAGACATGGAAGAAGGCATCATCGCCACCCGGGTGGCCGTGGCCTGCGGGGAACTCACCAAACTCAGGGATTTCGAGCGCGAGCGACAGATGAGCCGCGCCAGATGGGCGCAGGGGTGCAAGGGGGACTGGAGAATGGCCGTGTATCCGGAAGGCGCCGAAAAGGCCTTGGTGCAACGGGGCCGGCGGCACGATCACCTCATCCAGTGCGGTATGTGCGGTGATTTCTGCGGAATCAACGCCGGGATCGCCGCGGTCAAACTCGGTCCCACACGGTTGACCGATGACTGACTGGATATCGCGTCGTGCAAACCTGGCCACCCTCGTCATCACATTCCTGGTGGCCGCTCTGTCCGGACTGTACATCAATGTGCTGACGTCCCGCATGGACGAGGACCGGGGGAAAGGCTTCGGAGCCGCGTTCTCGGATCTCGGTATGTGGCATGCGGTCGGCTTGCTCGCCCTCGCATTGCTGGCGTTACAGTACCGGATCTCCACACATGCCGACCGTACCCTCGTCGCCACCTCGGACGACCTGATCAACGAGGTCCTCAAAGCCGCCGCGAAATCCCTTGTCTTTCCGAGCACCGTCAGTAACATTCGTGGCTTCGTCAAGATATTCGACTCCGACGGAGATCGGCTCCGGGTCCAGTATTCGTATCACGCCTCGGGTGACGCCGAACGCATCGTCTCGTACCCCGCGAGCTTCGGTGTCAGCGGGCAGGCATTCACCCAACGGCATGCCGTGTTCAGCGAGCTTCCGCCCAATCACCTGGACCAGTACAGCCCGGAGCTGCGCGGCCAGATCCATCCGGACATCCGCACGGTCATCGCGGCACCGCTGATGCGATCGCTGCACGACCGCTCCCGTCCACTGGGCGTTCTGACCTTCGACAGCACGCTGCTTCCGCACGAACTCGGCATGGACCGGCCCGAGGCGAAGGTCCTGGTGCAGAAATGGGCCGACATCATCACGCAGCTGCTGATCGCGAAAGGCAGCTGATCCATGCCCCCCATCGAGCTGACTCTCACCCCCGGATTCCCCGGCTATGCCCGGCACCTGCTGGAAAGAGCAGCGCGGCTGATCGAGGAGGCCGCCCCGCACGCCGGCGCCGGGGCCGTACTGCGTGACGGCACCGGAGCCGAGTTCGCCGCCTGGACGGCAGACCGCGCCGACGGGTGCGCGGAGCCGGTCGTGGTCGACATGGCCGGGCGCGCCGGTCTCCTCGACCTCCGCGTCCTCGCCCTGGTCACGGCCGGCCCACCGGACACCGGCGTCACCCTGCCGTGCGGCGGCTGCCGGCAGATTCTCTGGGAGGCCGCCTTCGCCAACAGCAGGGACATCGAGATCTACTGCGCCGACGCCTCACTCTCGGACATCGTCCTCGTCACCGCCACCGAACTGCTCCCCGCCGCACCCGGCCTGCCCGCACCTGCCCTCCCGCCGGGCCCTCGGTCCCGCAGGGTCCGCTAGGGCGCCCCGATGATGCGCGAGTACGGATTCGTGCGGACCCGCAAGGCCGTCTACCGGCTGTTCGGCCGGCATCACCCTCCCGGAAAGGCCCTGCTGCTTCTGCGTTACCACCGCTCGGCCGGACGCTGGCACAAGCCCGGCGTCTTCGAGGCCGAGGTGATGTCGGGGGCCGTGCTCGACCTGTACGACGTACCCCTGCGCCCCGTCCACCACTACGGGATCGCACTCGGTGTGGCACCGCTGGACTCGGACACCGTCACCGGGTACTTCGACCCGCTGGCCGCGGTCCACGGATCCGCCGCCCCCTCCCTGTGCCGGGCGGCGGGGCTGGCCGAGGGAACGGTGGGTGTCACGGGATCACGCCTGGTGGGCCTCGCCCACCGGAACTCCGATCTGGACCTGGTCGTGTACGGGCCGGACGGGCCCGCGGCCGGGGCCGAGATCCTGAGAACGAGTTCCCTCTCGCAGGAGCGGGCGGCCGAAGTGTCGTCCACCATGCGGCGGATGCGTTCGCTGAACGGAATCCCCGTGCCGCGCGAGACCGAACGGAACATCTTCAAAGGAGTGGTCCGCGACGGCGCAAGGGAGCGCAAGCTCGATCTGCACTACGCGGAGAGCGACGAGGACGCCACCTCGCTTCCGCTGCCCGCCAGTCTCCCGGTGGGGGAGCGGCACCTTCGGCGGGTGACCGTCGTCGATGCCGGGCGGCGGCATCTCTTCCCCGGCCAGCTGGAATGCCGGACCGCGGACGGCCGGGCGTGCGCCGTGTGGATCAATGACCACGTGCTGAGCCTGCTGCTCCCCGGAGACCGGTTCTCCGCGGTGTGCACCGAGGTCAGGATCGAGCCGGACGACGCCGCGCAGTATGTCGCCCGGACCGTCACCGAGGTCGCCCTGCGATGACAGCCGGGAGACTCATCGCCTTCGAGGGGCTGAACGGTGTCGGCAAGACGACACTGGTCCGAGGGGTCGCGCAGGCGCTCGCCCTGCCCCGTACCGCCACCCCGCCGGCCAACGCCTCCGCCGTACGCGCCGCCTTCGACGAAACCCCCTTCTCCGAAGCGGCGTTGCTCTTCTATCTGAGCTGGGTGAAGCACACCAGTGACAGACTGGCGGCGGGCGATCTGGGCCCGGTCGTGTTGTGCGACCGCTATGCGGCCTCCACCCAGGCCTATTTCACCGCTGCGGGAGTACCCCTCGCCGAGAGGCTGATCGGCAGCCTCGACATCGTTCCGCCCGCGCTCACCGTCCTCGTCACCGCCGACGAGCCGGTTCGGGTGGCGCGGCTCGGGACACGCGACCGCCGCAGGGCGATCGACAGGGCAACCTGCGACGACGATTTCCGTACCGTCGTTCTGAACGTCTACCGATCCCACAGCCCGCTCTGCGAGGTCGATTCGACCACGTGCCCGCCGCGGGATCTGATCGCCCGAACCGCCGAGCGGATCCGTGGTTTTCTGTGAGGCAGTGACCTGTGAGGCAGTGACCGCCGGACTTCTTGGGAGACCCCTTCATGACCCATGTCGCGAACCCGGAGCGCTACGACAACGGCATGCTCTACCGCCGCACCGGACGCTCCGGACTCGACCTCCCGGTTCTGTCCCTCGGGTACTGGCACAACTTCGGTGACGACCGGCCGTTCGAGAAGCAGCGTGAGATCGCCCTGCGCGCCTTCGACCTCGGGATCACCCACCACGATCTGGCGAACAACTACGGTCCCCCCTACGGCTCCGCAGAACTCAGCCTCGGCCGCCTGATGAAGCAGGACCTGCGGCCCTACCGGGACGAACTGGTGATCTCCACCAAGGCCGGATGGGACATGTGGCCCGGCCCCTACGGGCAGGGCGGCGGCTCGCGCAAGTACCTCCTGGCCTCGCTGGACCAGTCCCTCAGCCGTATGGGCCTCGACTACGTCGACATCTTCTACTCCCACCGCCTCGACACCACCACGCCCCTCGAAGAGACCATGTCGGCGCTGGCCACCGCGGTGCACCAGGGCAAGGCCCTCTACGTCGGCATCTCGTCCTACGACGCGGACCGCACCCGCGCCGCCGCGGGCCTGCTGCGTGACATGGGGACGCCGCTGCTCATCCATCAGCCGTCGTACAGCATGCTCAACCGCTGGATCGAGACCGACGGTCTGCTGGACGTCACCCACGAGGAGGGGGTCGGCGTCATCGGATTCACGGCCCTGGCCCAGGGGATGCTGACCGGGCGCTATCTCGACGGCGTCCCCGAGGACTCACGGGCGGCGCAGGGCACGTCGCTGGACGCGGCATGGCTCTCGGACGACATGGTGAGGCGCCTGCGTGCCCTCGACGACATCGCGGCGCGGCGCGGACAGACGCTGGCGCAGATGGCCCTCGCCTGGGCGCTGCGCGACCCGAGGGTCACCTCCCTCGTGATCGGGGCCTCGCGGACCGAGCAACTGGACCAGAACGTGGCCGCGCTGAAGAACCTTCACTTCAGTGACGAGGAACTCGCCGAGATCGACCGGTACGCCACCGACGCCGGCGTCGACCTGTGGCGGGACGCCCGGCTCGGCAAGCTCGGCTGACACCCGGGATACCGACTCGTCCTCGGCCATGCCCCCCGGCCCAGGGCTGCCGCAGGGGGAGCGGAGGACCGCGGACCGCGGACCGCCGCTCCCCCTGCGGCCGACGTCACGACGTCAGGGCTTGAACGGCAGCGTCGAGCAGTTCGACGACGCCGGCTCGCCCGCGAGCCGGTCGGTCAGCCACGAGATCGCGTCGCCCTGGTCGGTGAGCAGGGGCGCGAAGTGGTTGAGCAGCGCCCGCCCCAGACTCGGCAGCACCACCGGCTTGTACGTGACGTCCACGCCCTTCGCGCACCAGGCCACGGCGAGCGCACGCGCCTGCGCATGCGGTACGAGATCGTCGGCCGTGCCGGTCGCCAGCCGCACCGGAGACGTCGGTTTCCGTGTGCCGATGCGCTGGTCGGTGAGGAACGTCTGGAGCGCGGGCTCCTCCTCGACGATGTCGCTGATGGAGCTCCCGTCGGTGGTCCAGGAGGTGCTGCGGGCCGAGTTGTAGGCGAGCAGGGCGTCGCCCACGCACATGGTCGACAGATCCTTCAGAGCCGCCTTGCCGGCCGCGTTCAGACGGGCCTCCGCGATCGGCTTCAGCTCGGGGTCGGACTGTACGAACCCGTTGACCGACCAGCCGAGCGCACCCGCCAGATCGCTGCCGTCGATGGCCCGGGTGACCGCGGCCAGGTCCGCGGGCGGGGCCCCGGTGTACGTTCCGGCGAGGGTGACGTCGGGGGCGTAGACGGGCTGGAGTTCGGCGGCGGCCGCCGTGGCCCCGCCGCCCTGGCTGTAGCCGTACAGCGCGACCCGGGAGGCGGTGGTGAGCGACGTACCGGTGAGGGAACGGGCCGCGCGGACGGCGTCCAGGACGGCATGGGCCTCGTCGACCCGGTTGACGTACGTGTGCAGCCGGTCCGTCGCGCCCAGCCCGGGGTAGTCGGTGACCACGACGGCGATACCGCGGGCGAGCAGCCGGTAGATCGCCAGGTTCTCGTAACCGACCGACAGGGTCTGCAGGTTGACGGTGAGCGGACGCTCCAGTCCGAGGGAGGCGGCGCACTGGTCGCCCTGCCCCATCGTGCCGGGGGCCACCGCGACCAGCGGACGCGCCCCGCCGCCCCGCCAGGCGGCCGTCGGCTCGATGTAGGCGCCGGTGACGGCGACGGGCCCGCCGGCGGAGTCCGTGGACTTGTACATCAGCCGGGTCGCCGTACCGGGCAGCGGGCCGTCGAGGCCCGGCAGGCTCAGCGCGAGGGGGAGGGGTTCGGTGCGGACGAGGGTGCCGTCGGCCGCCGGGAGGGGGGCGGGCGGGTTGTAGAACGTGGGGATGGTGACACCGCGCGAGACCACGGCATCCGTGTCCGTGTCGCCGGCGGCGGTGGCCGGGACGGCCGTCGTGCCGAGGCAGGCGGCCACGGTCACGGCCGCGGCCAGCAGTCTGGTGGGGGCGGGCATGGCGGACCTCCGGGGGAGAGGGGAGGCCCGAGCCTTTCTGTGCGGCTCGGGTGGGGGACGGCACGGAGCGCCGGTCGTCCCAACCGCAGCCCCGTACCGCTCTTGGACGAACTGTCAGGACCGTACCGACCGCCGGGTTACCGCGGGTACTGGTCGGTAGGTTACGGTTCGGTAATATGACTGCGGGTGCTCGGAGGACCACTCACCACACGCGCTCCGACCTCGTGGACTCGGTGACTTCGCAGGGTGGCGAGCCGACTGTGGACGCGGTGCCAACGAACCGTGGACCGTCAGCCAACGACATACCACCCGCATCTGCCGCATCCTGGTGATCAACCGCGGCACGGATACCCGCGGTGCCGGTGCCGGGCCAGGACTGCGGGGGAGTCCTGGCCCGGCACCGCTGTACCGGCTCACAGGCCCGGCCCCCGGACGACCGCGCGGTGATCGAGTGGTGACGGTCCGGGCGGGGGCGTACGGTCGAACGGTGGATCCGGCCATGGACACCACCGTCCACGGTCACCTCACTCCGGCCCGCTCCGGGCGGGCGACACGACGTCATGAGCAGCGCTCCGCAGCCGACCCCCGCGACCGAGACCACCGCCCGACAGAACGGCGGTGGCGGACACGCGATGGCGCTGCTGGTCATCGCCTCGTGCCAGTTGATGGTGGTCCTCGACATCACCATCGTGAACATCGCGCTCCCGGACATCCAGCGCTCCCTGGACTTCTCCACCACGAGTCTGTCGTGGGTCGTCAACGCGTACACGCTCACCTTCGGCGGGCTGCTGCTGCTCGGCGGCCGGGCCGGGGACATCCTCGGCAGACGACGTGTGTTCATCGTCGGCGTGCTGCTGTTCGTGCTCGCCTCCCTGCTCGGCGGCCTCGCCCAGAACGAGGGCCAACTCCTGTCCGCACGCGCCCTGCAGGGCGTCGGCGGAGCCATCGCCTCCCCGACCTCGCTCGCCCTGATCAGCACCACCTTCCGCGAAGGCCCCGAACGCAACCGGGCCTTCGGGGTGTTCGCCGCGGTCTCGGCGGGCGGCGGCGCGATCGGCCTGCTCGCCGGCGGCATCCTCGTCGAGTACCTGAACTGGCGCTGGGTGCTCTTCGTCAACGTCCCCATCGGCCTGCTCATCGCGCTCGCCACCCCCCGCTACATCAGGGAGTCCGAGCGCCACCCCGGCCGCTTCGACCTCGCGGGCGCCCTCACCTCCACCGTCGGCATGGTGCTGCTGGTCTACGGCTTCATCCGGGCCGGACAGGACGGCTGGCGCGACCCCCTCACGCTCGCCTCGTTCGGCGCGGCCGTCGTCGTCCTCGCGGTGTTCATCCTGATCGAGCGGCGCTCCCGGCAGCCGATCACCCCGCTGCACATGTTCGCCGACCGCAACCGGGCGGGCACGTACGGCATCATGCTCTGCCTGGCCGCCGCGATCTTCGGCATGTTCTTCTTCCTGACGCTCTTCGTGCAGAACGTGCTCGACTTCAGCCCGCTCGCCGCCGGCTTCGCGTTCCTCCCGGTCAGCGCGGTCATCGCGGTGGGCGCCGGCCTCGCCTCGCGGTTCCTGCCGACGTACGGCCCCAAGCCCTTCATGGTCGGCGGTGCGATCCTCGCCGCGGCGGGCCTCGGCTGGCTGACGCTCACCGACGTCGACTCCACCTACGCGGGCAGCATCCTCGGCCCCATGCTCGTCTTCAGCCTCGGCATGGGCATGGAATTCGTGTCACTGACCCTGATGGCCCTCTCCAACGTGCCCACGCCCGAGACCGGCGCGGCCTCCGGCCTCCTCAACGCCACCCAGCAGGTGGGCGGTTCGCTCGGTCTGTCCATCCTGGTCACCATGTACGGCACGGCCAGCCGCAACGAGGCGAACGACCAGATCCCCGCCTTCCTCGCCCAGGCCACCCCCGCCGAACGCCTGCGCTTTGAGCGCACCGGCCAACTCCCCGCCCCCTGGTCCGACGAGGTCCTCACCTCCGGCGTCTCGGCCGCCTTCATCATGGCCGCCATCTTCACGGTCGTCGCCGCCCTGATCGCGATCGTGGTCATCCAGGTCCGCCCCTCGGACCTGGAGCGCCTGAAGGGCGCGGCGGGTCCACCCGGGGGCTGACCGGCTCAGTCGCTCGGACGCAGCACGACGCGCCCTTCCTCCACCGCGGCGGCCATGGCGAAGTCGTGCCCGTCCGCTTCCAGGCACAGGGCCGTGTCCTCCGGGTGGATCCCGCGGTAACCGCGCCGGACTCCGTCGGCGAGTTCGGCGGCGCGGACGGAGGCGCCCGCGCGGCGCAGATACGGCGCCGGGTCCGCCGTACGTCCGGCGGTCAGGTCGGCGATGTACCGGGCGCAGGCGAGGTCCTCGTCGGCGTGTCCGTCGTCGCCGGTGATCACGTAAGTCACCTGCCGGGGCCGTACGGCACGCAGGGCGCGGGCGGTCGCCGCGGCCACCGTGAAACCGGCGCACAGCAGCAGCGGGGCGTTCCGGGCGGCGAGGGCGCCGGCCGTCCCGTGGGTCGTCTTCTGCACGAGCGTGCGCCCCGCGAGGTCGAGGGAGCGCACCAGGCCGGGGGAGTTGACGGTGTCGAAGCCCGGCGCGGGCGGGCCGTCCTTGAGCGTGATCCAGTCGGGGTGACGGGACTTGTAGGCACGGGCCTCCTCCAGCGACGCGGCCAGGACGATCCGCTCGGCGCCCCGCGTGAACGCCCAGGCGGCGGTGGTGAAGGCCCGCAGTACGTCGATCACGACGACCGCCGCGGGGCCCTCGGCCGGTGCGGTGATGTCGGCGCCGGCCAGATCGGGTATCCCGATGAAACGTTGCTCCATCACGGCATCATGACCGACCCGGGGCGCCAAGGAGGCGCGGACGCACACCTCTTGACCTTGTGTCAGGGGGCGGCATAACGTTCCGGCGTTTCGAGGAGGGGAATGAAACGATTCAATCACCCTCTTGGTCACGACCCTGGGGAGCGTCCTGTGCCGGAGAGTGTCTCGCCACGCGGTGGTCCGTCGCGCGGTGGTCGGTCGCGCGGTGGTCCGTCCCGCCGTACCGTCCTGGCCGCCGGTCTCACGGTGGGAGCCGTCGCGGCCGTGGGACCGGGAGCCGCCGTCGCGGCCGTGCCGGCCACCGCGCACGGCGGCGGCCCGACCGTCGACTGGTTCGCCGACCCGGCACGCAGCCGGCGGCCCAGATTCCGCTGGTGGTGGCCGGACGGTCTGGTCGACGCCGACGAGATCGCCCGGGAGGTCGACGCGATCGCGGACGCCGGGTTCGGCGGCGCCGAGATCGCCGCCGTGCACCACAGCATCAAGGACAAGTCGGTCCTGGACACGGCCCACCACGGCTGGGCCAGCCGACCGTGGCGCGAGGGCGTCGAGGCGGCCCTGCGCCGCGCCGCCCGCCGGGGTCTCACCCTCGACCTCACGCTAGGCCCCAGCTGGCCCGTCGCCGTCCCAGGACTGACCCCGGACGACGAGGCCGCCGCCCGCGAACTCGCCCTCGGCCGCGTCCAGTTGACCGCCGGAGCGCGCTACGAGGGCCCGGTGCCGCCGCCCGCCCACGCCCCCGCGACCGGCGTGAGCCGCCAACTCCTCCTCGCCGTCCAGGCCGCCCGGATCGAGCCCGCGTACTCCACCCGCAAGGAGACGGGCCTCGACCCCTCCAGCGTCCGCGACCTCACCGCCACCGTCACCGACGCCGGCCTGACCTGGACGGCGCCGGACGACGGCGACTGGGTGCTGATCGCCTACTGGCTGCGCGGCTCGGCCCAGCAGCCCGAGTCCGGCCCCCACTCCGTGCCCGCCGCCCACGTGGTCGACCACCTGAGCGCGGCCGGCACCGCCGCCGTCACCGGCTTCTGGGAGCGGGAGATCCTGACCCCGTCCCTGCGCGGCCTGCTGAGGGCGGCCGGAGGCGCGTTCTTCGAGGACTCCGTGGAACTGGAGACCGACGGGCTGATCTGGACGCCGGGGCTGCCGGAGGCCTTCGAGAAGCACACCGGACGCCCTCTGCTGTCGTATCTGCCCGCCGTGATCCTGAACGGCTCCAACCAGGTGTTCACCTTCGAGGCACAGCTGACCCGCCAGATCCGGCACGACTTCTGGGAGACCGTCTCCGCGCTCTTCAACCGGCACCACGTCCGCGCCCTGCGGGACTGGGCCCACTCGCTCGGCATGAACCTGCGCGCCCAGCCGTACGGCCTGCAGACCGACGCCATCGCCTCCGCCGCGATCCTCGACATCCCCGAGGGCGAGTCCCTCGGCTTCAAGAACCTCGACGACTACCGCTGTCTGGCCGGCGGCCGGGACATGGCCGGGCACACGGTGCTCTCCTGCGAGGCGGGCGCCTACAACGGGTCGGCGTACAGCACCACGTGGGACCGCTTCCTGCGGACCATGGGCGGCGCCTACGCGGCGGGCGTCAACCAGACCGTCGTCCACGGCTTCTCCTACGCCACCGCCCCCGGCGTGAGCTGGCCCGGCTTCGCCGCCTTCAGCCCCTACAACGGCGGGCCCGGCTACGGCGAGTCCTGGGGCCCGCGTCAGCCGACCTGGCGGCATCTGAACGACATCGCCGACTACCTGGGCCGCGTCCACACCGTCCTCCAGGCGGGCACGGCCCGCGCCGACGTCGCGATCCTCCGCCAGACCGGTTACACCGCGACGGGGATCGGCGCCTCCTGGTTCACCGCCACCGGAGTCCCGCTCGGCTGGACCCACCAGTTCCTCAGCGGCCCGCTCCTCGCCCTGCCGAACGCCACCGTGCGCGGCGGCCGCCTCGCCCCCGACGGCCCCGCCTACAAGGCACTGTTCGTCGAAGGCGACTTCTTCCACGGCTCCACCCCGACCCTCGCCCTCACCGACGCCCGCCGACTGCTGGCCCTGGCCCGGGCCGGACTGCCCGTCGTCCTGCTGGGCGCCTTCGACCAGGCGCTCACCCCGGGAGTGCCGGGCGACGGCGAGACCGAACAACTGCGGGACGTCCTCGACCGTCTCCTCGCCCTGCCCACCGTGGTCCGCGTCACCGACAAGGCGGCCGTCGGCGACGCCCTCGCCGGGCTGGGCGTCACCGCCGACGTACGCCACGCCACCGCCTCCACCCTCCTCAACGCCCACCGCGCCACCGAGGACGCCGACTTCTACTACCTGTGCAACGGCAAGCACGCGGAGACGGTCAAACCGCCCGTGGCCGCCGTCGACCACGACGTCACCCTGCGCCGCACCCGGGGCCGCGCGACGGTGCCGTACCTGCTCGACCCCTGGACCGGCCGGGCCGTGCGCCTCGCCCGCCACACCGAGGACGGCGACGACGTCACTCTGCGGGTCGCCCTCCAGCCCGGGCAGGTCATGATCGTGGCCCTCGGCAGCCCCGGCCTCTTCGGGGACCGCCACGGGAGACTCCCGTACGCGGTAGCCACGGACGCGCCTGAAGTCCTGTACGCCGACCAGGGGTTGATGCTCCGTACGGCCGCGCCCGGCACGTACACCACCCGCCTCTCCACGGGCCGTACCGTCACCACCACCGTCGCGTCGGTGCCCGAGCCGATCACACCGGACCGGTGGGAGCTGGAGGTCGAGGACCGGTACCCCGGAGCCGGCCCGACGCGGACCGAACGCGTACGCCGCACTCTCACGCTCGACACCCTGCTGCCCTGGTCGCGCATCCCGGAGCTCGCCGACTCCGCCGGCATCGGCCGCTACCGTACGACGGTCACCCTGCCGAGCGACTGGACGGCCGCCTGCGACGCCCGTCTGGAGCTCGGTGTGGTCGGCGACACCGTGCGGGTCACGGTGAACGGGACGCCCGCGCCGGTGGTCGACCGCCTCCACCCTGTCGTCGAGGTCGGCGCGCTGGTGCGCCCCGGCCGCAACGTGATCGAGGTGGAGGTCGCGACACCGCTCGTCAACCGCCTCCGGGTGACCCAGCCGGCCGTCTTCGGCACCGTAGCCCGGCAGGACTACGGGTTGTCCGGGCCGGTCCGGCTGGTGCCCTACACCCGTAGGGCGCTGGCCTGACCTGACCGGCCCGCGGGTCAGCGGCCGTGCCGCCCCTGGCCCAGGCGGTGCAGCACGGCGTCCGCCATGGCGGCCTCGCCCTTGGCGTTGGGGTGGGCGGGCGCCGCCGGTGAGGCGGGCTGCAGCGGCTCGATCCAACGGTCGGCCGGGGCCTTGCACATGTCGTGCCCGACGGTCGGACCGTAGGTGTCGACGTACTCCGCGTGGGTGCCGCGCGCCACCAGACGCAGCATCAGATTGAGGCGCTTCTCGGTGTCCCGGAGGTAGGGGAAGTCCCCTGACGCGAAGGGCACCGAGGGCGCACAGCCGCTGCCGTCGTCGGGCAGGAGGTCCGGATAGCCGACGACGAGGACCCGCGCGTGCGGCGCCCGCCGGTGCACGTCCCGCAGGACCTGCGCCACCCTGGGTGCCGTCCGGGCGATCGTGACGCTCAACTGGTCGACCCCGGAGGTCCCGTAGTACTTCTGGCACGGGTTGCCGGCCGGATCCTGCGCGGCCAGCCTGGCGCAGGTCCCGATGATGGTTCCGAAGCCGACGTCGTTGCCGCCGATCTGCACGGTCACCAGGTCGGTGTTCCGGCCCACGGCGTCGAGCTGGGCGCCGTTGGTCCCCTGCGCCTTCCACATGTGCTCGGTCGTCGCGCCCGAGCAGCTGACGTCCTTGAAGGGGTTCGCGCCGAGCCGTGCGGCCACGAGCGACGGGTAGTTGTGGTCCGACCGGGCACAATTGGCGTCCACTTGAAGGGGGATGAGCGGCCCGGAGGTGTACGAGTCCCCGAGGGCCACGTACTCCTTGGCCTTGCCCCCGCCCCCGCCGTGCGCCGCGGCGGGCACCTGTGAAGCGGCGACGAGTGCGCAACCACCCAGCACCGCGAGGAAGTCGACCCCTCTGCCGCGCCGTCCGACCGCTGTCCGTCCGCGTCCCTCGCGCTGCATCGCAGCTCCTCCCCCCAGGCCCACACGGGCCGGCCCCGGCGCCTCGAACGGTCGCCCTGCTGTTCGCGGGAGTTTGTATACCGCTCGGTAGGCCGCCAGGGCCAGAGGTGTGACGCGTTGGGTCCGCGTGTTTGTGTGAAATCAGCATCCGTCGCCGGTCAGCCGCCCGGCCCTGTAACGCGCTGCCGGGCCGGTGCCATCGCCCAGCGGATCGTCGCGGTGGTGGCACGGCCGAGGGGCAGCAGGCAGACGTCCTCGACCAACGGAAGCCTGGGCAGCCGCAGTTCCTCGGCGGCCCAACGGGGCAGCAGCGCCACGGCGTTGGCGGCGAGCACCCCGTAGGGGAGCCGGGCGACGAGCGGCACGGGAGGGTGCAGCAGCAGGAACCGGGCCGCCTCCAGGGCCTGTTCGGTGACCGCCAGCTCCGGGCGGTAGGCGGTCAGCCGCTCCGCGAGCCCGTCCCGGTCGCGGGGCGGGGCGGGGACGCCCAGCTCGACGGCGACCCGCGCCATGTCCTCGACATAGCCGTCGCACTCCTCGTCCGGCAGCGGATGCGCGCCGTAGCGCTGATGGGCCCGCAGGAAGCTGTCCGTCTCGGCGACGTGCACCCACCCCAGCAGATGCGGATCCGAGGCGCGGTACGGCTCGCCGCCCGGGGTGATCCCCCGCACCCGCTCGTGCACCGCCCTCACCCGGGCACACGCCTGCTCGGCGTGCTCGGCGGTGCCGTACGTCGTCGTGGCGAGGAACGTGCTCGTGCGCTGAAGCCGGCCCCAGGGGTCGCCCCGGTAGTCCGAGTGTCCGGCCACGGCCGCCATCGCGAGCGGGTGCAGCGACTGCAGTAGCAGCGCGGACAGTCCGCCGATGAACATGGAGGCGTCCCCGTGCACCCGGCGGACCGGACGCTCCGGCCCGAACCAGCGCGGGCCGGGAGTGCCGTGGATACGGGCCCGGCGACGGGCGCCGTCCGGACCGGCGACCCGGGTGAAGAGGCCCTCGCCCAGACGCTCCCGGGGGCCGCGACCCGCGGCTTCGGCCGGTCTCATGGGTGCCGTCACCTCCTGTAGGCCGCTGTGGTACCCGTCCGGGCCGCGGTGGGTGCCCGCCGCCGCCCGCCGCCGTCTGCCGTCGTCCCCGCCGTCGATCGTCCGGAGTCGCGTCTTCCGCGGCCATGGCCCAAACGGTCCGAGGTGCCTATATTTCTTTCTACCTCTGCCGGGTCCGGCGATGCGAACAGCGTCGCGAAACCGGGCTGCCCCGCGGAATCGGCGAAGCGGTCGCCGGAGGTGCCGATGAACTCCTTCCCCTCCATGAACTGGCGTGAGGCGGCGGCCTGCCGTTTCGAGGACCCCGAGCTCTTCTTCCCGATCGGCGAGGACGGCCCGTCCCGGCGGCAGATCGAGCAGGCCCGGGCGGTCTGCCGCCGCTGCCCGGTGATGCGTGTCTGCGGGAACTGGGCGGTCCGGCACGGCGAGCGGCACGGGGTGTGGGGCGCGATGACGGCCGGGGAGCGCCGGAGTCTGCGGCTGACCGGACCCCCGCTGAGCGGAGCCTGACGCACCGGTCAGGGGCGCACGCCCCGCATCAGATTGCCGACCAGACTCGTCGCGAACTCCTCCGTGACGGGCAGGTTGGGCAGCAGCAGCCGGTGGTAGCAGGCACCCCAGAGCTGGTCCACGAGCACCTCGGGATCGACGTCGGCGCGCAGCTCCCCCTGCTCCCGCGCGCGCAGCATCCGCCGGACCGCGAGCTCCCGGCGCGGGCCGGAGTAGCGCTGCAGCAGGGCGGCGGCGAGATCCGGGTCGGTCTGCGCCTGGCCGACCAGCTCGGCGATCACCTTGCCGGCCGGGGTCTCGGTGAGCACCCGCGCGAACGACCGCAGTTGCGCCG
Organism: Streptomyces sp. T028; assembly: GCF_048159505.1. Classification (NCBI taxonomy): domain Bacteria; kingdom Bacillati; phylum Actinomycetota; class Actinomycetes; order Kitasatosporales; family Streptomycetaceae; genus Streptomyces; species Streptomyces sp. T028. The sequence goes on from NZ_JBLRVZ010000029.1 coordinate 91,505, forward strand.
TCAGGTCGGCCTCCAGATCGCCCGTGTCGGGGAAGGCCAGCGCGGACTCCACGGCGTGGAAGTAGCCGTCGAGCGCGAGCGCCCCCTTCGACGGCCACCACTTGTAGATCGTGGTCTTGCTGGCGCCGGCCCGCTCGGCGACCGCCTCGATGGTGAACGCGCCCATGCCCTTGTCGAGCAGCAGGGCACCGGCCGCGTCGAGGACGTCGGCGCGCACCTCGTCGGCGGGCCGCCGCCCACGGCCGCGCCGTGCCGGCTGCGCCGGTTCTACTGGTTCCGCCATACGGCGCCGACCTCCCGGGTTCGTCCGACCAGTCCCGCAAGCCCCACCCTGACATATGGACGCCGCGTCCACAACGTGATTATATGGACTTGGCGTTCATAAGTGAGTCGAGGAGGTAGCGCCATGTCCGAGACGAACGGGACTACTGAGGTATCTGAAGCTTCTGAGGCTCCTGAGGTGTCAGGGGCGACACGGGTCGCCCTCGTCACCGGCGCTTCCGGTGGCATCGGCCGAGACGGTCGCCGCCATCGAGGCCGCGGGCGGCAGCGCGGTCGCGGTCGGCGGTGACGTCGCCGACGAGGACGCGATGAACGCGGCGTTCGACGCGGTGGAGCGGGCCTTCGGCGGAATCGACGTCGTGGTCCACACCGCGGGCGTCATGGTCCTGGGGCCGGTCGCCGAGTACGACCTGGAGGCGTTCGACCGGCTGACGCGGACCAATGTGCGCGGCACGTTCGTGGTGGCCCAGCAGGCGGCCCGGCGGGTCCGCTCCGGTGGGGCCGTCGTCACCTTCTCCACCTCGGTGACCCGGCTGGCGTTCCCCGGCTATGCCGCCTACGCGGCGAGCAAGGGTGCCGTGGAGGCCATGACGATGGTGCTGGCGCGTGAGCTGCGCGGCCGTGACATCACGGTGAACGCGGTGGCTCCCGGGCCCACCGCCACCCCGCTCTTCCTGGCGGGCAAGGACGAGGAGGCGATCGCCCGCCTCGCCGCGCAGCCCCCGCTGGAGCGGCTTGGCACCCCGGAGGACATCGCCACGACCGTGGCCTTCCTCGCCGGCCCGGGCCGCTGGATCAACGGGCAGGTCGTGTTCGCCAACGGGGGCATCGCCTGAGCGACGGCGGCATGCGCTGAACCCCTTCTTTTCTGCGGTCGGGGTGCCGTGTCGTGCCCCGAGCGCACGACACGCCGAGGGTCGTCACTCACACGGGTTGTCCTTGCCGCGGATCCACCGCCCGCCCGAATGCCCAGGTCATATGCGGAGCAGCATCCGGCCATGGAGAATCCCGCATCCGACAGTTCGCCCGAGGCCACGGCGGCCCGGCGCGGACTCGCGGCCGTCTTCACCGCGGACTTCACCTCCACCAGCCAGTGGGTGGCGGGGCGTTCGTGGGCGTATCCGAACGGCGGACCGATCAATCCCGACGACAACAAACTGGACTACCTGGTATCGGATCCCGACTACTCCCGGTCGGGGACGTTCCGGGCCACCCGTCGCCGCGACGGGCGGTGGAACGCGGGCCTGCTCACCACGGAGGGGAGTGAGGAGGCCTTCACCGTCCGCACCGGGGACGTGCTCGAGGCGCGGGTGAGACTGCCGTACGAGATGGGGGCCTGGCCCGCCATCTGGACCTGGCGGGACGGCGACCAGGAGATCGACGTCTTCGAGTACCACCCCGACAACCCCGATCTCCTGGAGCTGAGCAACCACGTCCGCGGTGGCAACCTCTACTACCGGGACCCGGCGATCCGCCCCGGCGCGTGGATCGATCTGCGCGTCGAGTTCGGCCGACGGTCGGTGGTCTGGTGGGTCAACGGCCGGCAGGTGTTCGTCGACCGGCGCGGAGTGGGCCGCGGCTGGGAGGCGTACCTGATCGTCAACCTGTCGGTGTGCGCGGGCCGGTACCACCCGCCGCCGGACCCCGGGGTCACCGAGATGTCGTACGAGGTGCGGCGCCTCGTGGTCATGCGCTCGCCCTACCTGCTGGAGGAGGACGACGACGAGCCCGAAGAGGTCGACGAAGCGGTCTGAACCCGGTAACGCGCGGACCCCGCACCACGGAAGAAGTGGTGCGGGGTCCGCATCCGAGCGCCGGGCAGGCCTTGCACCTGCATTTCCCCGCAGGAAGCGGGGCGTCTTTCCTTGGACCACCAACGCGTCACCGAGGAACGGGAGTTCCGTCCTTCAGCTCTGGCTTCAGCCTAGCGCATGGTCACCACAGCGCTGCACCAGGAAACCGGAGCCGAAGCCTCCGATCTGTCACAGGCGACCATCCATGGTCATCGGCATGGGCCGAACCGGGGACAATGCGATGATGTCGCCGACACCGGTTCCGCTGCGGGGCCGTCAGGCGAGGTCACGGCAGCGCCGATCAGTCCGTCGGGTCGGTGCCGTGTCCGAAGCCGTTCCACCGTGTCGGCCCGCCCGACCGTCCACGAAAGCAGAGTTGCCCCGTGTTCTCCGTCTTCGACGACACGCCGATCTACCACCGTCTCATCAGTGAACGCGGTGACATCCCCGCCCAGGTGCGTGGCGAGGCCGAACGCATCAAGCGCGACCTGGACCGCGTCATGGCGGGCGGCCCCTCGCTCAGCCCCGGCCTGCCCGCCCCGAGGGGCTTCTTCTCCTGACGCCGTCCAGCCCCGGAACAGACGTCGAAGGCCGAAGAGGGAAACACCATGAGCGAGGCCGAAGTCGGCACCGTGCCCCGTCCGCTGACGCTGCCCGACGGCCGGCCCGCGAAGGCGGGCTGGACGCTCGACCCCGGTCTGCGCCATCTCAACCACGGATCGTTCGGCGCGGTCCCGGTCGTGGCCCAGGAACGGCAGAACGCGCTGCGCGCCGAGATGGAGCGGGCACCCGTCCTGTGGTTCTCGACGCTGGCCGCACGGCTCGCGACGGCCCGGACGGAGATCGCCGACTGGCTGCGCACCGACCCGAAGGACCTCGCGCTCGTCCCGAACGCCAGCGCCGGCGCCAGTGTCGTCCACGCCGCGCTCGCCGACCGGCCCGGCGGGGACATCGTCGTCACCGACCACGGATACGGCGCCGTCACGATGGGCGCCGAACGCCTCGCCCGCCGCTGGGGGAGCCGGGTGCGCACGGCCCGCGTACCGCTCTCCGCCGACGCCGACCAAGCCTGCGAGGCGGTGCTCGCCGCGGTGGACGACGAGGTCGCGCTCATCGTCCTGGACCAGATCACCTCCGCCACGGCCCGGCTGATGCCCGTCGAACGCGTCGCCGCCGAGGCCGCACGGCGTGGCATCACCCTCCTCGTCGACGGCGCGCACGCCCCCGGCCTCCTCGCCGCGCCCCTGGCCGTCCCGGACTGCGACGCCTGGGTCGGAAACCTGCACAAATGGGGCTGCGCACCACGGGGTTCGGCCGTGCTCGTGGCCCGCGGCCCCCTGCGGGACGAGCTCCACCCGCTGATCGACTCCTGGGGCGCGGCCGAGCCCTTCCCCGACCGCTTCGACCACCAGGGCACACTCGACGCCACCGGCGCCCTGGCCGCGCCCACGGCGCTGCGGTACGTCGAGGACACCTGGGGCTGGGACACCGCCCGCCGCTACATGGACGATCTGGCGGAGTACGGCGCCCAGGTCGTCGCCGCCGCCTTCGCCCGCACCGGAACCCCGCCCGAGCCCGTGGACGTGGGCATGCCCGTCCCCGGCATGCGGCTGGTCCGGCTGCCGGACGGCCTGGGGACGAGCCGGATCGCCGCCGACGCGCTCCGCGACCGGGCGCCCGCCGAACTGGGCGTCGAGGCCGCGTTCACCAGCTTCGAAGGACTCGGCTACCTCAGACTGTCCGCCCACGTTCACAACACGCCCGAGGACTACGAGCACTTCGCCGAGACCTGTGTACCGGTCGTGGAGCGCTGGGCTCGCGAGGCCCGCGGGTAGCCGGACGCCGGCTTCTACGGGCAGTCGTACGCGAAGGCGGCCCGCGCCGTCCTGGCGGCCGGGGACAGTACGCGCAACTCCGCCGCCGCCGCGTAGCGGCCCTGCCCCTGGAAGGTCCACAGCAGATGCAGCCGCACCGTCCGGCGGCCCTCGGCGACCGTGGCGCGCAGGACGTCGGACTCGGTGCCGTCGTTGCGGATCCAGCGGTAGGACAGCTCGCCCGCGTGGCCGTCGGTGCGGACGACGCCGACGACGTCCGCCGTCGCGTCGCAGCCGGTGCCGGGCCGGGCGGCCGCCGCCGTGACGCCCCGTACCGAGAGACCGGGGGTGTGGTGCTGCCGCCACAGCAGGAACAGTACGGCGGCGACCAGCACCAGCGCGGGCAGCGCGTGCCGCCGCAGACGGCGGTGCCGGCCGGCCGGGGGAGCGTCGGGAACCGCTACTGCCCGCGTCCCGCGCACCGACCCCGTGGTCAGGCCCCGCGGAGCGGTGACGCCCGGACCGAAGCGCAACACCGTCCCGTCCACGCGACCGTGCGGAACCGTCGCGCCGCCGGAGGGGGCCGGCACCGTCGTGCCGGCGTCGGCGCGGGGCGTCACGGCTGTCGGGTCGTCGTCGGTGCGGGGGCTCATCACCGCCGTACCGTCGTCGTTCCGGGAATGCACCACGGTCGTGCCGTCGTCGCCGCGCTCGACCCAGAAGCTGTCCAGGGCGGTGGCGCTGTAGTCGTCACTGTCGTGGTGCTCGTGGCGGGTGGTCATCGGAGCTGGCACCCCCGGGTCAGGAGTTGCTGGGAATCGCCGCGGTCCGCGGAGGCGGGGCTGGTGGAGGCTTGCACGGTCCAGTAGCAGCCGGATCCCTGGAAGGTGTGATCGACGGTCAGCGTGTACTGACCGGCACCGCTGCGGCGGTACGACACGGCCGCGCCGTCCGCCGTCCCCGCCTGCCCGGCCGTGTCGCCCGTGAACCAGGCGAGGGTGACGGTGATGGGGCCCGTGCCGTCCGTGGTGACCGTGATCGTGGTGGTGGCCGTGGCCGGACCCGTCTGCCGGAAGACGGACACCGTGACGTCCTTGACGGCGGTGGGGGCGGAGGGGGACGGCGACGGGCTGTTCGTCGGACTCGCGGACTCGGTCGGGGTGGGGGCCGTCCAGGAGGCGGACGGTGACGACGTCGGGTCGGTGACGACCGCCGACGGCGAGGCGGTCCCGGCGTCGGCGGAGTCCGAGGGCGAGGCGCTGGGGAGCGAAGAGGACGCGGTCGCCGACGGTGAGGGCGATGAGGTGCCCGAGGGCAGGGGGCCGGTGTCCGTGTCCGGGGTGGGGCTCGTCGTGGCCAACGCCTGCGTCTCCTGGCGCGAGTGGGCTCCCGCGCCCTGCCCGACGCCCTGGCCGAGGAGCAGCGCGACGAGTACGGCGGCGGCCGCCACGGCCGCTCCCGGCACGGTGGGCCGCCAGGCGTGCAGCCGTCCGCCGGAGGCGTCGCGGCCGAGCACCGTGCGTGCCTCGTCGGTGGTGGTGCTCGTGGCGGACCCCGTACGGCCCGAGGGCAGCAGGAAGAGCAGCGACGCCACGAGGGCGGCCAGCCGGCCCCGGCCGCGCTCCTCCCAGTCGTCCCCGTACCGCGTCACGGCGGCCCGCTCCAGGTCCGCCACGAAGGCGGCGGCGTCCGAGGGGCGTTCCGCGGCCGACTTGGCCAGTCCCCGGCGGACCAGTGCCCGCACGGCCTCGGGCACGTCCTCCACCGGGACGGGATCCTCCGCGTGCTGCACCGCCAGCTGCGCCATGTTGTCGCCCGGGTAGGGCTTGCGGCCGGTCAGGCACTCGAAGAACGTGGCGGTGGCCGCGTACACGTCCCCGGCGGGGGAGGCCGGCGCGCCCGTCCACTGCTCCGGCGCCATGTAGGCCGGCGTGCCCGCCACGCCCGCGCTGAGGCCGGCGTCCACCGCGATGCCGAAGTCGACGAGCTTGGAGGCGCCCTCCGGGGTGACCAGGACGTTGGCCGGCTTGTAGTCGCGGTGGACCACACCGGCCCGGTGCGCGTCGGCCAGACCGAGCAGCGAGCCCTTGAGTACGGCCAGTGCCGACTCCGGCGACAAGGGGCCCTGCCGGGCGAGGAGCGTCCGCAGGGACACACCGTCCACCAGCTCCATCACGATGGCGGCGCCCTCGGTGGCCTCCACGTACTCGTAGAAACCGGCCACGTACGGGCTGTGCAGACCGCCGAGCAGTTCCGCCTCGGCGCGGAAACCCCGGAGGAAGCCGGGTCGCGTCCGCAGCGATTCGCTGAGGTACTTCACGGCCACCGGCACACCGGTCGGCTCGTGCAGGGCGAGCACCACCCGTCCGCCGGCTCCGGAACCGAGTTCCAGGGACTCGGAGTACCCCGGTACGGCCCATGTGCTCATCGCCACCCCCTTTCCACGGCGCGCCCGCGCCTCCCCGGCCCCGGGAACCGTCGGGCCACGGCTGCTGAGACACGTTTTCGGCCACGTCGGTTGCACTCACCGCCGCCCATCGAGGGGATCCCGATCGACATCGCACTCGTGTGCGATAGTTGGGCGCCATGTTCTCCACGGCGCCCGGTCGCCCCTATCGGATCAGACACATGGGGAGGTTCACCCCGAGTGCCTTCGTGGTGGCCGGCCTGGTGTTCTTCACCGGCTGCGAGGACGTCCTGGGCCCGCCGCCACCGCCCCCGGACGGGCCGCCCTCCGTCATGGCCTGTGTGACCGGAGCGGGCGAACTGATCGCCGACCTGAACGACGACGGCCTCCCCGACCGCGTCGTCGACCCGACCGGCCAGGGCGTCGACCTGACCATCACCTTCGGCTTCGGCACGGCGCACGAGACGAAGGCCGGACATCGCGCCCTCGCCGACCACGCCGGGACCCACCAGAACTACGTCCGGGTCGCCGTCGCCGACTTCGACCGCGACGGCTGGAGCGACCTGGTCGTCGTCGCCGGCGAGAACCCGCTCGGCGACGACCCGATCCCCCCGAAGCTGGCCGAACTACGGTTCGGCCCCTTCTCCAACACCGGCCGCGGCCAGCGGATCCAGCCTCTCGACCTCGGCCCCACCAAGGACATGAAGGTCGCCGACTTCAACCACGACCGCTACCCGGACATCTCGGCGTACACCTACGCCGGTGACGGCGTACACGCCTGGGAGGGTCGCCTGGGAGAACCCGGCCGGGGACTCGGAACCGACACGCACGAGTACACGCTGGACGACACGGGCCAGGTCTCCCCGCAGGACCTGCCGGCCACGGGCCTGGACCCCTTCTACCCAAGGTGCTCACCCGACACCGAGGACACCTCCCCCGACTGAGCCCTGTTCTGTGTCACACCGCCACTCCGGACAAAGCGGCGCATTCGGAAAAGGCTTCCCGTGACAGGGCAACGGTAATGTCACTGTCCTGTTGAAGAATGCGCGGGACGTAGATCAACTTCGCTCCTACGGGGTACACGGTGTACAGCCCTTGTCCCGGAAAGAGGTCACCGCCCATGCCGCCCGCCGACGCCTCGCGCATCTCCGACGCTCCTCGCCGCCACGTCCCGCTGACCCGGGCCGAGGCGGATGTTCTGCGGATCGTCAGCGATGCGAGCCATCCCGTGTTCGTGACCGTGCACGCGAACGGGCGGCAGCGGTACAGCTATTGGCGGCCGCTGGACTCCGCCACCGGCAAGGGCGGTTGTTATGTCGCCCTGCCGACGGCCGAGTGCGACCAACTGCGCGCCACGGGGCGGATATCCCTGGGCGAGCCCGTCTCCGACCCGAGCCGCACGACCTACCGGGTGCGTGCCGTACGGTCCCGGACGGCGCCCGCCCGACTCCAGGCCGCGCCCGTGTCCCCGCCCGTGCCGGCGACCGTGCCCGTGCTCGCCGCACGGCGCCGGGCGCGCGCGGCGTGAACTGCCCGTAGCGTCTCGCCGCCCCCGCAGCCGCCCTTGGCGGGGACGGCCGCTTCCTGCTCCGATTCCTGCTCCGATTCCTGCTCCGAGGGGCGTTGTCAGTGGTGGCAGGCAGGATGAAGAACATGACGACACCTGGTGCAGTTGCAGTGATTGCGGACGCCGAGGCCTACGCGCGGGCGGTGGAGGACGCGGTGCGGGCGGCCGCCGCCTACTACGCGGGCGGCACGTCGGTTCTGGACGACGACGCCTACGACCGACTGGTGCGCGCCATCGCCGAGTGGGAGGCCGGCCACCCCGAGGACGTGCTGCCCGACTCGCCGACCGGGAAGGTCGCCGGCGGTGCCGCCGAGGGCGATGTGCCGCACACGGTGGCGATGCTCAGCCTGGACAACGTGTTCTCGCCGCAGGAGTTCACCGCGTGGACCGCCTCACTGGCCCGGCGCGTCGGCCATGGCGTCACCCGGTTCAGCGTGGAGCCCAAGCTCGACGGTCTCGCGATCGCCGCCCGGTACACCGAGGGCCGCCTGACCCGGCTGATCACTCGCGGCGACGGGACGGCCGGGGAGGACGTCTCGCACGCGATCGGCACCATAGAGGGTCTCCCGGACCGGCTCACCGAACCCGTCACCGTCGAGGTGCGCGGCGAAGTCCTCATGACCACCGCCCAGTTCGAGCACGCCAACGAGGTGCGCACCGCACACGGCGGACAGCCCTTCGCCAACCCGCGCAACGCCGCCGCGGGCACCCTGCGCGCCAAGGACCGCGCCTACACCGTGCCCATGACGTTCTTCGGCTACGGCCTGCTGCCTCTGCCCGCCGCCACCGAGCCGGCCCTCGCCGCGTCCCTCACGGACGCCGCGCACAGCGACCTGATGACCCTCACCGGCTCCTACGGTGTGAACACCACCGCCACCACCGCCGTACCCGGCACCACGGCCGCCGACGCCGAGGAGGTGCTGGCCCGCGTCCAGGAGATCGCCGCCCTGCGGGCCGAACTGCCGTTCGGGATCGACGGGATCGTCATCAAGGCCGACCTGGCCGCAGACCAGCAGGCCGCCGGCTCCGGCTCACGCGCCCCGCGCTGGGCCATCGCCTACAAGCTGCCGGCCGTCGAGAAGATCACCCGCCTGCTCGCGGTCGAGTGGAACGTCGGCCGCACCGGCATCATCGCCCCGCGCGGCGTCCTCGAACCCGTCGAGATCGACGGCTCCACCATCACCTACGCCACCCTCCACAACCCGGCCGACATCACCCGCCGCGACCTGCGCCTCGGCGACCATGTCATGGTCCACCGGGCCGGTGACGTCATCCCCCGCATCGAGGCCCCCGTCGCCCAGCTGCGCACCGGCGACGAACAGCCCATCGCCTTCCCCGAGTCCTGCCCCCTGTGCGGTGCCGGCATCGACACCGGCGAGCAGCGCTGGCGCTGCGAGAACGGCCGCAACTGCCACCTCGTAGCCTCCCTCTCCTATGCCGCCGGGCGCGACCAGCTCGACATCGAGGGCCTCGGCCACACCCGCGTCGTCCAGCTCGTCGAGGCCGGACTGGTCACCGACCTCGCCGACCTGTTCACCCTCACCCGCGACCAACTGCTCGGCCTGGAGCGGATGGGGGAGACCAGCACCGACAACCTGCTGGCCGCGCTCACCCGAGCCAGGAGCCGGCCCCTGTCCCGGGTCCTGTGCGCCCTCGGCGTCCGGGGCACCGGCCGCTCCATGTCCCGCCGTATCGCCCGCCACTTCGCCACGATGGACGCCCTGCGCGCCGCCGACGCCGAGGCGATCCAGCGGGTCGAGGGCATCGGCACCGAGAAGGCCCCGTCCATCGTCGCGGAACTCGTCGAACTCGGCCCGCTCATCGACAAGCTCACCGCGGCCGGCGTCAACATGACCGAGCCCGGCGCCACACCGCCGTCCGCGGAAGCCGCCGTGGAGGGGGACGCCGACGCGGCGGGCCCGGCCCCGCAGCCGGCCGCCGGTCCGCTCGCCGGCATGGCCGTGGTGGTCACGGGCGCGATGACCGGCCCGCTGGAGAAGCTCAGCCGCAACGAGATGAACGAACTCGTCGAACGGGCGGGTGGCCGCGCCTCCTCCAGCGTCTCCAGGAAGACCTCACTGGTCGTCGCGGGAGAAGGCGCCGGCTCCAAGCGGACCAAGGCCGAGTCCCTCGGTATCCGCCTTGCCACCCCGGACGAGTTCGCCGTCCTGGTCGCCGACTTCCTCGACGCGGGTCAGTGACGGCCGACGGAGACCACCCGGAGGGCGGGGAACCCTCCGGAGTGGCTCTCCGGGGTGGCTCCTCACCTCAGAGCCTGTGTCATATCCCCGGCCGGGCGCGCGACGCCTGGCACTCCCCCAGAGGGGGGACCCCCACCCCCAGAGGGGGCACCCCCACCCCCAGAGGGGGGACCCCCAGCCGCGTTGCCGAAACGCCCACGTGGCTCCTCCCCCACGCTCGGCTTCGCTCGCGCGGGGGCACCCCCATGACGCCGCGCGCTGATCCGGCCGGGGATATGACACAGGCTCTCACGGCTTGCGCGCCAGCCCGCCGTGCTCGCCGATGACCTGCGGCTCCGGGGAGCCGTCCTCGGGACGCCACAGCGGGACCGAGACGACACCGGGCTCGAGGAGTTCCAGACCGTCGAAGAAGGAGGTGATCTGTTCGGGCGTCCGCAGGTTGTACGGCACGGCCCCGCTCTGGTTGTAGGCGTCCTGCGCCTGCTCGAAGACGGGATCGATGCCCAGCGAACCGTCGTTGACGGAAAGGTAGCTGCCCGACGGCAGGGCGCCCATCAGCCGGTCGACGATGGAGCGGGCCTCGTCGTAGTCGGCGACATGGCCCAGGATGTTGCTGAGGATCAGGGCGGTGGGCCGGGAGAAGTCCAGCGTCTCGGCGGCGGCCGCCAGGATCCGGTCCGGGTCCAGCACGTTGGCGTCGACGTAGGAGGTCGCCCCCTCCGGCGAGGAGTAGAGCAGGGCACGGGCGTGCGCCAGCACCAACGGGTCGTTGTCGACGTACACGATCCGGGCCTCGGGGGCGATGCGCTGCGCGACCTGGTGGGTGTTCTCGGCGGTCGGCAGGCCGGTCCCGACGTCCAGGAACTGCCGTATGCCCGCCTCGGCCACCAGGTGGGTGATGTTGCGCTTGAGGAAGGCCCGGCTGCTGCGGGCGATGGTCACGATGCCGGGGAAGACGGCCGTGTACGCGTCACCGGCCTCCTCGTCGACGGGGTAGTTGTCCTTCCCGCCCAGCCAGTAGTTCCAGATCCGGGCCGAGTGGGGCACCGACGTGTCGATCTTCTGGTGCGCGGCCGCTTCGGGCGGCGTCACGTGCTCGGTCATGAGGAGCGTCCGTCTTCCGGTCGATTCAACGATCAGTCACCGCACAACATACGTCCCAACATCCCGCCTACGTACATCAGTTCACGCTTTCTACGGGTTCGCACAGCCGGGCCGCAGGTCACCGGCCGTCGGCCGGGTGGGCCAGGTCGTAGGGGCGCAGGTAGGGCGTGGGACGGTGGGCCGTGTAGCGGGCGGGGGTCGTCGAATCTGCCGCCGTCGCACGGGAGTTGAGGGCTCCCGCGTCCGTCGCCGGCCAGCGGCCGGTGCTGAGGCGGCCCTCCAGGGTGTGCAGCGCGGCCAGCTGTTCGGCGGGGCTGAAGGTGCAGTGTCCGGCGTTGTCGGTGTACGCCTGCCGCAGCAGCGCCGACGATCCGGCGGCGGTGACGGCCCGGCGCAGGGCGCTCTCGGTCTGCACCGGGACCAGGGCGTCGCCGATCGTGTGGACGGAGAACTGCGGCTTGATCAGCTTCCCGGTGAAGGAGCTGGTCCGGCTCATCCACGCGACGGCGTCCGGGTTGGCGCCGATGCGCGGGGCGCGGTTGAGGGTCGCGAGGTCCTCGCGCAGGGACAGCCCGGCCTTCCTGTACAGCTCGGTGACCTCCTTGCGTACGGACGACTGGGCGAGGAGCCGCGCGTAGTCGACGCCGGTGTTCCACGTCATGTTGCCGCCGGCCCGGGCCTCGGCCTCCTGCCGCCGGTTGAAGCCGGCGTTCAGCAGGCCCCTGACGGCCGTGTACTGGTTGGCCTGCTGGGCGTCCCAGTCCGTCGCCGCGGGCCGGGTCTGCGTGGGCTGGTTCCAGACGGGGATGTTGTGCAGGGCGGCGGCGAGGGCGATCCGGGCCCGCCCCTGGGCGGTCGTCTGCGCGGCGTCGACCGCCGCCGTCAGCACGGTCGCCGCGGCCGTGGCGGCCTGCTGGTCCGGGATGTCCACGAGCGGTACGCCGGAGTCGGGCGCGAGGAGGGTCTTGAGGGCGAAGACCGGGTCGAGGGTGTTGTTCCAGTTGGCGACGCCGCCCTGGACGAGGCCGCACAGGGAGAGCGAGCCGTCGATGCGTTGCGGGGCGCGCTCGGCGATGGCGGTGGTGACGAGTCCGCCGTACGACCGCCCCCAGGCGATCGTGCGGGAGGCGGCGCCGAAGCGGTCGGTGAACGCGGTGAGGGTGGCGAGCTGGTCGGGGACCGCGTCGGTGACCGCCCAGCCGGTGGTGGCGTAGGAGGAGCCGATGAGCGCGTAACCGCCGTCGAGCAGGAGGGCCTTCGTGGCGTCGTCCGGGGCGTCCTGGGCGGGGTTGGCCGGACCGGCCGTGTAGCCGTGGCTGAAGAGCAGGACCGTGCCGTTCCAGTCGGCGGGGACGTCCATCAGGTACGTCGCGCCGGAGGGGAGCCGCCCCTCCACGTGGGCCGGTTCGTCCGTCGCGGCCAACGCCGAGGTGGGCAGCGTGGTCAGCGCGAGCAGGAGCGCCGCCACGGCGGCGGTGCGGGTGCGGGTCGTCATACGGCGATCTCCTGGGAGTGGGGGGTGGAGGCGTTCGTGGCGGGGGTGCCGGAGAGGGACGTACGGCTGGTCTCGCGGACGAAGCACACGGTCAGCGCGGTGACGAGGGAGCCGCCGCACAGCAGCAGCGCGACGGGGGTGCCGCTGTGGCTCCCGGCGACCAGGCTGCCGGCGATCATGGGGGAGAAGCCGGCGCCGATCAGCGTCGCGCCCTGGTAGCCGAGGGAGGCGCCCGTGTAGCGGACCCGGGTGCCGAACATCTCGCTGAACAGGGCGCCCAGCGGCCCGTACATCGTGGACTGGGCGATGCCGTGGCCGAGGACGACCGCGAGGATCAGCAGCCCCGGCGACTTCGAGTCGACGAGCGCCATGACGGGGAAGGCCAGCGCGGCCGAGAGCAGGGCACCGGCCAGCACGACCGGGCGGCGCCCGACCCGGTCCGACAGCGTGGAGACGCAGGGCAGGACGACCAGGGCGACGGCGGCGGAGACCGTGAGCGCGGTCAGTACCTGCGGCCGGGCGTAGCCGATGCCCGTGGCGTACGCGATCAGATAGCTGGTCAGCAGCGACTGCGCGGTGAAGGCGCCGATCCCGACACAGCAGGCCAGCAGCACCGGACGCGGGCGCCGCAGCACGTCGAGGACCGGCAGCCGGGCCTCGGTGCGCCGCTGCTTCACCTCGGCGAACAGCGGGCTCTCCACCACCCGGAGCCGTACGAACAGCCCGACGCCGAGCAGCAGTACGCTCAGCAGGAACGGCACCCGCCAGCCCCACGCCGTGAACTCGTCCCTCGGCAGGGTGACGACGAGCGCGACGACGGCGGCCGAGATCAGGGAGCCGAGCGGAGCCCCCATCTGCGTGAAGCTCGACCACAGACCGCGCCGCCGCTCCCCGGCGTGCTCGACGACCATCAGCGTGGCACCGCCCCACTCACCGCCGATGGCGATGCCCTGGAGGACCCGCAGGGTGATCAGCAGGACCGGCGCCCAGACGCCGACGGTGTCGTACGTGGGCAGCAGACCGATGAGGAAGCTGGCGCCGCCCATCAGGCCCATCGTGAGCAGCAGCATCGACTTGCGGCCGAGCCGGTCGCCGAAGTGGCCGAAGAGGATGCCGCCGAGCGGGCGGGCGACATACCCGGCGGCGAACGTGCCGAACGCGGCGACGGTGCCGACGGCGGGATCGGCGCCGGGGAAGAACAGTTCGCCGAAGACGAGGGCGGCGACCGTGCCGTAGACGAGGAAGTCGTAGAACTCCACGGCGGTGCCGAGCAGTCCGGAGAGGGCGACCCGGCGCAACTGACGGGCCTGTGCGGGGGACGGGGACATCGCGGTCTCCCTTGAGCGGGGGGAGGGACACCGTGAAGTTAGGCTCTCTAGTGATGGCCGTCAAGAATGTGCACAACATTCTCTACGGAGAGCGCCGCGAGGAGCTCGGACAGGGCGGCGGGGGCGTCGGCGAGGGGGAAGCGCGCGCCGAGATGTCCGTCCGGTCGGACGACGAATCCGGTCGGGCCGTCGGGGCGGTACAGCCGGGCGAACTCCCCGCCGGTGTCCCGGTACCCGGGCACGGTCAGGACGTCGGGGGCTTCCGCGGCGCCTTCGCGGGCGAGGAGGGCGACGGTCGTCGGCCCGGCCGGGCCCTCGCCGCCCGCCCTCAGCGGCTCCACGGCGGCTTCGACCGCGTCGGCCGCCTCGGCGAGTTCGCTCGCGTGGGCGGCGTACAGGATCACCACGTGCCCGGCGCGGCCGCGCAGGACGTCGAGCAGTCGCAGCGGGAAGGCCGCCGTGGGCAGGGTCAGCCCGGAGCAGTCGGGTGCCCGGTCGCCCGGCTGGGGCGCGTCGGAGGGCCCGTACGGCGGGCAGGCGAGCGGGCCGTCCCGGTAGCCGACGAGCAGCTGGGCCTCGCGCAGCAGGATGGTCCGCGGGTCGTCGGGGTCGGCCTCGATGCCCTGCGTGGCGTGCCGCACGGTCCGCCCGACGACCTCCTCGCCCACCGGCCGGCGTTCGGCGTCGTACGTCCGAAGCAGCTCGGGCCCGGCCTGCCCGCGGACGACGAGGGCGAGCTTCCAGGCCAGGTTGCAGGCGTCCTGGACGCCCGTGTTCATGCCCTGCGCGCCGGTGGGCGGATGGATGTGGGCGGCGTCCCCGGCGACGAAGACCCGCCCGGCGCCGTAGCGGTCCACGATGCGATGGCTGATCCGGAACACCGTGGACCAGCGCAGCCGGGACAGGGCGGCCGGCTTGGGGGCGAGCCGGTCGACGACGGCCTGGAGATGGGACAACCCGGGGGCACGCCCGCCCTCCGGACCGTGCGCGAAGGCGTCCGCCTGGCCGGATGCCCGGCCGGACGCCCGCGTGGACAGCTCGGGCGGCACCAGCGTCGACATGCGGTAGCGGCCGGCACCGGGCAGCGGGACGCACACCAGCAGATCGTCGGTGGTGCCGTCGTCGGCGCGATGGCTGGAACGGATGCCGTACCCGTGCGGCAGTTCCCAGTCCGCCTCGACGTCGCCCAGCATGTACTCCTCGTCGAAGGCGGCGCCCTCGAAGGAGAGCCCCAGCCCCTTGCGGACCACGCTGTGCGCCCCGTCGCAGCCGACGAGATACCTCACCCGCAGCTCCTCCTCGCCCCCGGAGGCGGTCCGCAGCCGGGCGGCCACCCCGTCCGGGTCCTGGGCGAAGGACAGCAGCTCGGTTCCGCGCTCGACGACCGTGCCGAGGCCCGCCACGTACTCCTCCAGCAGCCGCTCGGTCTCGTACTGCGGCAGGGCGGCGAAGCCGTACGGCACCTCGGGCGGCAGCACCAGGTCCATGCGGGCCGTCTCGCGGCCGTTGACGTAGACCAACTGGCCGCGCAGCACGGCGGCCGACTCCAGGACGGTACGGGCCAGCCCCATCCGGTCCCAGATCTCCAGTGTGCGCGGCTGGATGCCGACCGCCTTCGCGTACGGCAGCCGTGCCCGGAGCCGGTCGACGAGCCGGCACCGCACACCCTGCCGGCGCAACTCGGCGGCGGCGCTCAGCCCCACCGGGCCCGCGCCCGCGATCAGCACGTCGACGGTCGGTGTGTGCGCCACGGGTGCCTCCCAGCGCCTGCCCCCGGCCCGGTCCCGGCCTGGTCCCGCCTTGTCCCGGCCTGTCCCGGATTCCATGGTCACCCCCGGCCACCCGGACCGCGAGCCGGGCCGTGAGCTGCATCGCGAGCCCGGCTGTGACGGTCGGTCAGTCGACGGGCCAGGTGTGCACGGGGGCGTTGAGGTGCATGTAGTCGATGTACTGCTGGGTCATCAGCCGCAGCGCCTCATGGCGGTCCAGGTGCGCGGCGCTGCCGACGCGATGGAACATCTCCTTCTGCCAGACGGCCCCGTTGCGCACGGTGACACAGCGCTGCTCGATGACGCCGAGCAGCGGCTCCCGCCAGGCCGCGTCCATGCCGGAGAGCTCCAGCCCGCGGTGCGCCAGCGGCAGCAGCCGGCGCAGGACGAGCTCGGGGACCGGCACCTCGCCCATGCCCGGCCAGTACAGCGGGGCCTCGATGCCGTGGCGGGCGGCCGTGTGCAGATTGTCCTCGGCCGCCTGGAAGGACATCCGCGACCACACGGGCCGTTCCTCCTCCACCAGGGCGCGGGTGAGGCCGTAGTAGAACGCGCCGTTGGCGAGGGTGTCGGCGACGGTCGGCCCCGCGGGCAGACAGCGGTTCTCGACGCGGACGTGCGGCCGGCCGTGGGCGACGGCGTAGACCGGGCGGTTCCAGCGGTAGATGGTGCCGTTGTGCAGGGTCAGCTCGCCCAGCTCGGGGATGTCGCCCTCGTCGAGGGTCCGGGCGGGGTCCTGGTCGTCACACAGGGGCAGCAGCGCGGGGAAGTACCGCAGGTTCTCCTCGAACAGGTCGAAGACGCTGGTGATCCACCGCTCGCCGAACCACACCCGCGGCCGTACACCCTGAGCCTTGATCTCCTGCGGGCGGGTGTCGGTGGCCTGCTCGAACAGCGGGACGCGGGTCTCGTGCCAGAGCTCCTTGCCGAACAGGAAGGGCGAGTTGGCCGCCACGGCGACCTGGACCCCGGCGATGGCCTGGGCGGCGTTCCAGTAGGCGGCGAACTCCTGCGGAGAGACCTGGAGATGGAACTGGGTGCTGGTGCAGGCGGCTTCCGGGGTGATCGTGTCGGCGTAGGTGCGCAACCGGTCCACGCCGTCCATCTCGATCCGCAGATCCTCACCGCGCGCCGCGAAGACCTGGTCGTTCAGCAGCCGGTAGCGCGCGTTCTCCGACAGCGTGTCCTCGCCGACGTCCTCCTGCCGCAACGTGGGCAGGATGCCGATCATGATGAGCCGGGCGTCGGCCGTCCTGGCCCGCTCGTCGGCGTGGTTGAGCGCGGCCCGGATCTCGGACTCCCACGCGTCGGGGCCGCCCTCCGTCAGCCGCCGGGGCGGCACGTTGATCTCCAGGTTGAACCGCCCCAGCTCGGTGGACCAGGCCGGGTCCGCTATCGCCTCCAGCACCTCGCTGTTGCGCATCGCCGGCTCGGCCTCGTCGTCGACCAGGTTCAGCTCGATCTCCAGCCCCACCTGGGGCCGCTCCGACTCGAACCGCTCCTCGCGCAGCATCTGCGCGAGGACGTCCAGGCATTCCTGCATCTTGATCCGGTAGCGGCGACGGTCCTCGCGCGTGAAGACCAGCGCCGGGACGTCACGCCCCATCGGTCCTCCCGGGTGCTCCGAGGGCGCCCCTCACCTCCAGCGTCCCACCACCCCTCGCCACTGACCATGCGAGCGGCCCGAGGGGGGCTCCCTCCGGCCGCTCGGGGCTCCCTTCGGCCGCGTTCCCCTGCTTCTCTGGAGGGATGGGTGTGGAGATCGTCTACGAGACGCATGCCACGACGACCTACAACGAGGCCGGGATCGCCACGGGATGGCTGCCCGGGGAGCTCTCCGAGTCCGGGCGGGCGCAGGCGCGGGAACTCGGGGCGCGGCGGCGGGACGACGGGATCGACGCCGTGGCCTCGTACAGCCGGGCCCGGCCGGGGGCGCCGGGCCAGGTCAGCGACGGGTGCAGGGCCGAGGCGACCGCGTCGAACAGCCCGCCCCCGCCCTGGTGCGGAGCGGCGGTGTCGGAGACGGCGAGCGGGGCCATGGAGTCGGCCCCCGACACCGCCCGCGCGGTGTCGGGGGCCACCGGAGCCGGGCGGGGTGCCGGCCCGGCGTCGGCCGGCACCAGATGCTCCACCGGCACCGGCATGGTGAGCGTGCCGGGCCCGCTGAAGTGCTGGGCCTCCCATGCGCCGTCCTTCGTGATCCGCACGCTGTAGCGGACCTTGCGCGGCACCTCGACGGACCCCTTGTCGCTGCGCAGAACGCGCGGCTCGGCGATGTTCCGTTGGGTGCGGGAGTCCTGGGACGACTGGAAGGGCGTGGCGTTGACGGTCGCCGCCCCGCCGACCGAGACACCCGGTGCCACCGGTGCCGTCCCGAACGCGGTGAAGGCCGCGCCCTTCGACGCGGACGAGCCCGTGCTCCGGGCGACCGCGGCGGCGGTGTTGTGCTGCACGTCCACCTTGGTGGCGGCGTCCTCGGCGCCGGGACCGTCGGGGGAGAAGAGGGCGTGACGGTCGTCGTCGGCGCGGGAGACGCGGACCGTGACGTCGTAGCGGTCCGCGCCCCGCGCACCGGTCACGGCGAAGGCCCGGCCGCTCCCGTAGAAGGACTCGGGCCGCCCGGCGAGTTCGGCGGCGATCTCCGCGACCACGCCGTCGCGGCGCCCGACGGCGTCGGCCAGGGTGGTGGTGACGAACGCTTCACCGGTGAGACCGTACGCCGTCGACAGCCCCGGCGCCGTCATCTCCCGTAGATACGGCGGGAGTTCCAGGGCTCCCTCCTCGACGACGGCCGACAGTGCCGCCATCGGGGACCGGCCGCGAGCGGTGGACGTCCCCGCCGTGCTCAGGGCCGCGACGGTCGCCGCGTTGCCCGCCGTCTGCTGCAACCCCAGCAAGGGGTTCGGGCGACCGTTCCGGCCGGCCGAGCGGGGCGCCGGCGCCGTCAAGGACGGTCGGGGGGACCGCTCGCGGGGGCTGCCGTGGCGGTCGTGGCCCGCCTGAAGTGGATCTCGCACGCGCGTCAGCGCAAGGACGCCCCACGTCGCCCGCGGGCCGCGCGCCGAGTGTTCAACTGCCGTATTCCCGAGGGTCGTTCGTGCCGTCCGTGCCGCTCGGACGGACCCGATGTCAGTGGCGGCTGACAGACTCGGCCCCATGACCGACACACCCGCACCACTGCACTACGCACCCAAGTGGACCGACGACAACCGCCCCGGCCTTCCCCTGACCGGTGGCGAGCGGGAGACCCTGAGCGCGGTCCTGGACTGGCACCGGGCGACCTTCGAGCTCAAGTGCTCCGGCCTGCCGCCGGAACGGCTGAACGAACGGGCGGTCCCGCCGTCCACCCTGTCCCTGCACGGCCTGGTGCGTCACCTCGCGGGCGTCGAGCGCTGGTGGTTCCGCATCCAGTTCACCGGCGAGGACATCCCCCTGCTCCACTACTCCGACGACGACCCCGACCAGGACTTCGGCAAGCTGGACGGGGACGTCGCCGAGGACTTCGCCGTCTGGCGCGCGGAATGCGACCGGTCCCGGCGGATCACCGCGGCCGCGCCCTCGCTGGAGGAGACCGGCATCCGCAAGCGCACCGGTGAGCCCATCTCGCTGCGGAGAATCCTGGTGGACATGATCGCGGAGTACGCCCGGCACAACGGCCACGCCGACCTCCTCCGCGAACGCCTCGACGGCTCGACCGGCCTGTGATCACCTACGAGGGCCCCGGCGGCGTCGTCCTCCTGATCGACACGGAGGATCCCGCGGAGGCGGAGCGGCTCGCGCCGCGGCTGCGCCGGGCCGCCGAGCAACGGGAGGAGTTGGCGCGACGAGCCGTCGAGGCCGTGGTGCGCCGCTTCAGCGTGGAGCCGCCGACCGCCGAGGACCTGGCGGAGGCGGGGGCGGACCTGGTGCTCGACACGATCGAGGTCGACGGAGAGGGCGAGGTGATCCTGCACTTCACGGATTCCTGCGGCAAGCATCTGCTGGACGGGTACTGGCCGGCGGTCCGCTTCGACGAGCGGGACGCGGTGGTCGACGTGACGATCGAAGCCTGAGGCCGCGCACGCCGTAGCCTGTCCCGCGTGCCGCCCTCCCGCCTTCGACGTGTCGCCGTCCTCGTGCTCGAAGGCGCCAAGCCGCTCGACGTCGGCATCCCCGCGCAGGTGTTCACGACCCGCGCCAGCATGCCGTACGAGGTGCGGGTGTGCGGGGCGGAACCCGGCCTGGTCACCGGCGGCGACGGACTGTCGTACCACGTGGCGCACGGCCTGGAGGCCCTGGAGTGGGCCGAGATCGTCTTCATCCCCGGCTACCGGTCCCCGGACCGCGAGGACCCGCCGCGGGAGGTCGTCGACGCCCTGCTCGCCGCCCACACCCGGGGCGCACGGCTGGCCGCGATCTCGACCGGGGCGTTCGCGCTGGCCGCCACCGGCCTGCTCGACGGCAGACGCGCCACCACCCACTGGCACTACACCCGGGCCCTGACGGCGAAACACCCGCTCGTGCGGGTCGACGAGAACGTCCTGTTCGTCGACGAGGGCAGCGTGCTCACCTCGGCAGGCGCCGCCTCCGGCATCGACCTGTGCCTGCACATCCTGCGCGGCGACCTCGGCGTCGCCGCCTCCAACCACGCCGCCCGGCGGCTGGTCGCGGCGCCCTACCGCAGCGGCGGCCAGGCGCAGTACGTACCGCGCAGCGTGCCCGAGCCGCTGGGCGAGCGGTTCGCCGCCACCCGCGAATGGGCCCTGCACCACCTCGACGAACCCCTCACCCTCGACACACTCGCCCGCCACGCGGCGGTCTCGCCGCGCACCTTCTCCCGCCGTTTCGTCGAGGACACCGGCTACACCCCCATGCAGTGGGTGATGCGCGCCCGGATCGACCGGGCCCGTGAACTGCTGGAACGGTCCGAGCGCGGTGTCGAGCAGATCGCGGGCGACGTCGGGCTCGGCACCGGCGCGAACCTGCGGCTGCACTTCCAGCAGATCCTCGGCACCACCCCCAGCGAGTACCGGCGCACCTTCACCCGGGGCGAATGACACCAGCGTCGGACCCTGGCGAGATCCTTGCGAACCATGGCGCTCACGCCCCGGCCACGGGCGTCCGCCGCACGCGAGGCTGGTGGCGACTCGAAGGGACACGATTCATGACTCGCATCGCCATCAACGGATTCGGCCGCATCGGACGCAACGTGCTGCGCGCGCTCCTCGAGCGCGACAGCGGCCTCGAGGTCGTCGCCGTCAACGACCTCACCGAGCCGACCGCCCTCGCCCGGCTGCTCGCCTTCGACTCGACGTCCGGCCGCCTCGGCCGCCCGGTCACCGTCGAGGACGGCGCGCTCGTCGTCGACGGCCACCGGATCCAGGTGCTGGCCGAGCGCGACCCGGCGCAGCTGCCGTGGGCCGCGCTCGACGTCGACATCGTGCTGGAGGCGACCGGCCGCTTCACCTCCGCCAAGGCCGCCCGCGCCCACCTCGACGCGGGCGCGCGGAAGGTCCTCGTCAGCGCGCCCTCGGACGGTGCCGACGTCACCCTCGCCTACGGCGTCAACACCGACGCCTACGACGCGGACCTGCACACGATCGTCTCGAACGCCTCCTGCACGACCAACGCGCTCGCCCCGCTGGCCGCGGTGCTCGACGAGCTGGCCGGCATCGAACACGGCTTCATGACGACCGTGCACGCCTATACCCAGGAGCAGAACCTCCAGGACGGCCCGCACCGCGACCCCCGCCGCGCCCGCGCCGCCGGGGTCAACATCGTGCCGACCACGACGGGCGCCGCCAAGGCGATCGGCCTGGTGCTGCCGAACCTCGACGGCAAGCTGTCCGGCGACTCGATCCGCGTGCCCGTCCCGGTCGGCTCGATCGTCGAGCTGAACACGACCGTCGCCCGTGACGTGACCCGTGACGAGGTCCTCGCCGCCTACCGCACGGCCGCCGAAGGTCCGCTCGCCGGCATCCTCGAATACTCCGAGGACCCCTTGGTCTCCTCCGACATCACGGGCAACCCGGCCTCGTCGATCTTCGACTCCGCCCTCACCCGCGTCGACGGCCGCCACATCAAGGTGGTCGCCTGGTACGACAACGAGTGGGGTTTCTCCAACCGGGTCATCGACACCCTGCGGCTCCTCGCCGCCCACTGACCCCGCGGCCGCGCGTCGCCATGTCCTGTGGCGTCCCGCGGGCGGGACGCCACAGGGAGTCAAGATCAATCGACAGATCCACCGATAGGTCGGTCAGATCAGTCAATATTCACCAATCCTCAGGGGTGGCTGTTCCGAATCCTCGTGTGTCAGGGAAGTTGGCATGGAGGACGGACGGTATGACACCTATCTCCAGGAGCGGTGCGGGGCACAGGGGCCTCGCGACCCTCATAGCGGGTGCACTGGCCGCCGGGGGACTCGCAGCCGCCGGCGTGGCCACGTTGGAACCGGGGGCGGTCTCCGCCTCCAGTCACCGGGAGGCCCCGCTGATCTCGGGACAACCCCGGTACGACAACACGGACGTGTACGCCTTCGTCAGTCCGGACAGCCCGGAGACGACGACGATCATCGCGAACTGGATCCCGTTCGAGGATCCGGCGGGCGGCCCGAACTTCTACACGTTCGCGGAGGACGCCCAGTACGACATCCACATCGACAACAACGGTGACGCGCAGGGCGAACTGCTCCTGCGCTACACCTTCAGGACGCACACGAAGTCGAAGAAGACGTTCCTGTACAACACGGGCCCGGTCACCAGCCTGGACGACCCGGACCTGAACGTCACGCAGACCTACGACATCGAGCTGATCAAGCTGCGCAACCAGCAGGCCGTGTCGAGGACGAAGCTCGCCGACGACATACCGGTGGCTCCGTCGAACGTCGGCAAGGCGTCGATGCCGGACTACGGCAAGCTGCGCTCGCAGGCCGTCCGTAAGCTCGCCGACGGCGTCCAGACGTTCGCCGGCCAGGCGGACGACCCGTTCTTCCTGGACCTGCGTGTGTTCGACCTGCTGTACGGCGGTGACCTCTCCGAGGTCGGCAACGACACCCTCAAGGGCTACAACGTCAACTCGGTCGCCCTGCAACTGCCCACCGACATGATCACCGCGTCGAAGAGCCGGCCGGTCGTCGGCATCTGGTCGACCACCCAGCGGAAGAACGCCCAGGGCTACTACCAGCAGGTCTCCCGTCTGGGCAACCCGCTGGTCAACGAGGTCGTCAACCCGCTGAAGGACAAGGACAAGTTCAACGCGGACTCGCCGTGGAACGACGGCCAGTTCCTGAAGAACGTGACCAATCCGGAACTGCCGAAGCTCATGGAGGCCGTCTACAAGATCAAGGCGCCCGCGGAACCGCGCAACGATCTCGTCGACGTCTTCCTCAAGGGCGTCAAGGGCCTCAACCAGCCGCCGAACGTGCGACCGGCGGAGATGCTGCGCCTGAACACCTCGATCAAGCCGACCGCCGAGCCGAAACGGCTCGGTGTGCTCGACGGCGACAAGGCGGGCTTCCCGAACGGGCGTCGGCTCACCGACGACGTCGTGGACATCTCGCTGCAGGTCGTCGAGGGTGAACTGGTCGGTTCCAAGAACGACCTGGGTGACGCGGTCGACGTCAACGACCAGGAGTTCGGCGACTCCTTCCCCTACCTGGCCGAGCCCGTGGCGGGTTCGCGAGGCCCGCTCGCGAAGGGCACGAGCGGTGGCAATGACGTCCGCAACCAGCTGAGCGACGCCCTGAAGCCGGCCGATTCCGCCGACGGCATGGGCAACACCGGCCTGATCGCCGCGTCGGCGGCCTCGGGCGCGGTGGGGATCCTGCTGATCGGCCTGAGCCTGGCGTGGTGGCGTCGGCGCACGTAGCGGCCGAACTGGGCGGCGCCACACGGGACACCGGGAGAGGGCGGGGGCAGCGAGACGGGCCCCCGCCCTCTTCTGCCGCCATCCACCCTGGTCGGCACTGGGTTCCTACCGATCCGCGGCGAGTGCCACCGCCTGGCCCGTGACGCGGCTGCGGGTGACCTGTGGGTCCACGTCGAGGAGCAGGTCGCTGGGGCGGCCCATGTCCTCCCCCTGGCGGATGGCGATCCTGGCCGGGCCGGTGACGAGCCCCACCGTGCGGAGGTAGCCGCCGAACGCCGCGGCCGCCGCCCCGGTCGCCGGATCCTCCACGACACCGCCCACGGGGAACGGGTCACGGGCGTGGAAGCGCTCCGGCGACTCGCGCCACACCAGGTGAACGGTGGTCCAGTCGTGACGCCGCATCACCTCGGCGAGGCCGTCGAAGTCGTAGTCCAGGTCCGCCAGACGCTCCCGGGTGGCGGCGGCCAGCACGAGGTGGTCGTTGCCGCCGAACGCCACGTGCGGCGGCAGTGCCGGGTCCAGGTCGTCGGCCGCCCAGCCCAGGGCCTTCAGCGTCGCGTTCAGTTCGCCGCTCGCGGCGGGACGGGAGCGGGTCGGAACACTGGTGAGCGTGGCCAGCACAGCGCCCTCGCCGTCCACCTGCGTGGCCACGGGGATTTCGCCCGCGGGGGTGTCCAGGACGATCTCGCCCGGGCCCAGCCGTTCGGCCAGGGCGACGGCCAGCGCGACGGTCGCGTGTCCGCAGAAGGCCACCTCGGCGAGCGGACTGAAGTAGCGCACCCGGAACCGGCGCCCGATGTCGTCGCGCTCGGTGACGAAGGCCGTCTCGGAGTAGCCGACCTCGGCGGCGAGGGCGAGCATCGCCGCCTCGTCCAGCCCACAGGCGTCGAGCACGACCCCGGCGGGGTTGCCTCCCGACGGATCGTGGGTGAAGGCCGAGTAGCGCAGGATCTCGGCGGGCGGCTCGGAGTGCTTCACGGGGTCGCTCCCGCTCACGTCGGTGGTCATGGCTCCACGCTGTCATCCCACGCCCATCGAGTCCAACGATGAACATCGATCCCCTCGATCGGGATATCGCATAGCCTGGCTTCCGTGGACACCCGACTGCTGCACACTTTCACCGCACTCGCCCGCACGGGCAGCTTCACCGCCGCTGCCGCCGAGCTGCACCTGGCCCAGTCCACCGTCACCGTGCACATCCGCACCCTGGAACGGGAGCTCGGCACCCGGCTCTTCGACCGCCTGCCCGCGGGCGCGCTGCTCACCGAAGCCGGCCGACGGCTGCTGGAGCGGGCCGAGGACGTCATCGACGCCGTTGCCCGGCTGAGGGCCGCCGGCGAGGGCGAGGGCACCGTGGGGGGACGGGTGGCCGTCGGCACCCCCGAGTCGCTCTGCTCCACCCGGCTGCCCGCGGTGATCGCCGCCCTGCGCACCAGCCACCCCGAGGTGGAGATCCACCTGGACGCGGCCGGCACGGCGGAGTGCGTCGAGGGCGTGCGGTCCGGACGCCTCGACCTGGCGCTCCTGCTGGACGACGAGGCCGACTTCCCCGAGGTGACGACCGAGCCCGTCGCCTCCGAACCCCTCGCCCTCCTCTGTGCTCCCGCGCATCCGCTCGCCGCGCGTGCCCGGCCGGCGACCTGGGCGGACCTCGCGGCGGAGCACTTCTTCCTGCTGGAGCGGGGCTGCTCCTACAGCGACGAGCTGGAGCGACGACTGCTCGCCGTGCCCGGTGCCCGGCCGCGGCTGACCCGCTTCGGCAGCGTGGACGCGGCGCGTTCCTGCGTCGCCGCGGGCCTGGGACTGACCCTGTTGCCGCTCACGACCGTGGCGGAGCAACTGCACCAGGGCCGCCTGGAGCGGGTCCCCGGCCCGCGGTTCGCGGATGTTCCCGTGCGGCTGGCCCGCCACCGCAGGCGGTGGACGGCACCGGCCGCACAGGTGTTCACCGAGGAGCTCGTACGGCACTTCTCCGGCTGACGGGCCCCCGGGGGGCGTCACGGCGTCAGATACGCCTCCACCTCACTGAACTGCCCCGCCGGCCAGCCGGTGTTGGCGCTCACGGACAGCCGCAGATAGCGCAGGTTCGCACTCGCCGGAAGGGCGACGGTCGCGGTGTTCCCGGTCGCCGGGTCGAAGCGGTGGTCGGCGGACCCGACGACGGTCGAGTACGTCGAGCCGTCGGAGCTGCCCAGCACGGTGATCGTCTGGGTACGGGCACCCCAGGCGGTCGAGGGCGGCAGCTTCAGCAC
Source organism: Streptomyces sp. T028 (assembly GCF_048159505.1). Classification (NCBI taxonomy): domain Bacteria; kingdom Bacillati; phylum Actinomycetota; class Actinomycetes; order Kitasatosporales; family Streptomycetaceae; genus Streptomyces; species Streptomyces sp. T028. Next base: position 117,362 of record NZ_JBLRVZ010000029.1, read on the forward strand.
CAGCCTGCGCACCGCGTAGGACGCGCCCAGGTCGACCGTCCAGGACTGCGGGAAGGCGTTGTTGGCCGACTCCCAGTAGCTGCTCGCGTCACCGTCGACCGCCTTTCCGGGCGTGTAGACGTCCTGCGAGCCGGTGGCGGTCGCCGGGCGCCCCTGGGCGAGGTTGCGGTTCGGATCGGGTTCGGGGTTGCCCTGGCCGGGCTGCGGCCAGGTCGAGCAGTCCGACCAGGTGCTGCTCCAGCCGGAGTTGCCCCCGCCGTCGCTCAGCGCGAAGGCGCCCGAACTCGCCGGGTAGGGGCAGTTGTAGACACCGGCGGCACCGACATCCGTCGCCGTCACATCGCGGAACGTGGCCGCGCCCTGCGCCTCGGCCTGGACCACCACGGTTCCGGTGTTCCGCACGGTCGCCCCGGCCACGGTCACGTTGCGGACCGGGTAGCCCTGCCCGCCGCCGGAGACGAACTCGAAGGCGCTGTAGGGGCTGTCGGTGACCGTCGTGTCGGTGATGTTCACCGTCGCGTTGATCGCGCTGTCGTACGAGTCCACGCGCAGCGCCCCCATCGGATGGTTCCAGTTGGGGTTCATCGCGCCGGCGCGCACCAGGGTGTTGCCGTCGACCGTGATGGTGCCGGCGAGCGGGAAGAACGGGTCGAGGAACTTCTGGTTGGAGATCGCGATGCCGCTGCCGAGGGCGTTGGTGTCGGAGATCAGGTTGTTCCGTACGGCGATGTCCGTGCCGCCGTAGATCGCTATGCCGTTGGCGAGGTTGGGCTGCGAGATGGTGTTGTTCTCAAAGCTGGAGTTCGTGTCCGGGGAGTACAACGACCACATGGCGAGGGCGTCGTCGCCCTGGTTGCGCAGGAAGTTGTCGCGGACGCGGACCCCGCGCGCGTTGCCGTTGAGGTTGAGGCCGTCGGCGGTGGTGTCGAGGATGCGGTTGTTCTCGACGACCAGGTTGTCGTTGTTCCCCATCAGCCACAGGCCGACCTTCAGATGCTGGAGCCACATCCCGGAGACCGAACTCCTGGGACCCAGTGACCCGTTGACGAAGTTGTCCGGGTTGGAGTCGACCCGCTCGGTGACCTCGCCGATCACCGCGAAGTCCTTGATGCGGACGTTGCCGGAGGAACTGGACTGGTCGATGAAGCGTGAGGTGTGCACGACCGAGTGCCAGCTCCCCGCCCCTTGGAGGGTGACGTTCTGGATGCCGCTGAGCGAGGAGGTCAGCCGGTAGTCGCCCGGCGGGATCCACACCACCCCGCCCTGGGCGGCGGCGATCGCGTCACGGAACGCCTGGGTGGAGTCGCCGTTGCCGCTGGGGTCGGCGCCCTTGGAGACGACCGACACCGAGCCCGCGGGCTGACCGGTAGCCGCGTCGACCTGCTCGAAGTCCGCCACGTCCACGGTGACTTGGGTGCCCGTCGCCTGGAACGCGACCTTGTCACCGGCCTGCACGTTCTGCCCCAGCAGCAGCCGCGCGTTGTCGAAGAAGTGATGCTGCTTCGCGCCGGGGATCCAACTGGTGTCGATGTACGAGTACTTCGAGGTCACGGCAAGCGTCTCGGTGAGCCTGGTGCCGTTGACGTACACGTCGAGCGTGCCCGACTGGCCGTCCGGGACGCTGTAGGCCACGTTCACGGCGTTGGCCGCGCGCGGCACGGTGAACTCCACACGCCGGCCGGCGGTGAGCCGTACGGCCTGCCGCCCGGACGCCTCGGAGGCGAGGGTGCCCTGGGTGTGGTCCGGGCCGATCCTCGTGCCGGTGGTGGTGGCGGACTCGGCCTCGACGGACGTGAAGGGGAGACTCGCGCCCGCCGCCGCGTGGGCGGCCGGGGCGACGGCGACGAGCATGCCCGCGGCGACGGCGACGGCCGCACCGATGGCCGGCATACGCCCGATCTGTCTGAAACTGCTCCTGTGCATGTGCTGATCCCTTCGTGGTGGGGGTGCGGGGACAGCGGGGCAGGCGCGGCGGCTCAGGCCCTCAGCCAGGCCGCCGTGTCCTGGGGGAGACGGCCGCGGTCGTCCAACGGGCCGCTGCTGAGCAGGAGTTCGTGCCGCGCCGGCAGTTCGGTGGGCGTGGCCGCGAGGTTCACCACGCAGATCACCCCCTCCGCCCGGGCGAAGGCGAGGACGCCGTCGGGAGAGGGCAGCCAGGTGAGCGGTCCGTCGCCGAAGACCGGCCGGGCGGCGATCGCCGCGCGGTACAGGGCGAGCATCGAGTCCGGATCGTCGCGCTGCCGGTCGACCGCGTACGCCGACCAGCCCGCGGGCTGCGGCAGCCAGGGCTCCTCCAGCGAACCGAAGCCCGCGTGGGGCGCCTCCGAAGTCCAGGGCAGCGGCACCCGGCAGCCGTCCCGACCGGGGTCCATGCCGCCGGAGCGGAAGTGCATCGGGTCCTCGATACGGTCGCGGGGCACGTCCGCCTCGGGCAGGCCGAGCTCCTCTCCCTGGTAGACGTAGACGGCTCCCGGCAGGGCGAGCGACAGCAGGGCCGCCGCCCGGGCGCGCCGGGTCCCGAGGGCGAGGTCGGTCGGCGTGCCGAAGGCCTTGGCGGCGAAGTCGAATCCGGTGTCGGTGCGCCCGTAGCGGGTGACGGTCCGGGTGACGTCGTGGTTGCACAGCACCCAGGTGGCGGGGGCGCCCACGGGGGCGTGCGCGGCCAGCGTCCCGTCGATGGACGCGCGCAGCCGCCGCGCGTCCCAGGGGCAGGCCATGAAGGCGAAGTTGAACGCGGTGTGCAGTTCGTCGGGGCGCAGATAGCGGGCGAAGCGTTCGGTGTCGGGGAGCCAGACCTCGCCCACGAAGATCCCGCCGTACTCGTCGGCGACGGCACGCCAGGAGCGGTAGACGTCGTGGAGTTCGTCCCGGTCGACGTACGGATGCGGGTCGCGGCCCTCGGTGAAGTCCGGCAGGAGCGGGTCCTTGACCAGGAGGGCGGCGGAGTCGACGCGGACCCCCGCGACCCCCCGCTCCCACCAGAAGCGCAGGATGTCCTCGTGCTCCTGACGGACCGCGGGGTGGGCCCAGTTGAGGTCGGGTTGTTCCGGGGCGAACAGGTGCAGATACCAGTCGCCGTCCTCGACGCGGGTCCAGGCCGGTCCGCCGAACTGCGACCGCCAGGCGTTGGGCGGGAGTTCACCGCGGCCCCGGCGGAAGTGGAACAGCTCGCGTTCGGGGCCGCCGGCCAGGGCCGCGCGAAACCAGGGGTGCTGGTCGGAGACATGGTTGGGCACGATGTCGACGATGGTCAGGATGCCCAGCTCCCGCGCCTCCGCGATGAGCTTCTCCGCCTCCGCGAGCGTGCCGAAGGCCGGGTCGATCGCCCGGTAGTCGGCGACGTCGTAGCCGCCGTCCTTCATCGGCGACAGGTACCAGGGGTTGAACCACAGTGCGTCCACGCCGAGTTCGGCGAGATACGGCAGCCTGGCGCGGACGCCGGCGAGGTCGCCCGTGCCGTCGCCGTCGCCGTCGGCGAAGCTGCGGACGTAGACCTGGTAGATGACGGCGGAGCGCCACCAGCCGGTGTTTCGGGCATGGGTGGGCTGTCCCACGGTGCCTGCCTTTCTGTCGGGGGGAGGAGGGCGAGACGTGAGAGAAGGCTTCAGCCCTTCGTGCCGCCCGCGCTGATCCCGGCGACGATGTGCCGCTGGAAGACGAGGAACAGCGCGACCATCGGGATGCTGGCGATCACCATCGCGGCGATCAGCACGGTCAGCTGGATGTTCTGCGACAACTGGACGAGGGCCACGCTGATCGGCTGCTTGTCGGTGTCGGAGAAGACCATCAGCGGCCACAGGAAGTCCTGCCACACCGCGACCAGGGCGAAGATCGACACCACGCCGAGCACCGGCCGGGACATGGGCAGCACCACGGACCACAGCACGCGCAGCTTCCCGGCGCCGTCGATCGCGGCGGCCTCCAGCACCTCGCGGGGCAGCTGGTCGAAGAACCGTTTGAGCAGATAGAGGTTGAAGGCGTTGGCGACGGCCGGCAGCCAGATGCCGAGGGGGTCGTTGAGCAGGCTGGTGTGGATCAACGGCAGGTCGGCGACGGTCAGGTACTTCGGTACGACCAGCGCCTGGGCCGGCACCATCAGGGTGGCCAGGATGCCGCCGAGGATCACCTTGCCGAACGCGGGGCGCAGTCTGGACAGGGCGTAGGCGGCGGCCGTGCAGAACACCAGCTGGAACGCCCAGGCGCCGGCCGCCTGCACCACGGTGTTCCCCAGGTGCTTGGGGAGTTCCATCAGCTCCCAGGCGTCGGTGTAGCCGGAGAGGCGCCAGCGCTCGGGTACGAGGGTGGGTGGGGTGCGGGCGATCTCGTCGGGGGACTTCATCGCGCCGGTGACCATCCAGTACACGGGGAACAGGAAGGCGAGCGCGAACAGTACGACGACACCGGTGAACACGGTCCAGTACACGGCTCTGCCGCGCGGGCGGGCCAGGGTCGCCGGGGAGACCAGGGTGCGGGTGCTCATCCGTCCTCCCCGGAGCGGGTCAGCCGCAGATAGACGGCGGAGAACAGACCGAGCAGGACGAGGAGCATCACGCTCAGCGCGCAGGCGCCGCCGAAGTCGTTGTAGAGGAAGGCGTACTTGTAGATCAGGTAGAGCACGGTGACGGTCGCGTTCTCCGGTCCGCCCCCGGTGATGACGAACGGTTCGGTGAACACCTGCATGGTGGCGATGATCTGAAGGAGCATCAGCATCAGGACGACGAAGCGGGTCTGCGGGATCGTGACGTGCCGTACCCGCTGGAGCAGGTTCGCGCCGTCCAGCTCGGCGGCCTCGTACAGCTCGCCGGGGATGGACTGCAGGGCGGCAAGGTAGATCAGGACGGTGCCGCCCATGTTGGCCCAGGTCGCCACGATCACCAGGGAGACCAGGGCGGTGTCGGTGCCGTTGGACCAGGTGGACGTGGGCAGGTGCAGGAACCGCAGCGTCTCGTTGGCGAGGCCCGCGCCGGGGTCGTAGAACCACTTCCACAGCAGGGCGCTGACCACCGGCGGGATCATCACCGGCAGATAGACCACGACCCGGAAGAACGCCTTGGCGTGCCGCAGTTCGTTGAGTACCAGGGCCAGCACGAAGGGGATCGCGAACCCGATGACCAGCGCCAGCAGGGTGAAGACGAGGGTGTTGCGCCAGGCGGCCGTGAACTCGGGGTCGTCGAGGACGCGGGTGAAGTTGGCGGTGCCGACCCACTCGGGCGACGAGCCCGGCGTGTACTTCTGGAACGCGATGACGACCGCGCGGATCGCCGGGTACCAGGAGAACAGCGCGAAGCAGAGCAGTCCGCCGAGCAGGAAGCCGTAGGCGTGGAGCTGGTCGAGGAGGCGGCGCCGCCCCCGTTCCCTCGTCGGGGGCGGCGCCGGGAGGGGGCGTACGGCACCGACCGCAGGGGCGGGGCGCCGCGCAGCCGTCTTCGTCATGGCCGTCAGCCCCGCGCCAGAATGCCGTCGATCTTGCCGGAGGCGTCCTTCAGCAACTGGTCGATGTCCGCGTCCTTCTTGGTCAGGACGGCGGAGACGACACCGTCGAGGACCGAGTAGATCTGCTGGGCGTTCGGCGGCTCGATCCTCATCTCCAGGCTCTGGTTGCCGTCCAGGAACGCCTGGTAGTTCTCCACCGGCACATTGGCGTTGGCCTTCTTGACCCGCTGGTCCTTGGCATCGGCGGCGCCGGTGAACAGGCGCGGCTCGGGCAGGCCGACCGGTCCGTCGTTCTTCCTGGCGCGGGCGTAGTCGCCGAGGAAGCCGTCGCCCGGGGTGAGGAACATGGCGTCGAGCCACTTCAGGCCGGCCCGGATCTGGGCGGGCGTGGCCTTCTTGTTGACCATGTAGCCGTCGCCGCCGACGAGCGTGCCCTGGCCGCCGGGCATGGGGGCGAGCGCGAGGTCCTTGTAGTCGCCGCCCTTCTCCTTGACCAGGATCGGGATGTTGTCCGGGGCGGCGAGATACATACCGAGCTTGCCCGAACCCATCATCTGCTGCACGTCGTTGATGACGAGCAGCTGCTTGCCGCCCATCGAGTTGTCCGTCCAGCGCATGTCGTGCAGGTTCCGCAGGACGGCCCTGCCCTCGGGGGTGTCGACGGTCGCCTTCTTGCCGTCGGCCGACACCACGTCTCCTCCCTGGGAGTACAGCTCGGCGGTGAAGTGCCAGCCGCCCTGGTTCTGGGCGCTGTAGTCGGCGTAGCCGACCGTGCCGTCGCCGAGCGCGGCGATCTTCTTCGCGGCGGCGCGGACCTCGTCCCAGGTGGCCGGCGGCTCGTCGGGGTCGAGACCGGCCCTCTCGAAGAGGGCGCGGTTGTAGATCAACCCCATGGAGTATCCGGTACGCGGGATACCGTAGACCTTGCCGTCGACGGTGTAGATGTCCCGCAGTTGCCGCTGGATGGTCTCGTAGCTCTTGAGCTCCTTCAGATACGGCGTCAGATCGGCGGCCTGGCCGATGTCCACGACGTGCCGGGCGTCCGTGAAGTACGTGTAGAACACGTCCTCCATCTGTCCGCCGGCGAGCTTGGCGTCGAAGGTCTTCGGGTCCTGGCAGGGGAAGGCGTCGTGGGCGACGACATCGATGTCGGGGTTCTGCCTCTCGAAGGCGGCCACGTCCTCCTCGAAGAACGTCCGGTCGACCTTGGCGCTCCTGGGCGGCTCGCAGTTGACGGTGATGCGGGTCTTGCCGCTCCCCGACTCGTCGCCCGAGCCGCAGGCGGAGGCGGTCAGGACGAGGGAGGAACAGACACCGATCGCGAGGAAGGCATGGCGGAACCCTGTGCTGGACATCGCGGACCCCTCTGGGCAGGAGCTGTGGGTGTCGCACACTCAAGCACCGCGACCATCCGACTGCAAGATGTCGCGCAGAATCTGAAATTATTCGACAGGCCCTCGGATTTTTACTTGGACCTCAGGGGCGAGGGGCTTGTGCGGTGGAGCCACGGACCACCAACTCCGGCTCGAACAGCAGCTCGTCGGCCGCCACGGCGCGGCCCGCGATCTGGGCGTCCAGCAGTTCCACGGCGGCCCGGCCCATGGCCTCGATGGGCTGGCGGACGGTGGTGAGCGGCGGTTCGGTGCAGTTCATCAGCGCGGAGTCGTCGTACCCCACCACCGAGATCCGCGACGGCACGTCGAGTCCCCTGCGCCGGGCGGCCCGCACCACGCCGAGCGCGATCGGGTCGCTGGCGCAGATGAAGCCCGTGACCCCGCGCTCGATGAGCCGGACGGCGGCCGCGTGACCGCCCTCGATGGAGAACATGGCCCGGGCCACGTGCTCTTCGGGCAGCTCCCCGGCGAGCGCACGGGCGGCCGCCAGCTTCCGCGCCGACGGCACATGGTCGCCCGGGCCCAGGACGAGTCCGATGCGCTCGTGCCCGAGGGAGGTCAGATGGCGCCAGGCCTGCTCGACGGCGACCGCGTCGTCGCAGGACACCCCGGGGAAACCCAGGTGGTCGATGGCCGCGTTGACCAGTACGACCGGGATGTTGCGGTCGGCCAGCAGCCGGTAGTGGTCGTGGGGCGCGTCGGCCTGCGCGTACAGCCCGCCGGCGAAGACGACGCCCGACACCTGCTGTTGGAGCAGCAGTTCGACGTAGTCGGCCTCCGAGACCCCGCCCCTCGTCTGCGTGCACAGCACCGGCGTGAGCCCGAGCTGGGCCAGCGCCCCGCCGATGACCTCGGCGAAGGCGGGGAAGATGGGGTTCTGCAGCTCGGGCAGGACCAGACCCACCAGCCGGGCGCGTTCGCCCCGCAGCTGCGTGGGCCGTTCGTAGCCGAGGACGTCGAGGGCGGAGAGCACGGCCTGCCGGGTGGCCTCCGAGACGCCGGTCCTACCGTTGAGCACCCGGCTGACCGTGGCCTCACTGACTCCGACCTTCTTCGCCACTTCCGCAAGTCGTCGTGCCATACGCGCAAGAATAGCGCAAGAATCGCAAGTAACTTGCGTAAGTGCGGCAGGGCGAACCCGGAGATCGTCACCGCCGCTCGCCTCGGGTGACGCTCCGGGCTCGCCGTGTCGATGTGGGCGGCGAGCCCGGTGGTGGCGGGGTGGTCAGCGGCTGCGGATCGCCGTTGTGGCGAGGAATCCCGTCGCGGCGGCGGTGATGAGGGCGGCGACGGCGAGCAGAGCGGTACGGCGCATGGAACGGCCTTTCCCTAGCGGGTGGAGGAGGTGTCCTGTACAACGCCGCTCAGGCCGGAGTCGGCTTGCCGCGATCGCGTTTGCCACCCGCATGGACGCGCGCTTCCTTTGGTGGCGCGGTCGCCTCGTCCGCCGCCCGCAGCACGCCGGTGCTGCCCCGCACGATCAACCCCGGGACCGGCACCCGCACCGTCCCCGCGGGTCCCCCGTCCAGCAGGGCGACCAGTTCTCGTGCCGCCGTGCGTCCGAACTCCACGCTGTCCCGGGAGAGCGCGGACAGCCGGGGCTTGACCATCCGGCACAGGGCGGAGTCCTCCCAGGACACCACCGACACGTCGGCCGGCACGGCGAAGCCCAGTTCGGCCGCGGTCGCGACCCCGGCGACGGCCATCACGTCGTTGTCGTAGATGAGCGCGGTCGGGGGAGCGGTGCCGCCGAGGACCGAACGGGTGACCGCCGCGCCCTCGGCGTCCGAGTAGTCGGTCGGCACCGACCGCACCTCCGTCAGCCCGCGCCGCCCCGCCTCGGCGCGCAGGGTGCGGATCCGGCGCTGGGTGTGGGCGAGGTCGGGCAGCCCGGCGATGTGCACGATCCGCCGGTGGCCGAGCGCGTACAGCTCGTCCACCACCGACGCCATGGCCCCCGCGTCGTCCGCCCACACCGTCGACAGACCGGGATGCCGTTCGTCGGGCGCGCCGCCGATCACCACCGCGGGCAGACCGAGTTCGTCGAGGAGCGCGGGGCGGGGATCGTCGGTGCACGGGTCGACGACCAGAACGCCGTCCACCCGGTTCTCGGCCCACCAGCGCCGGTACACCGCGCACTCCTCGTGGACATCCCGCGCGATCTGGAACAGCAGCCCGAGATGGCGCTCCGCCAGCACCTCCTGGATGCCCGAGACCAGCTGGAGGAAGAAGGAGTCCACACCCAGCGTGTCCGCCGGGCGGGCCAGCACGAAGCCCACCGTGGCCGCCCCCTCCCCGGACAGCGCGCGGGCCGCCGTGCTGGGCCGCCAGCCGAGCTGCTCGGCGACCCGCCGCACCCGGTCCCGGGTCACCTCCGAGACCCCCGGACGCCCGTTGAGCGCGAAGGACACCGCGCTCTGGGAGACACCGGCGCGCTGCGCGATGTCCTTCATGGTGGGCCGGCGCGCCGGCGACCGCCTGCCTGACAACGAGGTCCCCATTCCCCGGAAAAATCTCCGGCCGTTTTCCGGCCAGTATGCACTAATGCGGTTCAGCTCAAACATCCTAAAGCGCATAAGCAACTAAACAAATTAGCTGGGTGTACTCCATTGACGGGCCGGTCAACTGCCGTGCAGGGTCTGCGTCGTTGGCCAACTCCACGGCAAAGGAGGCCGTTTCACCGTGCGTATTCCCCGCAGAATCCTCGCCGTCGCCACCGCCTGTGTCGTCCTGCCGCTGAGCGCCTGCGGCTCCGGAGGCGACGGCGGCGACCCGGCCGACGCCTCGGGCAAGGTCGAGGGCGACATCACCTTCCAGACCTGGAACCTGCGCGCCAATTTCAAGTCCTACTTCGAGGGCGTGATCGCCGGCTTCGAGAAGGAACACCCCGGCACCGACGTGAAGTGGATCGACCAGCCGGCCGAAGGCTACGCCGACAAGATCAGCGCGGACGCGGCCGGCGGCACCCTGCCCGACGTCGTCAACGTCTCGCCCGACCTCGTCGCCCCGCTCGCCAAGGCCGGTCTCGCCCTCGACCTCGACCAGGCCGCCGGGACGTACAGGAAGGAGTACCTGGACGGAGCCTGGGCCAGCCACCGGATACCGGGCATGACCGGGACGTACGCCTTCCCCTGGTACCTCAACACCGGGCCGCTCTTCTACAACAAGACCCTCTTCCGGCAGGCCGGACTCGACCCCGAGCAGCCGCCGACGACGTACGACGAACTCTTCGCCGACGCCCTGGAACTGGCTCAGAAGAGCGACGGCAAGGTGGCCACCCTCGCCAACGTGCCCACCATCGAGGACTTCGGCCGCTACGGCGTCCCCCTCATGAACGACGACGGCACCGGCTTCGCCTTCAACGACACCAAGGGCGTCGAACTCCTCACCAAGTACAAGGAGTTGTACGACGCGAAGGCCCTCGACCCGCAGGCGCTGACCGCCACCCCCGAGTCCTCCGGCAAGAAGTTCCTCACCGGGGCCGTCGCCATGAACCCCGGCAGCGCCCTCGACCTCGGCAACTTCAAGAAGCAGGCGCCGAGCTTGTACAAGAACATCGGCATCACCGACCAGATCACCAGCACCGGCCACGTCAACATGTACGTGATGGGCGTGATGGTGAACGCGCAGAGCAAGCGCAAGCCCGCCGCCGTGGCCTTCGCGCACTACGTCACCGACGCCGAGCACCAGATGTCCTTCGCGAAGCAGGTCGCCATCTTCCCGAGCACCGCCGGTTCGCTGGACGACCCGTACTTCACGAAGGAGGACGGCACCGACGAGACCCGTGTCCGGATCGCCGCCGCCAAGTCCCTGAAGAACGCCGTCAATTACACGCCCGTACTGTTCAGCGAGCAGATGAGGACCGCGCTGCGCAACGAGGTCGCCAAGGCGCTGCAGGGCAAGGAGAGCCCCAAGGAAGCCCTCGACAACGCTGTCAAGGAGTGCGACACGCTGCTGAAGCAGCAGGGCTGAGCCGGATGTCCGCCGCCCCCGCGCGCGTCCGAAGCCAACTGCCCACCAGCCCCTGGCTGTTCGCCGCCCCCGGCCTGCTGATCGCCGGTGTCTTCGTGCTCTACCCGTTCCTGTCCACCCTGACCAACTCCTTCACCGACCGCCGCACCCTCATCCCCGGCGGGTTCGTCGGCCTCGCCAACTACCGCGAGATGCTCCACGACGACATGTTCTGGACCGGACTGCGCAACAGCGCGCTCTACGTCCTCGGAGTGGTCCCCGCCCTCGTCGTGCTGCCCCTGCTGCTCGCGCTCCTGGTGCAGAAGAACATCCCCGGCATCACCTTCTTCCGCTCCGCCTTCTACACACCGGTCGTCGCCTCGATCGTCGTGGTCGGACTGATCTGGGTGTGGCTGCTCGACGAACGCGGCCTGGTCAACTCGCTGCTGGAGATCGTCGGCGTCGGTCACGTCGGCTTCCTCAGCGACCAGTGGCTGCTCCTGCTGAGCGCCATGGCGGTCACCGTGTGGAAGGGCCTCGGCTACTACATGATCATCTATCTGGCCGCGCTGGCCGGCGTACCGCGTGAACTGCACGAGGCCGCGGCCGTGGACGGCGCGGGCGCGGTGCGCCGCTTCCTGACCGTCACCGTGCCCGCCGTCCGCTCCACCATGGTCCTGGTCGCCGCGCTGTCGTCGGTCGCCGCGTTCAAGGTGTTCTCCGAGGTCTATCTGATGGCGGGGCCGAGCGGCGGCCCGGCGGGGGAGGACACCACCCTCGTCATGCTGGTCCAGCGCACCGGCACCGGCCTCACCGGCCGCGTCGGCTACGCCTCCGCCCTCTCCGTCGTCGTCTTCGTCGTGACGGTCGTGCTGATGCTGCTCGTACTGCGCGCGGACCGGAGGGACGAGAGGTGAGCGTCACCGACGAGCACGGCCGCCGCGTACGGGGATGGGAGCTGGCCCTGCGATACGTGCTGCTGCTGGCCGTCCTCGCCCTGACCGTCGGCCCGTTCCTGTGGCAGCTGTCGACCTCGCTCAAGGGCCCCACCGAGGACATCTACAGCTCGCCGCCGAGCTTCCTCCCCGGGGATCCGACGCTCCACAACTACGAGCGGGTCGCCGACACCATCCCGGTGTGGGACTACGCGTTCAACTCACTGAAGGTCGCCGGCGCCAACGTCCTGACCAACTGCGTCGGTTCGGCGCTCGCCGGCTACGCACTCGCCCGGCTGCGCTACCGGGGGCGCCGGGCGGCCACGCTCACCTTCGTGCTCGCCATGCTCGTCCCGGTCGAGGGCATCATCATCGCCCAGTTCACCACCATGCGGGAACTCGGCCTCAACAACACCCTGTTGGGCGTGGTCCTGCCCGGCTGCGTCGGTGCGGTGAACGTCCTGCTCATGCGCAACGCCTTCCTCAACCTGCCGTACGAGATCGAGGAGGCGGCCTTCGTCGACGGAGCGAACGTGTGGCAGCGGTTCCTCAGGATCGCGCTGCCCTCGGTGAAGGGCACCGTCGCCGTCGTCGCGATCTTCGCCTTCATGGGGGCCTGGGACGACTTCCTGTGGCCGCTCATCGTGCTCAGCGACCCGTCCAGGTTCACCCTGACCATCGGCCTCAACTATCTGCACGGCACCTTCGCAGGCGACGAACGCCTGGTCGCCGCCGGCACCGTGATCGCCGTGGCCCCGCTCATCGCCCTGTTCGCCTGCCTCCAGCGGTACTTCTTCCGCGGGGTCGGCGAAGGCGCAGTCAAGGGCTGACCCACCGTCCCGCAAGGAGACCGCATGCCCCCTGCCATGCGTTTCGGCGTCAACTACACCCCGAGTGAAGGGTGGTTCCACCACTGGCTGGACTTCGACCTCGACTCCGTACGCGCCGACCTCGACTCGATCGCCGCGCTGGGCCTGGACCACATCCGCGTCTTCCCGCTCTGGCCCTGCTTCCAGCCCAACCGCACCCTGATCCGCCCCCGGGCCGTGGAGCAACTCGTGCAGCTCGTCGACGCGGCCGGGGAACGCGCGCTCGACGTCAACGTGGACGGACTGCAAGGGCACTTGAGCAGCTTCGACTTCCTGCCGGCCTGGACCCGCACCTGGCACCGCCGCAACCTCTTCACCGACCCCGAGGTGCTCGACGGCCAGGCCGCCTACCTGCGCACGATCGCCGCCGCCCTCGCCGACCGCCCGAACTTCCTCGGCATGACCCTCGGCAACGAGATCAACCAGTTCTCGGCCGGGCCGCACCCCGACCCGGACCGGGCGACCGAGCAGCAGGTCGACGCCTGGCTGGCCCGCATGCTCGCCGCCTGTGAGGAGGGCGCACCCGGCCGACTGCATCTGCACGCCGAGTACGACGCGACCTGGTACCAGGACGACCAGCCCTTCATCCCGGCCCAGGCCGCCCGGCGCGGCGCCGTCACCGCCGTGCACTCCTGGGTCTTCAACGGCACCGCCCAGCGCCACGGGCGCGCCTCCGTCCCCGCCGAGCACCACGCGGCCTACCTCGTCGAACTGAGCAAGGCCTGGGCCGAGGACCCGCACCGCCCCGTCTGGCTCCAGGAGGTCGGCGCCCCCGCGCCCCTAGTCCCGGCCGAGCACGCCGCCGCCTTCACCGAGGCGACCGTACGGAACGCCCTGGACTGCCCCGATCTGTGGGGCATCACCTGGTGGTGCTCCCACGACGTGTCCCGGGCCCTGGCGGACTTCCCCGAACTGGAGTACGGGCTCGGCCTGTTGACCAACGACCGTCGGCCGAAGGACAGCGCCCGGGTGCTCGCCCGGGCGGCGGCCGCACCGCCGCACACCCCCGCGACCCGTACGACCGCGCTCGTGATCCCCGCCGACCCGTCCGCCCGCTCCGCATGCGCCCCCGGCGGCACGGTCTTCGACGCCTTCTTCCGGCTCACCGCCGACGGCGCCCGCCCCACCACCGTCCTCGACACCCGCGCCGACGACAAGGACCACCTCGGCGCGCGCGGCATCACCGAAGTCGTCACTCCAGAAGAGGCACTTTCAGGAGGCATCCGCTCGTGAACCCCACCAGACGCACCGTCCTGCTCGCCGCCGGCGCGGCAGCCTTCCTGCCCGCCCTGCCGGTGACCCCGGCGCGGGCCGCCGCCGCGGCGACCCCGCCCTACGCCGCCTACTGGTACCCCGACTCCCTGCCCTCGGGCACCCCCGGCACCGGCATCACCTGGCACAGCCTGAAGAGCTGGACCGCTGCCGACGACTCCGACCTCGCCTTCAACGCCGCGTCCGTGCCGCTCGCACCCCGCTTCACCCCGACCCCTGCCAACACCACCGCCCGCTCGGGCCAGGCCCGTATCCAGTCCCTGGTCTCCTTCGGCCCCACCTCCCTCAACCCCTCCCAGGGATCCGCCACCGCGGACTACTACGCGTTCACCCACTGGGCCTACATCGACGAACTGGTCTTCTGGGGCGGCTCGGCCGGTGAGGGCCTGATCCTCGCCCCGAACGCGCCCATCGTCGACGCGGCCCACCGGCACGGCGTCCCCGTCCTCGGCAACATCTTCCTGCCGCCCGTCGCGTACGGCGGACAGCTCCAGTGGACCCGCGACCTCGTCCAGAAGGACACCGACGGGCACTACCCACTCGCCGCCCAGTTGGTGGGGGTCGCCGCCGCATACGGCTTCGACGGCTGGTTCGTCAACGCCGAGACGAGCGGCGGCAACACCGCCCTCGGTACCGACATGCTCGGCTTCCTCACCGAGCTGAAGACCCTGGCGGCGGCCCAGGGGCAGCGGGTGACGTGGTACGACGCGATGACCGTGAACGGCACGGTGAGCTGGCAGGGCGCCCTCAACTCCCAGAACCAGGCGTTCTTCCAGACCGCCGACGACATGTTCGTCGACTTCCGCTGGTCCGCGAGCACCCTCGCCGCGTCCGGGACCCGCGCCGACCAACTCGGCCGCAGCCGCTACGAGTTGTGGGCGGGCGTGGACGTGGAGGCGAGCGGCTCGAACCGGTCCGTCAACTGGGACGCGATCGTGCCCACCACCAAGGCGCACATCGCGTCCCTGGGTCTCTACCGGCCCGAGTGGACCCGCAACCACCTCCCCTCGACCGGCAGGGCCCCGGCCGACTTCCACGCGGCCGACGACCGCTTCTGGACCGGCCGTTCGCTCGACCCGTCCCGCCCGGACGCCACGGACCCCTGGCGGGCGCCCGCAGTGTCGGTCGCGGACCGCTCCACGGTGACCGGCGTGCCCTTCGCGAGCACCTTCAACACCGGGCACGGACTGCGCTGGTACGAGGACGGGGAGGTCACCTCGGCCACCCCCTGGAACCACCTCGGGCTCCAGGACCGGCTCCCGTCCCGGCAGTGGGCGGTGTACACCCAGGGGACCCGGCCGGCCGTCGCCCTCGACTTCGCCGACGCCTGGCACGGCGGCAGCAGTGTGCTGGTCACGGGCGCGCTGGACGCACCGGCGACCGTCGGCCTCTACGCGACACGCCTTCCGCTCACCGACACCACGGTGGTCGAGCTGACCCACCGCACCGACGCGGGAAGCGTGACCGTCGAGCTGGCCGTGGCCACCGCCGACCCGGACACACCGGGGTCGACACCGCCGTACACCTATCTGCCGGTCGAGGCGGGCGACGGCTGGCGGACCTCGACCGTACGGCTCGACGGTCTGACCGGCACCGTGCACGCCCTCGGCGTCCGCCTCACGGCGACCGAGGGGCCCGTCGGCTGGCGGCTCGGCGCGCTCGCCGTACGGGACGAGGCCACCACCCCCGCCGCCCCGGCCGGCCTGCGGATCACCGCCGCCTCCGGAGGCGACCTGCGCCTGGCCTGGGACGCCTCCCCGGACGACGTACGGCACTACACCCTGCACCGTCTCCTGCCCGACGGCACCCGCCGCTTCCTCGGCGGCACCTGCCAGACGGCGTTCTTCCTCACGGGGCTCGCGCCGGAGCAGGGCGAGGAGGCGGCGCGGTTCGAACTGTGTGCCGTAGGGGAGCTGTACACAGCGTCGGCCCCCGTGACCGTGTCCCACACCTGGTAACCGTCACCCAGCCTTGGAGCACCCCGTATGCATGACGACCGCAGCCTTGTCGAAGCCCGTCTCCGGCGCGTCCTCGACGAACGCATCCGTCCCGCCGTGTACCCGCGGTCCGTGCCGCTGGACGTGGCCGTGTGGCACGCGCCCGGCGAACCGGTGCCGGTCGCCGAGGGGCTCGCGGCCGAGCCCGCACCGATCGCGGTGGGGTCCCGCTGGGGTGCTCCCTGGGGGACGAGCTGGTTCCGTGTGACAGGGGTGGTTCCACAGGAGTGGTCCGGCCGGACCGTCGAGGCGCTGCTCGACCTCGGTTTCGACGAGAACATGCCCGGCTTCCAGTGCGAGGGCCTGGTCTACCGGCCCGACGGCACCCCGGTGAAGGGGCTGAACCCGCGCAACCAGTGGGTGCGGATCGGCGCGCCCGTCGAGGGCGGTGAGGAGGTGCGCCTGCACATCGAGGCCGCCTCCAACCCGGTCATCCTCGACTACCACCCCTTCCTGCCCACGCGGTTGGGCGACAAGGAGACCGCGGGCAACGAATCCCAGTACACCCTCGCCCGGATGGACCTCGCCGTCTTCGACGAGACGGTGTGGCAGCTGGTCCTGGACCTGGAGGTGCTCGGCGAGCTGATGGCCGAGCTGCCCGTGGAGTCGGCGCGGCGCTGGGACATCCTGCGGGCGGTGGAGCGGGCGCTCGACGCCGTGGACCTCCAGGACGTCAACGGCACTGCGGCGCAGGCCCGTTCACACCTGACGGATGTCCTGTCCGCACCCGCCGCACCCTCCGCCCACCGCATCAGCGCCGTCGGACACGCGCACATCGACTCGGCGTGGCTGTGGCCGCTGCGCGAGACGGTCCGCAAGGTGGCCCGTACGACGTCCAACATGACGGCGCTGCTCGACGACGAGCCCGAGTTCGTCTTCGCCATGTCGCAGGCCCAGCAGTGGGCCTGGGTGAAGGAACACCGGCCGGAGGTGTGGGCGCGGGTGAAGAAGGCGGTCGCGGACGGGCGGTTCGTGCCGACGGGCGGCATGTGGGTGGAGTCGGACACCAACATGCCGGGCTCGGAGGCGATGGCCCGTCAGTTCGTGCACGGCAAACGGTTCTTCCTCGACGAGTTCGGCATCGAGAACGACGAGGCATGGCTTCCCGACACCTTCGGCTTCGCCGCCGGACTGCCGCAGATCATCAGGGCGGCGGGATCCAGGTACCTGCTGACGCAGAAGATCTCCTGGTCGCGGACGAACAAGTTCCCCCACCACACCTTCCGTTGGGAGGGCATCGACGGCACCCGTATCTTCACGCACTTCCCGCCGGTCGACACCTACAACTGCTCCATGAAGGGCGGCGAGATCGCCCACGCGGCCCGCAACTTCAAGGACAAGGGTGTCGCCCGCCACTCCCTCGCCCCCACCGGCTGGGGCGACGGCGGAGGCGGCACCACCCGCGAGATGGTCGCCAAGGCGGCCCGGCTGCGCGACCTCGAAGGCTCCGCGACCGTGACCTGGGAGACCCCGGCCGCCTTCTTCACCAAGGCCCACGCCGAACACCCCGAACCACCGGTCTGGGTCGGCGAGTTGTACCTCGAACTGCACCGCGCCACCCTCACCAGCCAGGCCGGTACCAAACAGGGCAACCGCCGCAGCGAACACCTTCTGCGCGAGGCGGAACTCTGGGCGGCCACCGCCGCCGTGCGCACCGGATTCCCGTACCCCTACGAGGAGTTGGACCGCATCTGGAAGACGGTCCTGCTCCACCAGTTCCACGACATCCTGCCCGGCTCCTCCATCGCCTGGGTCCACCGCGAGGCGCGCGCGACGTACGCCCGGCTGGCCGCCGAACTGACCGCGATCACCGAGGCCGCCCAGCGGGCCCTGGCCGGCGAGGGCTCCACCCCGCTCGTCTTCAACGCCACCCCGCACACCCTCGACGGCATCGAGGCCGGCGGCGCGAACACCCCCGCCCCACAAGGCCGTACGACCCTCACTCCCCGCCCGGACGGCGGACACCTCCTCGACAACGGGCTCCTGCGCGTCGAGATCGACGCCCGCGGACTCGTCGTGTCGGTCTACGACATCGAGGCCGACCGCGAGACGATCGCCCCGGGCCGCAGGGCCAACCTCCTCCAGCTCCACCCCGACTTCCCCAACATGTGGGACGCCTGGGACGTCGACGAGTTCTACCGCAACACGGTCATCGACCTCGTCGACGCCGAGGAGGTCACCGCGGGTGAGGACGGCGTGTCGGTGCGGATCGTACGGTCCTTCGGCGCGTCGCGTGTCGTCCAGGTGCTGTCGCTGCCGGCGGGGGAGCGGCGGCTGGTGATCGACACGGAGGTGGACTGGCACGAGACGGAGAAGTTCCTCAAGCTCGCCTTCCCGCTCGACGTGCACGCCGAACGGTACGCGTCCGAGACCCAGTTCGGGCACGTCCACCGGCCCACGCACACCAACACCAGCTGGGAGGCGGCCCGGTTCGAGGCCTGCAACCACCGCTTCGTCCACCTGGAGGAGCCGGGCTGGGGCGTCGCCGTCGTCAACGACTCGACGTACGGCCACGATGTGACCCGCACGGTCCGCGACGCACCCGGCGCCGACGGCGGCACCACGACGACCCTGCGGGTCTCCCTGCTGCGCGCCCCGCGCTTCCCCGACCCCGAGACCGACCAAGGCGTCCACCGCTTCCGGCACGCCCTGGTGCCGGGCGCGACGATCGGCGACGCCGTACGCGAGGGATGGCGCATCAACCTGCCCGCCCGCACCCTGGACGGTGCCGCGGCGGTCGCCCCGCTTGTCGGCGTCGACCGTGACCAGGTCGTGGTCACGGCCGTGAAACTGGCCGACGACGGCAGCGGGGACGTGATCGTCCGCTTCCACGAGGCGCACGGCGCCCGCGCCCGGGCGACGCTCACCGCGGGCTTCGGCGTCACCGGCGCCACCGTCACCGACCTGCTGGAACGGCCCCTCACCGACGCCCCGGCGCTTCGGGTCGAGGGCGGGCGGATCGCCGTACGGCTGCGGCCGTTCCAGCTCATGACGCTCCGCCTGCGGTGGGCCGCGTAGGAAGCCCCTGGGCGTGCGGGACGGTCTGTGCGCAGGCCGTCCCGCACTGCTCAGGAGCGGCGTTCGAGGACGACGTACCCGTGGGCGGCGTCGAGGAGCGTGTACCCGGCGTCCGGGTGGAGCTGTCGGGCGTACGCCTCGATGTCCTTGATCCAGCGGCTGGAGTTGTTCAGGGCGATGTAGTCGGGGGTGATGTTCCCGGTGTTGCCGGTCCACAAGACGCGGCAGCGGGACGTGAGCCGGGTGGCGGGGCCGATGTTGGCCTCGACGGTCGCGCCGTCCGGGATCCGGTCCAGGAGGTGCTCGACGCGGGCGACGCGGTCGGGGACGTCGTAGGCGGCGGGCTCGGTCAGCGCGGAGAGGGGGAGCGCGGTCGTCAGGGCCAGCGCGGCCGAGGCCACGGCCGTCGGCAGATGGTGGGCGTACGAGCGCATCCACGGCCGGGAACTGGTCCGCGCGCGGGGGAGCGCGTCGGCGAGGGCGAGGAGGACGACCGGCATCAGGATCGCGCTGTAGTGCCAGACGGTGCCCCAGTAGTGGCTGTCGGAGGAGAGGAAACGCCAGCCGAGGGTGGGCAGGGCGACGACGAACAGGGGTGAGCGCAGGGCCAGGAGCCCACTGGTCGGGATCAGCAGCCACAGGAGGGTGCGGACCTTGGTGTCCGCGCCGTCGAAGAGGGCGAAGCCGCCGCCGACCTTGGTCCAGTAGTCGTAGTCGCCGGTCGAGTTGAAGGCCGGGATGACGACCATGAGGGTGAGGAGCGTCGCCGTGACGCCCAGTGCCGCGAGGCCGAGGGCGCAGAGGGCGACGCGCGGGCGTCGGCGGCGGGCGCGCAGGGCGACGACCAGGGCGATGGCCGCGACCGTCAGACCCAGGTCCTCCTTGACCAGCATCAGGGGAGCCGACCACAGGAGCGCGTGGCGCCAGCGGCGGGCCAGGACGTTCTCCAGGCTGAAGGCGACCAGGGGGACGGCGAAGCAGATCTCGTGGAAGTCGAAGTCGACGGCCTGTTGGAGACCCCAGGACAGGCCGTACGCGATGCCCAGCGCGAGGCCCTGCCCACGGCCCAGCAGCCGGGCGGCCGCCCGGGTGACCGGCACCGCCGAGAGCGCGAACAGGGCGGCCTGGGCGACGAGCAGGGTGACGGGGGTGGGGAAGAGACGGTAGGCGGGGGCGAGGAGAGCGGTGACCGGGCTGAAGTGGTCGCCGAGGACGTTGAATCCCGGCCCCTTCAGATCGACGACCGGCGCCCGCAGCTGCGCGTACGCGCGGACCGCCTGCTCGAAGATGCCCAGGTCCCAGGAGCGGGTGCCCAGGTGGCGGTGGCGGAGGGTGGAGAGCGTCGCGTACGTGGCGAACAGCGCCATCGCCACGAGGTACGGGTCTCTGCGGCCGGACGGGGCGGGGCCCGGGGCACGCGGGGGAGGCGGGACCGGCGCCGGTAGGGAGGGCGTGGGCTCCGAGGGCGCGGCGGGTGTGGCGGGCGTGGCGGGCGTGGGGGAGGGTGGGGCGTCCTGGGGAGCCTTGGGCACGGTGGTGACGTCCTTACGAGCCGGGGGCCGGGGCGATCGCGGCGGCGGACTCCGCCACGGTGTCCGAGGGGTGTGCCGTCACGACCGGGCCGGTGGAGGTGCTGTCGTCCGGAGACTCCGAGACGGTCGGCTCTCCGGATTCCTCCCCGGCCGAGGCCGTGGGCTCGATGGACGGCGACGCCGACGACGCGCTGCCCCCGATTCCGCCCGGGGCGGCGCCGTCCGCCGGGGCGCCGGAACCCGCCGGTGGCTGTGCGAGGGAGGAGGACGCGGACGGTGACGTGGTGAGTGACGGCGAGGGCGTGAGCGGGGGACTCGGCATGGGCGTGACGACCGGCGCGGCCGGCCGGTGGTCCGGCTGCAGTCGTACGGCGGTCAGGGCCCCGGCCGTGCCCAGCACGCCCACCGCGCACGCGACGGCGGTCGCCAGCATCCGGCGCCGTCGGCGGGTGCCCAGGACCTTGATGTGGGCGACCGGCACCGGCACCAGCCGGCCGCGCACGTCGGCGGCCCGTTTGAGGGCGGTGGCGAGGGCGTCGTCCGGTCGCCGGCCGTGGGGCTCGGTGGGCTCAGACACCGTGGTCCTCCTTGTACGCGGCATCGGACAGGTGCGTGGCGAGATGGGCGCGGGCCCGGGAGAGATGCGTCTTGACCGTCCCCGGGGAGATCCCGGCCTCGACGGCGACCTGTTCCACGGAGAGATCGCAGACGTAGAACAGGACGGCGATCCGGCGCTGCCGCTCGGAGAGCCGGCGCAACGCCGCCACCAGGGCGACGGTGTCGGGCTCGGGGGCCGGGCCGCCGTCCGGCTGCCCGCCCGCGTGACGCCGCCAGGCCTCCAGGGACCTGCCGCGCCCGCGCCACCGGCTGACGGCGAGCCGCCAGGCGACGGTGCGGATCCATGCCTCCGGCCCCGCGTCCCGCTCCAGCCGCGCCCGCCGGGCCCAGGCCCGTACGAACGCCTCCTGCACGACGTCCTGCGCCTCGTGCAGATCGCCGGTCATCAGATAGAGCTGCCCCACCAGGGACTGCCGGGAGCGCGCATAGAACTCCTCGAACTCCTCGACGGTCATGGGGCTCCCCGCTGGTGATCACGTTTCACGGTCTGTACGCCCCAGGGGAGACCTTGGTTGACACCGCGCCGGAACTTTTCGCAACGCTACGAGGGCACCCTGTGTGATCGATGTCAGCCCTCGGGCCCGGGATCGCGGTTCAAGAAGGCCGGCTGACGGGGGCGAGGCGTTCCGTCGGGCCGCCGAAGGCGAGGTGGAGGGTTCGGGTGGTGAGGAGCCAGGTGTCGCCGGTCCTGCGGAAGGTGTCCTCGTAGTGGCCGATGTTGGCCGGGAGGCGGGGTGCGACGAATGTCCCCTCGGTGTGGCCGTCGACTCGGTACGTCGCGAAGTAGGTGGTGGCCGTGGCGGTGTCGGGGGAGTCGACGGTGACCAGGACGTTGGTGCAGACACGGCGGGAGAGGCGGTCGGCGGGCCGGGAGCCGAAGTACGCGCGGAGGGCCTCGCGGCCCACGACGCGCCGGGAGTCGTGCGGCCATTCCCAGACGCCGTCGGGGGTGAAGAGATCGCACACGGTGCTCGGGGCACCGAGGTCGAGGCGGCGGACGAACTCCAGAATCACCCGCTCGCAGGCGCGTTCCGCGAGGAGCCGCTCCAACGGGTCGAGATCACGAGGGTCCATCTGCCCTTCCTACCAGGCGTGGGTGCAGGTCGACGACCCGTTTGGGCTGGTCGTTCGGCCCCACGATTCGGACAGATCGCCGTAGCGCGTAGCGCTGTGACAGGGCTGTGACTGGAAAAGTGACGCGCGTCACGGCCGGTCGGCCATGTGCACTTCAAGATCATCGGGTGCGAAGAAACTTTTTACCGGCCCGTCTGACGGGCCGTCCGGTCGTCGCGGGCGTGGCCGCCGTCGGGGTTGTCGCGGGCGTGCTGATCGGCTGGCCGGGTCTCGACACGGTCAACGGGTGCGGGATCGCGGTCAACCGCTATCCGTCGGAGACGGCGAAGGACTGGACGCGGTACGCCGATGTGGTCGTCGTGGGCCGGGCGGTCGAGGAGCGGGAGAGCGGCCGGGAGGAACTGTCGGCCGGGACGTACCGCTACGAGCTGGAGCGGACGGTCGAACTGGAGGTGCAGGCCAAGCCGTTCACCTCCAGCACCCGGTCCCATCCCGCCGTGGGGTCCTCCCTGGACTACATCGGCCTGGGCTGGAGCGTGCTGCGCTCCGACGGCAAGACCCGTATCGCCGAGCTGACCGGCGACGCCCCGCGCGTCCTGCCCGGCCACACCTACGTCCTCGCCCTGCGCTGGGAGGACGAGCGGTGGGTCTCGCTGGGGGAGGGCGCGGTGGTGCCGTTCGACGGGCAGGCCGTCGGGAACGGCGAGTGGTGCGGGGAGGTCGTGGACACCGACGGCTTCGCCCAGGGCGAGCGCACGGGCCGCAAGAGCGACCGCAGCCTGGAGAAGACCCTTCTCGGGCAGGGGCTGCCGGCCCTGCAACGGGCCCTCGACGGCGCGTCAGGGAAGGGGTCCTGATCATCTGGCTCAGAGCCTGTGTCATATCCCCGGCCGGGCGCGCGACGCCTGGCACTCCCCCAGAGGGGGGACCCCCACCCCCAGAGGGGGGACCCCCAGCCGCGTTGCCGAACCGCCCACATGGCTCCTCCCCCACGCTCGGCTTCGCTCGCGCGGGAGGGGCCCCCATGACGCCGCGCGCTGACCCGGCCGGGGATATGACACAGGCTCTCACCCGGCGGTGAAACCTGGCGGGAAGTGCCGAGCGGGTCGGGGGTGCGTTCCCCACGACCGGCTCGGCATGAGCCGCAGTGGGCGCGGTGCCTACCGGTCCAGGCGCAGGACGAGTCGCAGGGTGTCCGTGAGGACGGTCGTGGGGACGGACGGGTCGGCTACGCGTTGGAGGCCGAGACCGATACCCAGGCTGAGCAGGGTCATCGCGGCCTGTTCCGGCGGCATGGCCGGTGAGGTGCCCAGTTCCTGCGCCAGCGCGTCGATGAGCAGGGCCAGCGCCTCGCGGATCGCGGTGACGCGGGCCGTGATCTCACCCCGGAGTTCTTCGTCGTGCCGTGCGCCGGTGAGGAACTCGACCTCCAGTACGGTCCAGGTCTCGGCGCCGATGTGGGCCTCGCTCCAGGCGGCGAACGCCGCGAGGCGGTCCTCGGCCCCCGGGTCGCGCATCACGGACTCCGTGAGCAGCGCGAGCTGTTCGGCACGGATGTCGTCGAGGACGGCCAGGCACAGCCGGCCCTTGCTGCGGAAGTTTGAGTAGACGGCGCCCTTGGAGTAGCCGGCCGTCTCCGCGACATCACTGATCGAGGTCGCGCCGTAGCCGTCGCGCAGGAAGAGTTCCCGTGCGGTGGCGACGAGTTGCTCCCGCGTACGTTCCTGGCTCTCGACGCGGCTGAGACGGGCCATGTCTCGCTCCCTTCCCTTCCCCGTCCTGCGCGGGTGTGCGGTGACCCAGGGGCATCCGATCCCCGAATCCCTCGGATCCTAACTCCGCCGAAGGGCTGCCCCGGGCTTTCGAATACCGCTAGTATCCGGATCTCGTCGGTATCCCGAAGAGGCCGAGAGGGCGGAGAATCCAAGTGACCGCGACGGGCACGCGTACGACCCCTTCCCGTGGACTGGTGCTCGGCTGTGGCGGAACGCTCGGCGCGGCCTGGACGGTCGGCGCCCTGCACTCGCTCCAGCGGGCCCTGCGGTGGGACCCGCGTCAGGCCGAGGTACTGGTCGGCACCTCGGCCGGGGCCGAGCTGGCCGCCCTGCTCGGCGGCGGCGTCGCGGTGGAGGAACTCCTGGCGGCACAACTCGCCGGCAAGGACGCCCGTCCGGAGCTCGTCCGGCATTTCGCGGCTCCGCCCCGGGCGGTCCCGCCCCGGCCCGCGCTCTTCCCCGGGTCGCCGGAGCTGGCGCGCCGCGCCCTGCGGCGCACGGCTCCCACGATGGCCGGTCTCTCCGGGCTGCTGCCCCAAGGGCGGGGCGACAGCGGATGGTTGGCCGCCCTGGCCGACACCCTGGCCCCCGACGGCGGCTGGGTCCCGCATCCGGCGACCTGGCTGGTGGCCACCGACTTCGACACGGGACGCCGTACCGTCTTCGGACACCCCGACACCCCGCCGGCCGCGCTCCGGGACGCACTGCGCGCGTCCTGGGCGGTCCCCGGCTGGTTCCGGCCGGTACGCGTCCACGGCCGCCGGTATGCCGACGGCGGCATCCTGTCCACCGCGTCCGCCGACCTCCTCGTCCCCCTGGGCCTCGACGAGGTGTACGTCATCGCCCCGATGAGCTCGCTCTCTCCGGCGCCGCGCCGGGGCCTCGGCCGGGCCGAGGCGCTGCTGCGCCGGGTCATGACCCGCACCCTCGACGCGGAGTGCGCCGCGCTGCGGGCCGCCGGCACCGAGGTCGTCCGCATCGAACCCACCCCCGCCGACCTGGAGGTGATGGGCGGCAACTTCATGGATCCGCGGCGCCGGCTCACGGTTGTGGAGACCTCCCTGCGGACCACGCGGGCGCTCGTCCGCGATCACGTCCGCCCGACGGCCCCCTCTGCCGCCGACACCCGGACAGGAGCCTGACATGCCGCACTCCGACCGCCCCGCGGCGTGGACGAGCCCGCGGCCGCACCGCGTCGAGGCACTGATCATCGGCAGCGGTCTGTCCGGCATCGGAGCGGCGATCGAACTGCGCCGGGCCGGTGTGCGGGACCTCGTCGTCGTCGAGAAGGCGGACGACCTGGGCGGCACCTGGCGGGACAACACCTACCCGGGGTGCGCCTGCGACGTCCCCTCCGCGCTGTACTCGTACTCCTTCGCACCGAACCCCGAGTGGACACGGGCCTTCGCCGGCCAGCCCGAGATCCGCGCCTACCTCCGCGACACGGCGGCCGGACACGGCATCACCCCCCTCATCCGCTTCGGCACCGAGGTGACCCGCGCGCAATGGGACCCCCGAGAGGCCCGCTGGCGCGTCGAGACGACCCGTGGCCTGTACCTCACGCGCTTCCTCGTCGCGGCGGCCGGCCCCTGGCACGAACCCCTGCTCCCGGACATCCCCGGCCTCGCCGACTTCCCCGGTGAGGTCTTCCACTCCGCGCGCTGGCGCCACGACCACGACCTGACCGGCGCACGTGTCGCCGTCGTCGGCAGCGGCGCGTCCGCCGTGCAGTTCGTGCCCGCCATCCAGCCGCGTGTCGCACAACTGCACCTGTTCCAGCGCACCGCCCAATGGGTGCTTCCCAAGCCCGACCACCCTGTCCCGCACGCCGAACGCCGACTGCTGCGAAGCCTCCCGGCGGCCCAACGAGCCCTGCGGAACGCGGAGTACGCGGCCCTGGAGGCCCTCGGGATCGGCTTCCGGCACCCGTCCCTCCTGCGCGTGGTGCAGAAGGTGGGCGCGCTCCACCTCAGGGCCGCCGTCAAGGACCCGCGGCTGCGCCGGGCCCTGACGCCCGACTACACCCTCGGCTGCAAACGGCTGCTGCTGTCGAACACCTACTATCCGGCCCTGACCCGGCCCAACGTCACCGTCCACCCCGCCGCAGTCCAGGCCGTCGACGGCAACCGCGTGACCGGCGCGGACGGCAGTACGGCGGACGTGGACACCGTCATCCTGGGCACCGGCTTCCACATCCTCGACATGCCGATCGCCGGGCGCGTGTTCGACGCCGACGGCGTGAGCCTCGACGACCACTGGAAAGGCAGCCCCGACGCCTACCTCGGCACCACCGTCACCGGTTTCCCCAACGCGTTCATCCTGCTCGGCCCGCACCTCGGGACCGGCCACTCCTCGGCGTACACCATCCTCGAAGCCCAACTCGCCTATATGACGGGAGCGGTACGGCACTTCCGCTCGGCCGGGTGGACCACCATGAACGTCCGCCCCGAAGTCCAGGCCGCCTTCGGTGCGGAGGTCCAGCAGGCCCTGCCCTCCACCGTCTACAACGCGGGCGGCTGTTCGAGCTACTACCTCGACAACAACGGCCTCAACAGCTTCAGTTGGCCCTGGTCCACGGGCCGTCTGCGCCGCCGACTCGCGCATTTCGACCCCGAGGCGTACGACACCTGAGAACCGGACGGCGAGCTGTCACCGCGTGTGCCGTCTCCCGTACAGTCCGTGGTGCCGGTGTTCCGGCCCGAGTACAACGGTCGACCAGGAGAAGCAGACTTGGACAGCGAGGCAGGCCTCCGCCCCCTTTCGTACGTTCCCGGGACGGGGCGGCCGGTCCCCGAGGCCGATCCGGGGCTCGTGGCGCGGTGGCATGCGGAGAGAGGGGAACTGGTCGACCTGCTGACCCGGGTACGGGAAGAGGTGGGCGGGGTCGCCGGGTTCCGGCTCGGGGCGGGGCTCACCGTGCTCGTCACCGACCCGCACGCGGTGCAGCACGTGCTCGCCCGGCAGCCCGACCGGTACGTCAAGCGCTCCCACCGGGCCCGTCTCCTGGTCGGCGACGGTGTCCTCTCCGCCTCCGGTGAGGCCTGGAAGCGGCAACGCCGGTTGCTGCAGTCGCAGTTCACCGGCACCGGGATGCGCCGCTACGACCAGCGGATCACCGAGGCGGCCCGGACCACCGCCGCCCGCTGGAGCACGTACGCCCGCACCGGCGAGACCTTCGACCTCGGGCAGGAGATGCACCGCTTCGCCCTGGACACCATCTGGCGCTCGCTGACCGGGCACCCCGTCGACGAGGAGACCGCGCGCGAACTGGCCGCCGTGGAGGCCGTGGGGGCCGCTCTGCCGACCCTGCCCGCCGACGCCACCGACGCCCGCGAGGCCGTGGCGGCCGACCTCGCGCGGATCGACGCCGTCGCCCGGCGTGCGATCGAGGCCGCCCGCGAGGGGGCGGCGGGCCCCGACGGCCCCGGCCTGCTGCACGTCCTGCTCGACGCCGCCGCCTCGCGCCCCGAGTACACCGACCAGCTGCTCCGCGACGAGCTGGTCACGCTCCTCGCCGCCGGACAGGAGACCACCGCCACCACCCTGACCTGGCTCCACCTCCTCCTCGACCGGCACCCCGCCGCCCGCGAAGAGGCTCTCGCCGCCGGCGCCGAGGGTTCCGCGCAGCGCCGCCAGGCCGTCCAGGCGCTCGTCCACGAGACGCTCCGCCTGTACCCGCCCGCCTGGATCCTGCCGCGCCACGCCGCCGAGGACGACACCCTCGTGGGCCACACCGTCGAGGCGGGCACCGATGTCCTCGTCTGCCCGTACCTCACCCACCGCGACCCCGGACTCTGGCCGGACCCGGAACGCTTCGACCCCCGCCGCTTCACCACCCCGGACGGCCGCCCCAGCCAACCGGGCGCCTACTACCCCTTCGGCGTCGGCCCCCGCGCCTGCCTCGGCCTGCAGTTCGCACTCCGCGAATCCACGGTCCTCCTCGAACACCTCCTCCCCGTCCACACCGTGACCCTCCACCAGCCCCCCACCAAGACGGCGTACGGCATCACGGTCCGCCCCGAAGGCCCCGTCCCCGCCACCCTTTGACATCCTGTGCCGCATGGCTGAACTGGTGGACCGAGTCGACGAGCAGGACCGGGTGCTGGCGGTCGTCGACCGCGCGGAGGCGATCCGCCGGGGCTGGCCGCACCGCGTCGCGACGATCGTGTGCCGCGACGAGCAGGGGCGGTTCCTCGTCCATCGCCGTCCGGACCACGTGTCCCGCTTCCCCGGGCAGTACAACTGGCTGCTCGGCGGGGCCGCCGAGGCCGGCGAGTCGTACGAAGCGGCGGCAGCCCGGGAGCTCTTCGAGGAGCTGGGGGTTCGTGCCGCCCCGCGTCTGGTGCTCAAGTTCCTGTGCGAGGGCGTGATCAGCCCCTACTGGCTCGGCCTGCACGAGGTCGTCGTCACGACGGCGATACGGCCGGACCCCCGGGAGGTCAGCTGGCACGCCTGGCTCACCGGGCCCGAACTCGAAGCCCTCACCCGGCACCCGGAGTTCGTCCCGGACGCCCGCGAGGCGTACGAGCGGTACAGGGCCGCGCGGAGAAGCGCCCCAAAGGGGCGCGGGGCTGTATCGACATGCAGCTCCGCCGCGGGGCGCGACCAGCCACGACGCACCCGCAGCTGACGCACTGGCCCCCCAGCGGAGCGCTCACGCCCGGATCCCGTCGCACGCGATGTGCAGGTGCCGGGGGCCGCGCAGCACCGCGTTCTGGCGGTACGGCGGCGGGTCCTCCAGCAGACGCGGGTTCTCCAGCCGGCGGGCCAGCTCCGACAGCGCGAACTGGGCCTCCAACCGGGCCAGGGGAGCGCCGAAGCAGCTGTGGATGCCGCTGCCGAGGCCGAGGTGCTGGATGTCCTTGCGGTCGGGGTCGAAGCGGTCCGGGTGCTCGAAGCGCCGCGGGTCCCGGTTGCCGGACGCCAGCACCAGCCAGAGGGAGGCGCCCTTGGGGATGGTGACGCCCCGCACCTCGATGTCGGCGAGGGCGACGCGCTGCGGGACCAACTGCACCGGCGGCTCGAAACGCAGCAGCTCCTCGACGAGGGGCACGGCCAGCCGGGGCTCGGCCCGCAGGCGTTCCAGCACGTCGGGGTGGCGCAGCAGGGTCAGCATGCCGTTGGTGACGAGATTGACCGTGGTCTCGTGGCCCGCGATCAGCAGCAGCGCGGCCGTACTGAGCAGCTCCATCGTGGTCATCGAGCCGTCCTCGCCCTTCGCCGTCGCCAGCGCGGAGAGCATGTCGTCGCCGGGGTTCCTGCGCCGCTCCTCGATCAGACCGGCCAGGTACATGCCCAACTGCATCCGGGCGTCGTGCGCGCCCTTGCCGCGCTCGGCGGGATCCGCGTCCGGGTCGGGGTCCAGGCTCGCGGCGATGGCGTCCGCCCAGGTGTGGAAACGTGCCTCGTCCTCGCGCGGGATCCCGAGCAGCCGGCAGATCACCGTCACCGGGAACGGGTACGAGAACTGGTCCACCAGGTCGAAGCGGTCCGGCTCGCCGATGCCGTCGATGAGGCCGGTGACGATGTCACGGAGTTCGCCGCGCATCCCGTCGACCCGGTGCGGGGAGTGCGGCGGCCCGAAGGGACGGTTCGTCATCCGGCGCAGCCGGTCGTGCTCCGGCGGGTCGAGCCGCAGGAAGCTCGGCGGCAGGGCGCTCTCCTGCTGGTCCGGCTCGGCGAGCGGATCGTGGGCGGCCTGGGCCAGATTGCGGGCGTCGGAGCTGATCCGGGGATCGTGCAGCAGGCCGAGGATCTCGTGGTAGGTGCTGACGACGTACGGCCCGTCCTCCTCGTGATGGACCGGCGTCCTCCGCAGCTCCTCGTAGATCGGGTACGGATCGGCCCGGTTGGCGTAGTCCAGGATCCGGTGCAGCGGCGATGGCGTCATGGCGAGTCCTCGTGGCTCGTGGCCGTGGCGGGTCAGTGCGCGGGGGTGAACGTCATCCGGCGGTCGGCGGGCGAGTACCCGCTGAGGGTGACCGTGGGGCCGTGGGACGGCACCGACGGGTCGGGGAAGTCCGCGTCGAGCGGCCGCCGGCCCTCCGAGCGCCGGTCGACCGTGGCGAACTCCGGCGGGAACGGCGCGGTGGTCTCGATCAGCTCCTGGTAGAACGGCAGCCAGCGGGCCTGGTCGAAGGCGACCGCGCCGATGACCCGGCCCTGGTACCCGTACACGCCGACGAACCGGCGCTCCTCCAACGAGCCCTGGGCGATCAGGATCTCCGTCCCCAGCGACGGCACCCCGACCGACTTGACGTTCACCCCGAACTGGGAGGACCAGAAGGACGGCACCTCCATGTGGGGGATCCGGTCGGTGCTCTCGCTCAGCATGTTGTGCGCCGCGACCCGCGCCTGGGAGACCGCGTTGCCCCAGTGCTCCAGGGACAGGAACTGGTAGCCGAACAGCGGGTGCGGGCAGCGGGCCACGTCGCCCGCCGCGAAGACGTCGTCGGTCACGATCCCCCGGATGTCGAAGGCCCGGCAGCCCGCGTCGCAGGCGATACCGCGGGGCCCGGCCCCGAGCCCCGACCCGGCCAGCCACTCGGTGTTGCGGGTGGCGCCCAGCGACACGACCACCACGTCCGTCTCCACGGTGGAGCCGTCGGACAGGTGCGCCGCCCGCACCCGCCCCGAGGCGTCGCCCTCCAGCGCGGTCACCATCACCCCGCACCGCAGATCCACGCCGTGCCGTCGCTGCAACTCGGCGGCGACCGCGCCGACCACCCCGCCGAGCGCCCCGACCAGGGGGGACGCACCCCGCTCGGCGACCGTGACGGCCAGGCCGCGTTCACGGCACGCGGAGGCGATCTCCGAGCCCGTGAACCCGGCCCCCACGACCAGCACGCGCTTCGGCCCCGCGGCCAGCCGCCGCGCGAGCGCCGCCCCGTCATCGCTGGTCCGCAGGACGAACACGCCGTCGAGTTCCGCCTCGGCCTCGCGCGGCCACGGCCGTGCCCGCACACCGGTGGCGATCAGCAGCCGGTCGTACGGCACCTCGTCGCCGTCGGCCAGCCGCACCCGCCGGCCCGCCATGTCCAGACCGGCCGCCGCCACGCCGAGCCGCCAGGTCGCCTCGACCGCCCGGAGCCTGGGCAGCGCGGTGCGCTCGGCGGCCGCCCTGCCGAGCAGCACCTGCTTGGACAGCGGAGGCCGGTCGTACGGCTCGTACGGCTCGTCCCCGATCATCGTCAGGGAGCCCGCGAAGCCCTTCTCGCGCAGGGTCTCCGCGGCCCGCAGACCCGCCAGCGAGGCACCGACCACGACGATGCGGCCCTCGCGCCGGAGCCGTTCCAGCGATCCGTCACCGGTCATCGGCCGGACACCGCCTCGGCCGTCACGTCGACCGCGTCGACCGCGTCGACCAGAACGGCCTGCACGGGGCAGGCGGAGGCGGCCTGTGCCAGCTTCTCCCGCTGCTCCTCACCGGGCTCCGGGTCGTAGAGCAGCGCCTCGTCGCCGTGCATGGCGAAGACCTCGGGGGCGAGGAACGCGCACTGCGCGTACCCCTGACAGCGGTTCAGATCGACGGCAATCCTTGGCACGGGATCGGTCCTCTCCTACGGCCCTGCTCCTACGGCCCTGTCGAGCCCCCACACCAGCCTCGGACGCCGGAGCCGGGGCGGCGACGAGGAGCAGCCCGTTCGAGTGAGGGCCCAGGCCGGCCGACTCCGCCTAGGCCGCCGGGCGGGGCGTCGCGGAGGGACGCCGGCCCCGGAGGATGTCCAGGCTGACGATCAGTGCCCAGCCCGGGAAGGCCAGCTCCGACCAGGGCAGACTCGCCCCCGCCACCAGCAGCGTCAGACCCGTGGCGAAACCGAGGAACACGAGCGGGCGCGGCATGACGCCGAGCCGTCGGCCGATGGTCGACGTCGTGAGGATGAACACCGCCGCCATCCGCAGGGAGTACGTGGTGAGCAGGGTGTAGGCGTAGTGGCGGCCGAAGGGGGCGTTCTGCTGGTTCTCGTCCAGCACGGTCACCGCCGCCGCGGCACACCCGAACAAGGTGGCCACGAAGATCAGGCCGCTGCCCAGGAACACCGTGGACACGAACCGGTCCTCCGCCGCCCCGGCCTGCTCGCGCAGGGCGCCCATGAACCACAGGAACGCGATCCCGGCGTACGGCAGCAGCCCCAGCGCCGTCTCCACGGTGTTCCGCTGCGCCTCGTCCACCGTGATGTCATGCCCGTCGGCCCCGCCGGGCAGGGCGATCCGCACCAGGACGATCACCACGCCCATCAGGACCGCGAACACGACCCCGGCGATCCCGGCGGCCCGGGGTGTCCCCAGGCGCTCCTGCTGCCGCTCCATGCTCTCTCGCTCTCTGTCCGGACGTGTTCCGTCTCGTACAGAAACCCGTGTCCCGGTGGCTTCCGCCACCGGGACCACCCGGGAGGGAGAAAGGGGTGCGCCGTACAGGTCAGGCCGTCGTGGGCAGCAGACCCTCGGGGACCGACAGCAGGTGGAACCTGGTGGTGCCGCCGTTGAAGCCGAAGTTGTCGTCGGAGACGAGGACGAGGCTTCGGGAGCCGTCGGGCAGGTTCGGGCCCCAGGTGATGCCCTCGACGTTGTCGGCGTCGGTGCCGGAGGCGGTGAAGTCGAACAGCAGCTTCTTGCGCATGTGCCGCTCGGTGCCGGACAGGGCGTCCTCGCCGCGGACGTCGGTGGCGCCGCGGGTGGTGGTCCAGTACAGCCGGATGGCGAAGCCGACGCCGGACGCGAAGGACCGCTCGACGGTGAGGTAGTCGGTCCGCGACAGGGCGAGGATCTCGGAGACGCCCCGGTCCGAGGACATCGTGTTCACGGGCGGGGGCAGCGGGGCGGTGGGGGCGTCGGAGACCGGGTCGACCCCGTAGACGTACTCGGCCTCAGGACGGCCCGTGCGCCGGTCCGAGACCAGCAGCCGGGAAGGGCTGCCGGTGGTCAGGCTCGCCGCCGGACCGTCCTGGACCAGGGCGTTCTCGGTGACGGTGACGACCTTGCGGCCGTCGGGGGAGAGCGCGAGCCCTTCGAGGGCCTGGTTGCCCCGGACCCCTGCGGTGAGGGTGCCGGAGGCGGAGCGCACCGGGGCGTACGCCTGGGGCAGCGGCAGTTCGCGGACGTACCCGCCGGAGGGGGACGTCTCGCGGACGAACGCCGGCTGTCCCGCGTTGGAGGCGCCCTCACTGGTCCACAGCAGGCTTCCGCCGCCCGGAGTCCAGCGGATCGCCTCCGGGTCGACGGCCTTGGTGGCGAAGGGCTGACCGGTGGTGTCCGCCAGCACGGTCAGTCCGTCGACGACCGGCTCGTCGACGGCGAAGTGTCCTCCGGCGAGCGGGAGCCGGAGGGTGTAGAAGCGGGCCTTGCCGTTCTCGGAGCGGTCGTCGCTGATCGCCGCGTAGGTGTGGGTACGAGGGTCGTAGTCGATGCCGGACAGCCCGCCGAACGGCATGCCGAACCGTGCGGTTCCGGCGGGGACGGTGAGGGTGTCGAGCAGTCTGACGCCGTCCCCCGCCGGTTTCCCGGCGGGGGAGGCCTGGGCGAGGGCGTGGCTGCTGAAGAGGGCGGCGACGGTGGTCAGGGTGCCGAGGACCAGGAGTCCGCGGTGGGTTGGGGAACTGCGCCGGGGCATGCGTGATCGTCCTTCGCGAGGTGACGGGTTCGGTGTGCGGCGGTTCAGGTTCGGGGCTGCGGTTCAGAGGGAGACAGGGGTGGGCTCGCCCGTGCCCCTGCGCCCACGGCGCCACGCGTACAGCGCGAGCGCGACGAGGGTCATGGCGTACGGGATGGTGGACACCAGCTGGGGCGGTACGTCGAGGGTGCCGAGCTGCACGGCGAGCGCCTCCGCCGCGCCGAAGCCGAGGGCGGCGAGGAACACCCCCCAGGGGCGCAGCCCGCCGAGGAAGACCGCGGCGAGGGCGATGAAGCCCCGGCCGGCCGTCATGTCGCGGACGAAGAAGGAGACGTAGCCCATGCTGAGGAACACTCCGGCGACGCCCGCGAGCGCGCCGCTGAGGGCGAGCCCGGTGTACTGGACACGCCGTACCGGGATGCCGACCGACGCGGCGGCGTCCGGCATCTCGCCGACGGCCCGCAGATGGAAGCCGAAGCGCGTGCGGTAGAACAGCCAGGCGACGAACGGCGCGGTGAGGAACGCCAGCCAGGTGATCAGGTTCTGGCCGGCGATCGTGTCGCCGAGGACGGGGACGCCGTCGATGCCCGGCAACGGGACGTCCGGCACGGTTCCGCTCTTCAGACCGGAGGTGCCGCCCTTGTCGTCGAGGAGGGTGTAGACGGCGAAGGCGGTGGCGCCGGAGGCGAGCAGGTTGAGGCCGATGCCCGCGATGATCGCGTCCGCGCCCAGCTCCAGGCGCAGGGCGGCGAGGAGGAGGCCGAGGAGGGTGGCGACGGCGATCCCGCCGACCGCCCCCAGAGCGACGGAGTGGCTGTAGCCGGCGACCAGCGCGCCCGTACAGGCGGCGGCGAGCATCTGCCCCTCCAGGGCGATGTTGCTGATGCCGGCGCGTTCGGCGACCAGCCCGCCGAAGGCGGCCAGCAGATAGGGGGTGGCGACCCGGAGGACCGCCGCCAGGAAGGCGCTGCTGAGGACGACGTCCAGGACGGAGCTCATCGGGCGGCCGCCTGTCTGCGGGCCAGGCGCCGCTTGAGGAGGTCGGGCAGGGCCTGAGCGGTGACCAGCAGCACGATGACCGCCTGGATGACGACGACGATCTCGGTGCCGACGTCGGTCTGCTGTTCCATGATGTCGCCCCCGGCGCGCAGATAGGAGTAGAAGAGCCCGGCGACCACGACGACCAGGGGGTTGTTCCTGGCCAGCAGCGCCACCACGATCCCCTCGAACGCGAGACTGCCGGCGAGGCCCGGTTCGAGGCGGCCGTAGACGCCCTGCACCAGATGCGCCCCGGCGAGCCCGGCCACCGCGCCGCCGATGACGAAGCTCCACTCGATGGCGCGCGGCACCTTGATGCCGCCGTACTCGGCGAAGTCGGGGTTGGCGCCGGTCATGCGGATGCGGTAGCCGAGCGGGGTGCGGGTGATGAGCAGCCACAGGGCGACGGCGGTGAGCAGCATCAGCCCGAAGCCGACGTTGGCCCGGCCCAGGGGCGTCCCGAACCAGTCGGTGAGCGGGGTGAGCGCCGAGTCCGGCCGGATGGGCTCGGAGTGCACGGCGGTGCTGCCGGACTGCTTGAGCGGGCCGTTGACGAGGTAGTCGTAGACGCGGACTGCGATGGCGTTGAGCATCAGCGTGGCCACGATCTCGTTGGCGCCGAGGCGGGCCTTCATCGCGCCCGGCACGAAGCCGAGTCCGGCGCCCGCCGTGGCGGCCGCCACCAGCGGGACGATCACGGCGGCGACCGGCGGCAGCGGTACGAAGATCGCCACCATGGCCGCGGCCAGCGCGCCCGCGTACAGCTGGCTCTCGGCGCCCAGGCTGATCTGCCGGGCCCGGAAGGGGATGGCGACCGACAGCCCGAGCAGGGTGAGGGTGGTGGCGTCCTCCAGCCAGCGGCCGACCCGGAAGGAGCGCTCCAGCGGGCCGGTGAGCAGGGCCTCGTAGGCGGCGAACGGGTCCTTGCCGGTGGCGAGCATCACGAGGAGGCCGACGGCGAGCGCGGCCACGATGGTGGCCAGGGTCATGGACAGGTCGACGAGGAGGCCGCGGCGGCGGGTCGCCAGGTACTCCCGTCGGTCCTCGGTCTCGATGAGCGTACGGGTCACGGGGCGGGCTCCTCGGGCTGCTCGCCGGTGTCGAGTCCGGCCGCCAGACGCGCGTCGTCGTGGTGTTCGACGCCGAGCATGTGGAGGCCGACGTGTTTCTCGGTGAGGCCGGTCGTGTCGTCGAA
Organism: Streptomyces sp. T028; assembly: GCF_048159505.1. Taxonomy (NCBI): domain Bacteria; kingdom Bacillati; phylum Actinomycetota; class Actinomycetes; order Kitasatosporales; family Streptomycetaceae; genus Streptomyces; species Streptomyces sp. T028. The sequence continues at coordinate 153,073 of NZ_JBLRVZ010000029.1, forward strand.
CCGGCCGACCAGCAGGCCGTCCTTGAGCACGAGCAGCCGGTCGGAGAGGGCGAGCAGTTCGGTGAGGTCGGCGGAGATCAGCAGGACGGCGGCGCCGTTGTCACGGGCGGCCACGAGCCGCTCGTACATGAAGCGCATGGCACCGACGTCCACGCCCCGGGTCACCTGGGACGCGATCAACAGGCGTGGTCCGGCGGAGAGTTCACGGGCGACGATCACCTTCTGCATGTTCCCGCCGGACAACGCGCGCACGGGCACGGACGGGTCGGGGGTGCGGATGGCGTACTGGCCGATCAGCCGCTGGGCATGGGCCCGTACGGCCCTGGGGCGCAGGACGCCGCGGCGGGCGAGCGGGGGCCGGTCGTGGCGGTCGACGACGAGGTTGTCGGCGATCGACTCGTCGAGGGCGGCGCCGCCTCGGAGCCGGTCCTCGGGGATGTAGCCGACGCCCGCCGCGCGGTGGCCCGCGGCGTCGAGTCCGGCGGTGTCCGTGCCGCCGACGTGTACGCTGCCGGCGGTGGGCGCGCGCAACCCGGCCAGGATCTCGGCGAGTTCGCTCTGTCCGTTGCCCTCGATGCCGGCCACGCCGACGATCTCCCCGGCGGCCACGTCGAAGGAGATCCGGTGCAGGGACTGCCCGGTGGACGCCGCGTACCCCAACCGCCGTACGCGCAGGGTGACGTCGCCCCGGCGGGCCGGGACCCGGTCCACGTGGAGGTCGAGATCGCGGCCGACCATCATGGCGGCCAGGGAACGTTCCGTGGCGTCGGCGGTCGGTACGGTGCCGACCAGTGCCCCGGCGCGCATCACACTGACGGTGTCGCTGATCTCGCGTACCTCGCGCAGCTTGTGGGAGATGAACAGCACGGTCATCCCGCCGTCACGCAGCCGGCGTACGGCCGCGAAGAGGTCCTCGGTCTCCTGCGGGGTGAGGACGGCGGTGGGCTCGTCGAGGATCAGCACCCTCGCCCGCCGGTGCAGCGCCTTGAGGATCTCGGCGCGCTGGCGCATACCGACCGACACCTCGTCCACACGGGCCGTGGGGTCGACGGCGAGTCCGGACTCCTCGGCGAGCCGGGCCGTGGTCTCCACCGCCGCGTCGGCGTCGACGAGGCCGCGGCGGCCGGGCTCGACACCGAGGACAACGTTCTGGGCGACGGTGAAGGACGGCACCAGCATCAGGTTCTGGTGCACCATGCCCACACCGAGCGCGATCGCCTGGGCCGGGCCGCGCAGGGCACGGGCCCGGCCGCCGACCACGATCTCGCCGGACGTGGGCTGCTCCAGGCCGTAGAACAGCTTCATCAGCGTGGACTTGCCCGCGCCGTTCTCGCCGACCAGCGCCCGGATCTCGCCCGGCGGGACTTCCAGGTCCACGCCGCGCACCGCGCGCACCCCGTTGCCGTAGGTCTTGGTCACCGCCCGGGCGGCGACGGCCGGGCCGACCGGGTTCCCTGACTCGTTCATCACACGGGGCCCGTTCGGCTAGAAGGCGCTGGGGACCGTGACGGAGCCGGACTTGACCTCGTCGGCGGCGGCCTGGAGTTCGGTGCGTGTCTTCTGCGGGACCAGCTCCTGGAAGTGGGCGTCGTCCACGTAGCCGACGGCGTCCTCGGCGAGGCCGACCGTGGAGACGGCGCCGTACTTCAGGGCGTCCTTCTGGTCGTCCCGCGCCGCCTGGTAGAGCGCGTTGCCGACGTTCTTGAGGATCGACGTGACGACCGTGTCCTTCTGCGCCTGGTCGGTGAGCGTCTGGTACTGGTCGGAGTCGACGCCGAACGCGTAGCGCTTGGCGGTGACGGCGGACTCGAAGGTGCCGAGCCCGGAGAGCCCCGCGACCGGCCAGACCAGCGCCGCGCCCTGGCCGTACATCGCGGTGGAGATCTCCTTGCCGCGGGCCGGGTCACCGAACGGCTTGTCGCCGCCCACGTACTGCACCAGGACGTCGGATTCCGTTCCGCCGGCCGCCTTGAAACCGGCCTTGAAGCCGACCACGAAGTCCTCGATGACGGGGATCTTCACCCCGCCCATGACGCCGACCTTGTTCAGCGACCCGACTCCCTTGAGCGCCTTCTCCGCGACGAGTTTCTCGGCGAGGAATCCGGCGAGATATCCGCCCTCGTTCTGCTTGAACGTCACCGAGTAGACGTTCTCGCACTTGTTGGAACAGCCGTTCTTTCCGCTGTAGTCCACCGCCGAGTCGAAGACCCAGAACTTCTTGTCCGGGTACTGCGGGGCGAGTTCGCCGATGTAGTCGGTGACGTCGAAGGTGCCGGCGGCGAGGATGTCGTAGTCGTCGGCCGCGGCGGCGTCCTCGAAACCGGGCTCCCACTTCGTGCGGTCGGAGCCGAGCTCCACCACCTTGAGGTCGTACCCCAGGTCCTGCTGCGCCTTCTTCAGCCCCTCGTAGGCGGAGTCGAAGAACGACTTGTCGCCCAGGCCGCCGTTGATCACCAGTTTGATACGGGGCTTGCCGGAGGCCGACGCCGATCCGGAATTCCCGTCGCCCGATCCGCCGCACGCGGCCAGTACGAGCATTCCCGCCACCGCTGCGGCAGTCACGTTTATCGTGTGTCTCATCGTCGTTCTCCTGATCTTTCCGCATCTTTCCGCAGCGCCCGGGGGAGGGGCGGGTGGATGCGTCGACAGTAGGAAGTGCAAAACGTTTTGGCTACGACGCCCGGTTTCTGTTTGATTTCGGCTGGGAGAAATTCAGTCGTCGGCCAGGAGCGCCGCGGCCGCGATGCGCACCGCCCGCTCGAAACAGGTCTCCCGCTCGGCGGCCGACAGCTCCTCGCCGGTGCGGACATGGTCGGACGCCGTGAGGACGGCGAGCGCCTGAGCGCCCTCCGCCGCCGCGACGGCGTACAGTCCCGCGGCCTCCATCTCCACCGCGAGGGTGCCCCGGCTCTCCAGCGCGTCGAGAACGGCGGGCCGGTCGAGGTAGAAGTGGTCGGTGCTGAACACCGCGCCGACGTGCACCGCTCCGCTGCCCGGGGGAGGGTCGTGCGCGGCGCGTACGGCGGCGCCGAGCAACTGGTGGGACGGGGTGAGCGAGAGGGAGATGCCCGCGTCCGGCAGCCTGCCGACACCGGAGTCGGTGTGCGCGGCGGACGCGATCACCACGTCCCGCAGCGCCACCGAGGCCGGGATCGCCCCCGCCGTGCCGACCCGGACGATCCTGCGGACGCCGTAGTGGCGCAGCAGCTCGGTCGCGTAGATCGACATCGACGGGATCCCCATCCCCGAGGCGAGGACGGACATCGGCCGGCCCCGGTGCGTTCCGGTGTAGCCGAGGATCCCGCGTACGTCGGTGACCAGCCGGGCGTCGTCGAGGAACGTCTCGGCGATCCGGCGGGCCCGGCGCGGGTCGCCCGGCATCAGCACGAGCGGGGCGAAGTCACCGGGCACGGCCGCGATGTGGGGTGTACCGCGCGAGGGTGCGTGTGTCACAGCTCCGCCCCCGCCAGCCAGCGCACCAGGCGGTCCCACAGCTCGGCGTAGCCCTCCCAGGCGAGGAACGGCGGTGGCGCCCAGTGCGGGGCGACGTCGGAGGTGAACGCCGCCGAGCGGCCCGCGCCGTGGCCGCCGACGACCAGGAGCGGATGCCCCGCGCACTCGGCCAGCAGCGCCGCCTCCGGACGTACGGCCACCTCGTTCAGACCGAGCAGCGCGGGCCAGGAGCGCTCCAGGCCATCTACGACGGGGTGCTCGCCGACCACCTCAGGGACGGCACCGGACGGCAGCTCCACCCGGTCGTCCCGGTCGGCGATCCGCACCGGCAGCGCGGCGGCCAGCGGGGTGCGCCCCCAGCGGGCGCGGGCGTCGATCCCGCTGAAGGTGAGATAGCCGCCGATCATCAGCACCCCGCCGCCCCGTTCGACGAACGCCCGCACCACCTCGGAGCGGTCGGGCGCGGGCACCGAGGCGTTGAACGTCTGCGGCGGCAGCTGGAAGCTGTTGGCGCCGACATCACTGATGACCACGACGTCGTACGCGTCGAACCCGGCGTCGGTGTCGGGGACACGGGCGGGGATCTCATGGGCGGGGACGTACGTCACCTCGTGGCCGCGGGCCCGCAGCGCGTCGAGGAAGACGTCCGCGCCCTCGGTGTACTCGGCGGTGTGAAAGGCGTCGAAGCCCTTCTGGTGGACGGTGTAGGTGAACCAGGACTCGCCGACGACGAGGACTCTGGGCATGGGAGATCACCTCTCCTGGAGGGGGTTTCGGGCAGGGGGCACCGCGGCTCCGTGCGGGCTGAGGGAGCCGGGGTGAGGGAGGGAATCAGCGGGCGGGCGGAGCCGTGCTGCCGCGTACCTTGAGTTCGACGGGGAGGGTGTGCCGGGATGCGGGCGGGACCTCGCCCCGGGAGACGTACTGCAGGAGCTGGGCGGTGGCCGTGCGGCCCACGTCGTAGGCGGGCTGGTGGACGGTGGTCAGGGGCGGGTCGACCAGGGACGCGACGGGGATGTCGTCGAAGCCGACGACGGAGACGTCGTGCGGGACGGTGAGTCCCGCCTCCCGAAGAGCGGTGAGCGCGCCGAAGGCCATCAGGTCGTTCGCCGCGAACACGGCCGTGCAGTCCAGGAGGCCCTCGGCCAGGACGGCGGCGACGAGACGACGACCGGAGTCCTCCTTGAAGTCACCGACGCGCTCCACGACCTCCCCGCCGAAGGCCCGCACGAAGCCGGCCGCGCGGGCGGCGCTGCTGCGCAGGGCACGCGGGCCGGTCAGCATCAGCGCACGGCGGTGACCGAGTTCCCGCAGATGCGCACCGGCCAGCCGGCCGCCCGCCTCGTGGTCGGCGGTGGCGATGAGGGCACCCTCCAGCCCGTCGACCTCCTCGTCCGCGAGCGCGATGGGGAACTTCCCCATGAGGGCCTCCAGCCGGCGCAGGGACGGCGGCGACCCCGAGGCGTACACCATGCCGTCGATGAACCGGCTGCGGATCATGCCGAGATAGCGGTCCTCGCGGTCGGCGTCGAACTCGGTGTTGCACAGGATCAGCCCGTAGCCCAGGTCGTGGGCGGCGTCCTCGGCGCCCTTGGCGAGTTCGGCGAAGAAGGTGTTGCTGATGTCGGGGATGAGCAGTCCGATGACGGAGGTGGAGCCGGCCTGGAGGCTGCGGGCCAGCGAGGCCGGGACGTAGCCGAGGCGGTTGACGACCCCGCGGACCCGTGCGGCGGTCTCCTCGTTGACCGGTCTGTTGCCGCTGAGGACGTGCGAGACGGTGGTGGGGCTGACGCCCGCGGCGGCGGCCACGTCCTTGATGGAGGCGGGCCTGCGGACGGCCGAGGAACGGCCGTCGCGGTACGGCTCACGGGTCATAGTGCTGCACCGCTCTTCCGTGCGAGGTGTCGAGGATCCGCGCCACCCGCGCATCGGCCTCGGCGAGCAGCGCGGGCTCGTCCACGGTGAGCAGCCGGCCGTCGCGCATCAGCACCCGGCCGTCGACGACGACCGTACGGACGTCGCTCGCCCGGGCGCTGTAGACCAGGGCGGCCCGCGGGTCGTGCAGCGGACGGCAGTGCAGCCCGGCCAGATCGACCAGGACCAGGTCGGCGCGCAGCCCCGGCTCCAGGGCCCCGGTCCGGTCCTGGAGCCCGAGCGCACGGGCACCGCCGCGGGTCGCCAGGCGCAGGGTGTCGGAGACGGTCATCCAGGTCGCGTCCCGTACCTGCTGCTTCTGGGTCAGGGCGAGCAGCCGCAGCGCCTCCCACACGTCGAGCGTGTTGTGGCCTGCGGCGCCGTCCGTGCCGACGGCGACCGTCACCCCGGCGTCGAGCAGCTCCCGCACGGGGGTGAGCGGGGACAGCGCGTGCTTGAGGTACACCTTCGGGCAGCAGGCCACGGCGGTCCGGTCGGCGTGTTCGGCCAGCAGCGCCAGGTCCTCCTCGACGATCCCGCAGCCGTGCGCGATCAGGGCGCCGGCCTCGAGCACCCCGGTCTCGTGCAGCACCCGGACGGGCGTGACGCCCCGTCGGGCCAGGCTGGACTCGGTCTGCTCCAGATGCTCGGCGGCGTGGATGTGCACACGCAGGCCGAGCCGCCGGGCGTGACCGGCCAGGGTGCGCAGGTCCGCGTCGTCGACGGTGTACGGGGCGTGCGGCCCGAGCGAGACGGTGACCCGGCCGTCGGCCCCGCCGTGCCACGTCTGTGCGAACGCGACGGTCTCCGCCAGGGCGGCCGCGCCCCGACTGCTGAAGTAGGTGGGCGCGATGTCGGCGCGCAGCCCCGTCCCGGCGACCGCCGCGGCGATCTCCTCGGGGAAGAAGTAGTGGTCGGCGAACGTGGTCACCCCGGAGCGGATCATCTCGGCGCAGGCCAGCAGGGCGCCGGTCCGTACGTCGGCGGGGGTGAGGTTGCTCTCCATCGGCCACACCCGGTCGTTGAACCAGCCCTCGACCGTCACGTCCTCGGCCGCGCCGCGCATCAGCGTCATGGGGCTGTGCGTGTGCGCGTTGACCAGCCCCGGTACGGCCAGCAGGCCCTGGGCGTCGATCACCTCCGCCGCGTCGGGCGCCGGTGCCGAGCCGGCCGGCCGCACCTCCTGGATACGGCCGCCCGCGACGACGATGTCCCGGGCGGGGAGGATCTCGCACTCGCCCCGCTCCGGAACCCGCAGCACATCGCATCCGGACACCAGCAGGACACCCGGTCCGGCGGGCGTTCTCTCGTTCATGGCGCACAAGCTAGGCATCCAAAACGTTTTGCACAAGCATCGCTTTCCCGACGGATCGCCGGACACGGCAGGAGCGGACAAGGGGCGGGCAGGAGGCCCGCGGGTGTGCTCAGGTGAACCGGCGGCTCACTGGGGGCGGGCCATCAGGACCGCGACGTCGTCCTGGGCGCCGTGCGGCAGCAGCTGTTCCAGGACGCCGTCACAGAGCGCGGCGAGCGAGGGCGCGGGGTGCCCCAGGGCCCGGGCGAGGCGGTCCAGGCCCTGGTCCAGGTCGCTGCCGCGGGCCTCGATGAGCCCGTCGGTGTACAGGACCAGCAGGCTGCCGGGCGGCAGCGGGACCTGCTCGGTCGCGAACCGCCGCCCTCCGGTGCCGAGCGGGGTGCCCGGCGAGCCGTCGAGGAAGGTGACCGCCCCGTCGGGGGTCACCACGGCCGGCGGGGGATGGCCGGCCCGGGCGATCAGACATCCGCCGTTCGCCGGATCGTGCACGGCGTACACGCAGGTCGCCATCTGGTCCTCGCCCATGTCGGCCACGACGGCGTCCAGCGAGCGGAGCATCCGGGCCGGACGGATCCCGTGCCGGGCGAGCGAGCGCACCGCCGCGCGGAGCTGGCCCATCACCGCGGCGGCATGGATGCCGTGGCCCATGACGTCCCCGATGACCAGCCCGGTCCTCTCGTCCGGCAGCGCGATCACGTCGTACCAGTCCCCGCCGACGTCGTGCTCACTGGCGGGCAGGTACCGTCCGGTCAGATCGAGACCGGGTACGGCGGGCAGCGCGCTGTTCGTCAGGCTGCGCTGCAGGGTGAGGGCCGTCGCGCGCTGCCGGGTGTACATGAGCGCGTTGTCGATGTTCAGGGCGGCGCGCGCGGCCAGCTCGTCGATGAGGACGCAGTCCTGCTCGTCGAAGGGCTCACGGCTGCGCAGCCGCGTCACCACGATCGCGCCGAGCGCCTTGCCCCGGGCGACCAGCGGGACGAGCCGCGCAGAGCCCAGACTCATGAGGTAGGCACGCAGTTCGCCGGCGCGCGGGTCGGTGACCAGCGCCGGGACGTCCGACCGGTACAGGTTGGTGGGGCGGCCCTCGGTGATGACCCGCTCGTAGAGGGAACCGTGCGCGAGCCGGGAGGTCAGGCCCGGGCGCAGCCTGGCCTTCGGCGCTGCCGGGTCGGTGAAGAGCGCCGCCATGCGCCGGACCACACCGTGCACGGCGTCGGTGGGCTCGTCGGGTGTCATCGCCTCCTCCAGGATCTGCACGTCGGCGGAGTCCGCGAGCTGCGGCACCAGCATCCGCACGATTTCCTCGGAGGTCTGCCGCAGGTCCAGGGTGGTGCCGATGCGGGTGCCGGCCTCCGCCAGCAGCGCGAAACGGCGCCGGGCGCGTTCCGCGTCGCGCTCGGCCTGCTGGCTCTCGGTGATGTCGATGAGGGACGCGATCAGCCCCAGGGTGCGGCCCGCGCCGTCGAGCAGCGGGGCGTACGAGCACGACCAGGTCCGTTCGCGGTCGGGGTCGGCCGAGGTCCGTCCGGTGCGGCGGACGTCGACGACGGCCGTGCCCCGGTCCAGTACCTCCCGCATCGTCGACTCCAGGGCGAGCGCGTTGACCCCGGGCACGACCTCCGTCAGCCGCCTGCCCACGTGCTCCTCGGCGGAGACGCCGTTCATCCGGGCGAGCGCGTCGTTCACGCGCAGGAAGCGCAGATCGGTGCCGAGCGTGGCCAGACCGATCGGCGACTGGCTGAAGAGGCTCTCCAGCGCCGCCAGCGAATCCCGCATCCGCAGGACCTGCGAGGTCTCCACGGCGATCAGCATCGCCCCGGCCCGCCCGTGCGGATCGGCGGCCGGGACGATCCACATCTCCATCGTGACCTGATGTCCTTCGCGATGCCGCACCGACAGCGTCCCGACGACCGTCTCCCCGCTGTGCACGCGATCCGTGAGCTGGTCGGCCAGCTCACGGTTGCCCTCGGGCACCAGCAGCGCCGAGGCGGGCCGGTCGAGCACGTCCGCTTCCTCGTACCCGAGCAGATCCTGGGCAGCCAGCGACCACTCCACGATCCGGCCGTCCGCGTCCTCCCGCCACAGCGCGATCGGAAGCAGCTCGCGCAGCACGCCCGCGTAGCCGACCGCCCCCAAGGGCTTCTCCGGCACCTGGCCCGCCGTCTGGGGAGCATCCACCGCATGACCTCACCCTGGGCAACATTTCATACGAAAACACCATATCCGGAACTGTGGTGCCCGCCGTGTCCGGCGACGCCGGCGCCCGAACCGCGAACGCGCCCCTCCGGGTGCCCCGGTCAGGGCCGTTCGACCCTAGCCACGCCTGCGGGGCCCTGCCTTCATTGATCGCGAGAACGGACGGAAGGCGCCGTGAGGCGTCGTGACGGTGCCGTACGGCGGGAAGGAGCGGTGGATGATCGCGGTCGTGGGCCACGCCGACGTGACCTCGGAGAGCCTCGGGCTGCTGGAGGCCGAACTGGTGGCTCTGCTGGAGGGGGAACCCGGCGGGGGGCCGGGAGTGGTGCGCGCCGGGGGCGGCGCCCCGGTGGCGTTCGCACGGGCGCTGCGGGTGGCGGGGCGGGACCTCGTCGTGGTGATCCCCACCAGCGGCATGGTGCCCGCGCTGCTGCCGGAGCGGGACCGGGTGCCGACGGGGGAACTGCTCCTGCTCGCCCGGGAGGTACGGCTGCTGACGTACGACCCTGGGGACCGTGACGCGTGTGTCGGAGCGGACGAGGAGATCATCGCGGGCTGCCGGCGCCTGGTGGCGGTGTGGGACGGCTCGCCGTCCAACGGCCGGGACGCCACCGCGCATCTGGTGGCCTACGCCCGCGCCCGCGGTGTCGAGGTCGACGTGCTCTGGCCGGCGGGCGTGACCCGCACGGGCCTGCGCGTGGCGCAGGGGCGACGGTGACGCCCGTGTCGGCCACGACCACGACCCCGACAAAGGCGCGTGTGTCACGCGGACCGGTGATCCCCGCGTCGGACGCGATCGGCGCCTCCCGCGCCCTCGCCTGGCTGCTGATCGTGACCGGAGCCCTGGGCGTCCTCGTCTCCTTCGTGATCACCGTGGACAAGTTCCAGCTGCTCCAGGACCCGACCTTCGCCCCCTCCTGCAACCTCAGCCCCGTGGTGTCGTGCTCGAACGTGATGCGCAGCGCCCAGGCGTCCGCGTTCGGTTTCCCCAACCCGCTGCTCGGCCTCGCGGCCTATCCGGTCGTGGCGTTCACCGGGTTCGCGCTGCTGGCCGGGGCCCGGTTCCGGCGCTGGTTCTGGCTCGGGCTCAACCTGGGCACGCTGTTCGGTGCGGGCTTCTGCATGTGGCTGGTGACCCAGGCCCTGTACGAGATCGGCGCGCTGTGCCTGTGGTGCTGCCTGGCCTGGACGGTCACCATCGCCATGTTCTGGTACACCACCGTGCACAACCTCCGGCACGGCGTCCTGCGGGCTCCCCGGGGGATCGTCGCGGGCGTGCGGGAGTTCCACTGGGTGGTCCCGGTCACCTGGTACCTCAGCATCGTGATGCTGATCGGGACCCGGTTCTGGGCGTACTGGCAGACCCTGCTCTGAGCCGCGGGCCCGAGAGGGTCCGTTGGTCCCAGTGCACGGGACCCGCTGAGGCCGTTCGACCCTATCGGGACCTCCCACCCCTGCGGTGATCATGTGTCGGCGGTACTTCGTCGTCGCCCACTTCCACTACACGGTCTTCGGTACGGTCGTGTACGCGATGTTCGCCGGCTTCCACTTCTGGTGGCCGAAGTTCACCGGCAAGATGCTCGACGAACGCCTCGGCAAGATCACGTTCTGGACGCTCACGGTCGGCTTCCACCTCACCTTCCTGGTCCAGCACTGGCTCGGCGCGGAGGGCATGCCCCGCCGCTACGCCGACTACCTGGCCGCCGACGGCTTCACCGCCCTCAACACCCTGTCCTCCATGGGCGCGTTCCTGCTCGGCCTGTCGATCCTGCCCTTCCTCCACAACGTCTGGAAGACCGCCAAGTACGGCAAGAAGGTCGAGGTCGACGACCCGTGGGGCTACGGCCGCTCCCTGGAGTGGGCCACCTCCTGCCCGCCGCCTCGCCACAACTTCACCAGCCTGCCCCGCATCCGCAGCGAGTCCCCCGCCCTCGACCTGCACCACCCGCAGATCGCCGCTCTCGAGGTGGAGGCCTAGGCCATGGTGCAGCCCGTCGCCGCTCTGGGTGCCGCGATGCTGACCGTGTCCGGCTGTGTCTGGTACGTACCCGCCCTCGTCGACCTGCGGGCCGGGGCCGACCGGCCCGTCTCCCGCCGCACCGCCGCGGCCGTCTGTCTGAGCGGCTGGAGCACGACCGGGGTCATCGCCCTGCTGCTGTTCCTGGTGGAGGCATGGTGGGTGCCCGTCGCCGCGGCGGTCACCGGAGCCGCCGTCACGGCGGGCCTCGGGGGCCGTGCGGTCGTACAGCGGCGGCGCGAGACACGACAGGCCGCCCGCGACTGGGCGGAGTTGCGCACGGCCCCGCGTCCGGCCGGCACCGACCGAACCAGGCACGTCGTCGCGGTCCTCCTCGCCTGCGGCCTGTTCACGGCGGCGACCACCGCGGCGACGGGGACGGCCGCGGCGGGGGAGGAGGGCACGGACTGGCTGTGGCTCGCCGTGGCCCCGAGCGGAATCGTCGCCCTGTCGATCGCCCTCGCGGCGGCGTACACGGCCCTGGCCCGCCGCCGTGCCGCAGGGGCCCAGGCCCTGGGCGACTACCGGAGGCCGTAGAAACGCAGGGGAGAGTTCGGGGCGAAGCCGATCCGGGGGTACACGGGGGCCCCGGCCACGGTCGCGTGCAGGGTGGCGCGGGTGAGTCCAGTGGCCCGGGCACCCTCGTACAGCGCCTTTCGGGTCACGGCCTCGCCGTAGCCCCTGCGTTCCCACTCCGGGGCCGTGGCGACGAGGACGACGAACAGCCGGCCGCCCGCCTCGACGGTTCCGGCGCAGGTCACCGGGGCCTCGCCCCGCAGGCCCAGGTAGGCGTGCACATCCCGTTTCCAGAGCGTGGAGCCGACGAGTCCGTCGCGCCCGTCCTCCAGGGGGAAGCCGTAGGCGCGGGAGTTGAGGTCGGCGTAGGCACGGAGGTGCTCGTCGGTGCTCACGCGGACGAACGTCAGGTCGGGATGGGCGGGTTCGGGGAGCGGGAACAGGTCCCCGGCCATGCCCGTGCCGGGGAAGGCGTAGGCGAGACCCGCCCGTTGGGCCGCCTCCGTGAGACCCGCGCGCGCCTCGGCGTCGAGGAGGTCCTCGAAGACCCACAGGAACCCCGGGTGCTTCTTGGCGCGCATGATGTCCGCCGCCTGCGCCAGCCGCCGTTGCGTCAGTGCCGCGTCCGCCCCCACCTCGGTCAGCGTGACGCAGTTCCAGAAGGCGAACCGGCAGTCCGCCCAGCGGACGGCGATCCCCGGAAGGTCCCGGACGTCCGCGCCGGCGTCACGGTCGAGCACCATGGCCCGCCAGACCGTGGCGAGTTGCTCCATCGACTCGACCGAGTCCGCAAGGGGCGTCACGTCGACTCCTTCGATCGTCTGCTCGTCGTGTGGGTGCGGCGAGGCCGTCGCGGTGACAACGACCGGGCACGGCGGAAGGGTTCGCGTGTTCCGGCCGAGCCCCGCCGACGGAACCGTCCCTAGCCGGTCGTCACGAACCGCAGACGGCGGCGGGTGCCGGGCGGGGCGTTGCGGCGGGCGCGGATCTCCTGGACGACGGCCGCGATCACGACCAGGCCCCAGGCGATGGAGTACACCGCGATCTGGCCCTCGTCGTCGAACGCCAGCCAGCCGACCCCGAGGCCGCCCAGGGTCAGACCGCAGGCCGCCGCCAGGGGCGAGGGACGCCGTCGGGCGAGCGCGCGGACCAGGCACAGTGCGCCGAGGGCGAGCAGCGGGGTGGCGACGATCTCGATGTTGTCGTGCGCGGTGTAGTCGTAGTCGACCTCTGTGTCGACATCGGCCTCGGCGGGCGAGTAACTCCCGGTGTAGTCCTCCTCGAAGAGCCGGGAACCGGACGAGTCGGGCTGCAGCGCGTAGTAGTCGTCGTAGGTCGAGTCGTAGTAGTAGAGGGTGGAGAAGTCGGACTCCGACACGGTCTCGGAGCCGTAGTCGTAGTCGTAGAACCCGCCGCCCACCGAGATGCTCGCCATGACCAGGGCCCCGGCACCCCACCACAGGAACGTCGAGGTGAGCGGGAACCAGCGGAACAGGGCGAGCCCGAGCACCGCGGTGGCCGCCCACACGCCGATGAGGGGCTCGAGGGCGTCGCCGTACAGCTCCTGGTAGCCGATGGTGACGACACCGGAGACGACGAGCCCCAGCAGCGCGACGAGCCTGCCGGTGCCGACGGAGAACCGCCGCTCAGCGGACGACGAGGTGGTGTCTGACGGCGGCTCGTCGCTGTTCACGGCGGTGGGCGCGGTCGTGTCGGCCGGCTCACCGGGTGGCGGGCCGACAGGCCTGGGCGGGGTCAGTGAGGTGCGGGTCTCCTGCTGGGCCAGCGCCGTGTGCCCCGGGCCCGTCCTGGGTTCGGCGGCCGAGCGGGCCGGCGGGACGGTGGGGGTGGGCGGCACCGGTGGCGCCGGTGGTGCGGGTGGTGTGAGGGGCGCCGCCGGGACGGGGGCGGCGGCCTGCCGGGCCGGTGCGGCCACCGGCGCGCTCAGCGCGGCGAGGGTCTCCGCCAGCGCCCCCCGCAGCTCCGCCGCGCTGCCGAGCCGCTCCTCACGGTCCTTCGCCAGGGTCCGCAGGACGAGAGCGTCGACGGCGGCCGGGATCTGCGGGCGCAGCCGGGACGGTACGACGGGCTCCTGGCTGATGTGCTGGTGCATCACCGCGAAGGGCGAGTCACCGGTGAACGGCGGGCGGCCGGTCAGCAGTTCGTACAGGAGGCAGCCGGTGGAGTACTGGTCGGAACGGCCGTCCACCGGCTGCCCCGTGAGCTGCTCGGGGGAGAGGTAGGCGGGGGTGCCCACGGTCATGCCGGTGGCGGTGAGCCGGGTGGTGGTCTCCGCGACGACCTTGGCGATCCCGAAGTCCAGGACCTTGATGTCGCCCTCGGACGTCAGCATGACGTTGGACGGCTTGATGTCCCGGTGGATGAGGCCCTGGCCATGACTGTGGGCGAGGGCGTCGGCGATGTCCCTGCCGACGGCGAGGGCCCGTTCGACCGTGAACGGCCCCTCGGCCAGCGCGTCGGTCAGCGTGCGCCCCTCGATGTACTCCATGACCAGGAACGGTGTCGTCTCGCCGTCCGTGGTGTCCTCACCGACGTCGTGCAGCACGGCGACGTTGCGGTGGTTGAGCGAGGCGACCGTGCGCGCCTCCCGTCGGAAGCGGACGCGGAACTCCTCGTGGCGGGTGAGTTCCGGCGGCAGCACCTTCACCGCCACCGTGCGGCCGAGCTCCCGGTCGGTGGCGCGCCAGACCTCCCCCATTCCACCGCGCCCGACGGCCTCGACCAGTTCGTATCTCTCCGCGAGCACCCGTATGGCTCTGCCCCCCTGATGGCATGCGGCAGCCCGACGACGGATCGGCTGCCCGAGATGTCCCCACAGCGGCAGGCGAACGCGCGGGACGACGGCACCTCCGGAACTCCCCGGTGCCGGCGCGCCTTTCGCCCAGCCGCGCGTCACACGATACTGGCGAAAATCCGCCCATGGGATATTCGCGTCTTGCCGCACAAATGTGCGTATATCGCGTGACGTCGAGGTCCCCGTGGCCCCGGCAGGGATCAGCCCGGCGTGGGAAGCGCCCCGCCCTCGACGTACGCCACCTCGACCCCGGACAGGCCCGCGAGCCAACGGTCGGTGACGCGTGCGAGCCGTTCTCCGGCCTGTGGTGACGTGTGGCCGAGTCCGATCGCGTACCGTGCGGTCGTCGCAGCGCCGGGCAACGCGCGCGGCCAGGCGTGGGCCTCCGCGAGGCCCGACTCCTCCAGCGCGCCGAGCAGGGCTCGCATCCGCCCCCGTACCCGCCCGTTCAGCTCGTCGAAGTCCTCCGGGCGCCGGTGCAGGACCGTCACCACGGCCCAGGCCGCGTGCCGGCGGTGCAGGGGCGGCGGGGACAGGAGCTCGGGCCAGGGATCCGTGCCGGACTCGGCCGCGGACTCCACCGTCTCCCAGGCCCGGTACAGCTCCTGGCCCAGCAGATCCCTTGTGCCGGCGCCGACCTGTTCAGTGCACGAGCGCACGGGGGCGCCGGGCGTCAGTACGGTCAGGGCCCCGCCGGCCGCCCCGCCGGTCGCCCGGCCGTCGCCGGTGAGGGCGACGGGTTCCCGCCAGTCCCACGCGGCCCAGGTGCCGAAGAACCGCCGCAGCAGCGCGTTGTCGTCCGCGCCCCGCGGTGCCGCCCGGACCGTACGGGCCGCGAGCACCGCCCACGCGACGCCGGGCAGCCCGCCGAACGGCGCGGAGTCCAGCCCGCGCGCCCTCGCCCACGCCTTCACCCCGCGCGCCAGCGACGCGAACCCCGGTACTCCCTCGGCGCGCACGGCCGCCAGGACCGCGTCCGCGTCGGACACCGCGCTCAGCGCGACCGCGGCGGCCTCGCCCAGCTCGGCCCGCCGGGCCACCGCGTCCTGCGCCGGCACCGGCCCCGTGGCCACGACGACCAGGTCCACGTCGAGCCCCTCGGCGCGGAACCGGAGCCCCGGCACGCGCGCCCCGACGACCTCACGGACCCGCACCGCGTCCGGCAGCACGGCCGTGACCCGCTCCCGTACGGCCGTGAGGTCGACCGTGCCAGGCAGCGCGGCGACCAGATCGAGGTCGGCGCCGGCGAGCGCGCAGCCCATGCGCCGGGACCCGGCCACATGGACGACCCCGTCGGCGAACGCGTCCGTCAGACACCGCACGACCCGCCCGGCCGCCGCCTCGTCCGCGGTGGGCAGGACACCCGGGCCGACGGCGGGCGCGGCCCAGTCCTCCCAGTCCCGGTCGGGCCGGCCGACGGCAGGCTCGGGAAGCCAGCGCACCTCGCCGGTGCCGAGGGCGACCGTGGCCCGCGGCCGCATCGGCTCGTCGCCCCGCCGGGACAGCAGGACCAGCTCGCCGACCCGCGCGGACACGGGGGACAGACGGGCCGCGCAGTCGGCCTCGACCGCGTGCGGGTCGGCGGTCCGGCCGAGGCTCAGGTGCGGGGTGAACCCTTCGTGGCGTCCCCGGCAGCGCGGGAAGCGCCGTCCGAGTGCCTGCCACAGCTCCGCCCACGGCGTCTCGTCGGCCGCGGCCGGGTCCAGCCACACGGTGGCGCCGTGCCGGTGCCCGAAGGTGTGCAGCCCGTCGAGCCGTGCCGTGAACGGCTCGACCTGCGCGGCCGCCGCGGCGAGCAGCGGCGCCGCCCGCTCGAACTCCGCCTCGGGGACGAAGCCGAACAGCACGTTGACATGCGGGGGCCAGCGCCGGATCTGCACGTCGTGGTCCCGCCGCACATCCTGGATCGCCGGCCACAGCTCGCGCGGCGGAACCCACGCCAGCGCCGTGCGGGGCGTCGGCGCGAGGTCGAGCACGTCGACGGGCGCACCGGTGCCGCAGTACAGCTCGGCGGCGACCCCGTAGTGGTCGGAGACGTACAGCCCCTGCGGGGTGGGCGTGTCGCCGAGCAGTGCCGCGCCGGTCACGCGCGGGCCGTCGGCGGGGCGCACGAAGACCCGGTCGAGGCGGGAGGCCCGGCCGCTGAGGGAGGAGACGGCGGCCAGCGGGTTGACGCCGGGGTCGAAGGTGGGGGAGTCGCCGCCCGGGCCGTGGGTCTCGGTCCAGGCGTCGAGCATGCCGAGGGCGCGGGCCGGGCCGGGGCCGCCGTCGTTGAAGTCGCCGGCCAGGACCAGGCCGCCCGCCACGCCCGACAGCCCCTCGCCGAGCCGGGTCAGTTCGGCGGAGCGCCGGGCCGGTCCGTCCTCGGAGTGGTCGCTCGTCAGATGGGTGGCGGCCACCGTCAGCGGCCCGGACGCGGTGTCCACGACGAGGGCGGTGACGGCCTTGTGGTGCCCGAGGACGTGCACCGCCGCCTCCCGTACGGGAAGTCTGCTGAGCAGGAGCAGCCCGCACTCGTCGACGTCCTTCCCGTAGGGGTCGGTGCCGACGGTGTACCCGGCCCGAACCCATGCCGCTTCCAGCAGCAGGGTCAGCAGTCCGGCCTCGACCTCCTGCAGGGCGATGACGTCCGCGTCGGCGCGCTCCAGCGCCTCCAGCAGCAGCGGGCGGCGCCGGGCGGTGTCGATGCGATGGCTGTCGTAGCGGTCCCAGAGCGTGTTCCAGGTCAGCATCCGCACCCGGTCGCGCCCCGCGTCCCGCGCGGGCGAGGGGGCGGGCCTCCACCGTCCGGCCGCCGCGTCCCAGGCGTGCGGGGTGCGCGCCGTGAAGAAGGGTGCCCGCAGCCGTCGCGCCTCGCGCACCCGGCCGGCACCGGAGGCGTCGATGCGGTCCACACCCGTGGCACGGTCCCACACCAGCTCACCGTCCGCCTCCACGAACAGCACCCGGTGCCAGGGGATCTCGCCGCCGGGCACGAACGCGGGCAGCGGCACCCGCTTGGGCGCGGCATGACGCTGGTTGATGCCGAGCACGAACCGCGCGGGGTCGAACCGCGGATCCCAGCGCACCCGGTGATAGATCTCCTCGCTGGTACGCATCAGGCGTCCTCCCCCTCCAGTGTGCCGTCACGGTCCCCGACGGTCCCGTCCGCGCCGACGTACCAGGTCCGGTGCGCCTGGCCGGGATACGGCGGCACGAACCGGCGCAGCTGCCCCGTCAGCACGTCCGCCGGCACCGGGTGCGCACGGTCGGCGTTGCGGCGTACGAGCTCGTCCTCGTCCGTGACCAGCACGGCATGCGTGACCAGCGCGTCGCGGCGGCGCGCCACGGTGTGCACCAGGGACCGCTGGTGCGGGTTGAGCGAGGTGGCGTCCCACACCACCGTGCCCGCACCGGACGCGAGCTCCTTCTCCAGCCGCCGCAGGCCCTCCCGCAGCACCTCCCCGTTGGCCCCCTGGTCCCCGCGGGCACCGCGCGCCTCGCGCAGCCCGTCCAGCGAGACGCACGCCGAGACGCCCTCCAGCCGCGCCGCGAAGGCGCTCTTTCCGCTGCCGGACGGGCCCACGAGATGCACCAGCCGCGGAAACTCCCCGCCCCGCCACCGCCAGGTCGCGGCGACGGCCTCCTCCACCGTGGAGATCCGCCCCCGGGCGTACGCCTCCCGGGCCTCCGCCCAGCAGCGGTCGGCCGCCGCGCCGCCGACCCCGTCGCGCTCCAGCGCCTCGCGCAGCCCGGCCCGCAGCGTGCCGAGCGGCGCCGCGCCGAACAGTCCCGCCTCCTGCGCGTGCAGCGCGGACCACTCCACCTGCTCGCGCGCCTGATCGTCCCCGGCGGCCGCCCCGGCGACGGCGTGCAGCACCCCGAGATCGGCCGCGAACGACATCCGTACGAGCCCGGCCCGCCGCTCCTCGTCCGGGTACGGCCGGTGCAGCGCGCCGTGCAGCCCCACCAGATCGGCGACGCGCCGCGCGAGCGGCACACCGAGCGGCCCGGCGGCCCGGCTCAGCAGCCCCGCCCGGGGCGCGCGACGCAGCAGCGCGGCCAGTACCCCCGCGAGCCGTCCGTCTCCGCCGCGACCGAGCACGTCCAGCCGGGCGCCCACCTCCGCGGCGGCGTCCGCGTCCGCGGGGAGGCCGGTCGTGCCGAGCAGCGCGGCCAGCGCCTCCGCGTCCGGCGCCGCCCCGGACCGTACGGCCCACAGCGGGGCCGCCGGGCCGAGCCCGTTCTCCACGACGGCCGCGTGCATCCAGTGCGTGTCCGTCGTGACATGCCCGGACCGCACCCACTTGGCGACCCGCCCGGCGAACTCCGCCCGGGCGAAGCCCCCTGCGGTCCGTACGACGAACCCCTCCTGCCGCCCGGTCTCCACCCGCAGCCGCCGCAGCGCCCGTTCGTCGAACACCCCGCGCCACAGCACCGGCGGCACGGGCACACCCAGCCCGCGCAGGAACCGCACGGTCTCGTCCCAGCCCAGGCACCGGCCGTGCGCGTCCCACACGGAGAAACCGTAGAAGTAGCTGTCCAGGGTGTCGTACGGGATGGAGTGCCGCGCGTACATGTTCTCGCCGCACACCCGCCACCCCGCCGGTATCCGAGCCCCGACGCGTCCCTGGAGCGCCTTGACCCACGCCCGGGACGGATGGTGCGCGGAATCCACGGACCGCGCGTGCAGCCCGTCCGCGTACAGCGTCGTGTTCTCCCCGTCGAGCTTCTCGGTGACGACGACCTCCCGCCCGGCGAACCCCTCCAGGCTCCCGGCCCGCACATCGTCGGCGGAGACGCCGGGTGACCAGGGCAGATGAGGAGTCCGGGGGTAGGCGGTGCGCATGGCGGCCACTATAGGAGCGCGGGAAACGGCCCCTCCAACGGTTAAACGGTCCCTCCAACGGTTTAAGGGCCGTCACTCGTCCAGGCTCAGGGACGCCCAGATGGTCTTGCCGGTGCCGGTGTGGCGGGTGCCCCAGGCGCGGCTGAGCTGGGCCACGAGGAGGAGGCCCCGGCCGCCCTCGTCGTAGGTGCGGGCGCGGCGCAGGTGCGGGGCGGTGTCGCTGGCGTCCGAGACCTCGCAGATGAGCCGGCGGTCGCGGAGCAGGCGGAGCCGGATGGGCGGTTCGGCGTGCCGGATCGCGTTGGTGACGAGTTCGCTGACCACCAGCTCGGCGACGAAGGACACCTCCGGCAGGTCCCACGCGTCGAGCCGGGCCGTGACGAGCCTGCGGGCGCGGGACACCACGGAGGGGTCCGCCGGCAGGTCCCAGGAGGCCACGCGCCCGGGGTCGAACACCCGGGTGCGGGCGAGGAGCAGGGCGATGTCGTCGCCGGGGTCCTCCGGCGGCACCGAGGCGAGCAGGGCATCGCACACCTCGTCCAGCGACGCGGCCGGGCGGGCGAGCGCGCGGCGCAGGCGTACGGTCCCCTCGTCCAGGTCCTGCTCGCGGGACTCGACCAGCCCGTCGGTGTAGAGAACGAGCAGGCTGCCCTCCGCGAGGACGATCTCGGTCGTCTCGAACGGCACCCCGCCCAGTCCCAGCGGGGGCCCTGGCGGTACGTCCGGGAAGGCCACGTCTCCCGCCGGGCCGACGACGGCGGGTGCCGGATGCCCTGCGCTGGCCAGCGTGCAGGCGCGGGAGACCGGGTCGTAGACGGCGTACAGGCAGGTGGCGCCGAGACCGGCCGCCATCTCGGTCGCCATCTCGGTCGCCCGGTCGGGCGGTACGTCGTCCTCGGGGGCCGCGTCCACGGAGAGCCGGATGACCAGGTCGTCGAGGTGGGTGAGGAGTTCGTCGGGCGGCAGGTCGATGTCGGCGAGGGTGCGGACGGCGGTCCGCAGCCGCCCCATGATCGCCGAGGCCTGGATGCCGTGCCCGACCACGTCGCCGACGACCAGCGCGACCCGGGCGCCGGACAGCGGGATCAGATCGAACCAGTCGCCGCCCACCCCGGCCAGGGTGTCCGAGGGCAGATAGCGGAAGGCCGCCTCCACCGCGGCCTGGGCGGGCAGCCGCTGGGGGAGCAGGGTCCGCTGGAGCGTCAGCGCGGTGTCCCGTTCACGGGTGTACCGGCGCGCGTTGTCGATGCAGACCGCGGCCCGCGCGGTGATCTCCTCGGCGAGCAGCAGATCCGCCTCGCCGAAGGACTCCGGCCGCTGATGGCGGACGAAGACGGCCACGCCCAGGGTGTGGCCACGGGCGTTGAGCGGCACCGCCATGACGGAGTGGATGCCGAAGGCCCGGACGGCGGCCAGCCGCCCGGGGTGTCCCGCCCACCAGTCGGCCGACCACGGGTCGAACTCGGCCCGGAGCACCGCCCGGCCCGTGGCCAGGCACTGGGCCGTCGGGGAGTCCGCCGGCCAGCTGTCCACCTCGCCGGGGCGCAGCACCGCCTCGGTGACACCCGGCAGCACCGACTGCTGGGCGGCGCGCCGCAGCCGGAACACCCCCGCCGGCGCGTGCTCGTACGCGGCCTCCCCGGCTTCGGCGCGCTCGACGTCGGGGAGCAGTTCGACGGTGACGAAGTCGGCGAACCCCGGGACGGCGACATCCGCGAGTTCCTGCGCCGTGAGGGTGACGTCCAGCGTGCTCCCGATGCGGGCACCGGCGTCACTGAGCAGGTGCAGCCGTTGGTGCGCCCAGTACTGGTCGGTCCGGTCGTGCGCCGACAGGCCCACCCCGCGCAGGACGCCGTGCTCGTCCGTCAGCGGGAACAGCGAGAGCGACCAGGCCTGCCTCCTGGGCTCGCCCGCGACCCGCACCTGGACCTCGACGTCCTGCGGCCGGCCCGTCCGCATCACCTCCGCCATCCGGCGCTCGACCCGGTCGAACTCCGGATGGGCCATGATCTCGGCGTGCCGGAGCCCGCGCATCTCCTCCTCGCCGAGGTTCATCGCGCGCTCGGCGAAGCGGTTGGCGTGGACCAGGCGCAGCCGGGTGTCGTACAGCTCCATCGAGCAGCAGGACGCCTGACGGAAACCCCACGCGGCCAGCTCGTCGGAGTCCGGGGCGGACACGGCACCGGCGAGCGCGGACAGCACCAGCCAGTCCGAGCCGCCGCCCTCCACCGTCCGGTGGTGGGCGAGCAGCCGGACCTCCTCGACGTGCCCGTCCCGGTGGCGCAGCCGGACCGTCCCCGTCCACCTCGGCAGACCCGGCAGCCGGCGCAGCGTCTCGCCGGGAATCTCCCCGTCGACCAGGCCGGCGGCCGGACGACCGACGATCTCCGCGGCCGGGTGGCCGAGCAGTCGGCGGGCGCCCTCGTTCCACTCGGTGACCGTGCCGTGCTCGTCGACGACGGCACGGGCCGTCAGTTCCTCGCCGGGCACGTGGAGCGGCGCGTCCGGCGGTGGGTCTCCGTCGGAGTGCGTCCGTCCCACCCCCGTGTCGTCCACCCCCGTGTCGTCCACCACCGTCTCGCCTCCGCCCGTGCGAGCCTTCCCTTCCTCCCCATACTGCGCGGCCGGTGCCTCGGGGCGCGAGGTCAGCCCTCGCGGTACAGGGCGGTGAGCAGCTCGATGGCCTGTTGGGCGGCCGGGTGGGGATCGTCCCGCCACCAGGCCAGACGTACGGCGATGGGCTCCGCGTCGCGGACCGGCCGGTAGACGACGCCCGGCCGCGGGTACTGGTGCGCGGTGGACTCCGCCGTCACGCCGACACCACGCCCGCCGGAAATCCCGTTCAGCCAGTCGTCGACGTCGTGGATCTCCTCGATCGCCGGGCGGGAGCCCGCCGGCCACAGTTCGGGGGTGGTGGTGCCGGTCCGGCGGTCGATGAGCAGCGTGCGCGCGCTGAGGTCGGCGAGGCGCAGTGAGCGCCGCGTGGCCAGCGGATCGTCGGACGACAGAGCGCACAGGCGCCGTTCCAGGCCGACGATGGCCGAGTCGAAACGGCGGTCGTCCAACGGCCTGCGGACGATGGCGAGGTCGCAGACCCCCTCCACCAGCCCGGCGCTGCCGGAGTTGCGGCGGACCAGATGCAGATCCGTTCCCGGGTGCTCCTGGGCCCAGCGGCGCTGGAACGCGGGCGTGTGCCGGCCGAGCGCCGACCAGGCGTAGCCGATCCGCAGTCCGGTGTGCCCCGAGGTGGCCGTCCGGACCAGCCCCTCCACCTCACCGAGCACCCGCCGGGCGTGCGCCAGCACCCGCAGCCCGGTCGGCGTCGGCGCCACCTCGCGTGAGGTGCGCCGCAACAGCCGTACGCCCAGACCGCGTTCGAGCGAGGCGAGATTCCGGGACACCGCCGCCTGGGAGACGCCCAGGGCGATGGCCGCGTCTGTGAAGCTGCCCTCGTCCACGATGGCGACGAGACACCGCAGCTGCCGGACCTCTACATCCTTGCCCGATTCCATAACCGAAGCGTATAGATGGTTTCGCCGACGCATTTTGCGCATGGGGCGTCGCGCAGCACGATCCGAGCATGGACAGCCCCTCCACCGCCCTCTCCGGGTCTCCCGCCCCCGCCCTGCGTACGACGGCCCCCGAGCCGGTGCGCGGACGGTCGGCCGGCGTGGCCACCATGGTCGGCAGCGGTCTGTCGAACCAGGTGGGCGCCGCGATCGGCTCGCTCGCCTTCCCCGTCCTCGGCCCGCTGGGCGTCGTCGCCGTCCGGCAGTACGTCGCCGCGCTCGTCCTGTTCGCCGTCGGCCGCCCCCGGCTGCGGGACTTCACCTGGGCGCAGTGGCGTCCGGTGCTGGGGCTGGCCGTCGTCTTCGGCACGATGAACCTCTCCCTGTACACCGCCATCGACCGGATCGGCCTCGGACTGGCGGTGACGCTGGAGTTCCTCGGCCCGCTGACGATCGCCCTCGCCGCCGCACGGCGTCGCGTCGACGCCCTGTGCGCGGTGCTGGCGGCCGCGGGCGTCGTCACCCTGATGCGTCCCCAGCCGTCGACCGACTACCCCGGGATGGGCCTGGGCCTGCTCGCCGCCTGCTGCTGGGCGTCGTACATCCTGCTCAACCGCAGCGTCGGCCGCCGGATCCCGGGAGCGCAGGGCTCCGCCGCGGCGGCCGGGGTCTCCGCGCTGACGTTCCTGCCGATCGGCGTGATCCTCGTCCTGCACCGCACGCCGAGCGCCGAGGCCGTCGGCTACGCCGTCGCGGCCGGTGTGCTCTCCTCGGCGGTGCCCTACCTCGCCGATCTGTTCACGCTGCGCCGGGTGCCCGCCCAGGCCTTCGGGCTGTTCATGAGCGTCAACCCGCTGCTGGCCGCCCTCGTGGGCCGGCTCTTCCTCGGCCAGGACCTGGGTCCGACGGAGTGGGCGAGCATCGGCGCCATCGTCGCCGCCAACATGCTGAGCATGCTCGTACGACACCGGTGAGCTCTCAGGGTTCGACCGCGCGGCCGGGGTCCAGCGCCACCTCGTGCAGGACGAGCCGGCTGCGTACCTCGCGCACGCCCAGCTCCGCCTTGAGACGGTCCACCACCGTCTCGAACTCGCGGGCGTCGGCACACGCCACCCGCAGCTGGAAGTCGTACTCGCCGGTCATGCGCACGGCGCTGATCACCTGCGGCACATCGGCGAGCTGCTCCTCGAAGGCCCAGCGGTCCACCGCCTCGCGCAGCCGGATGTCGCTGATCAGCTGCATGCCACGGCCGAACGCCGCCAGATTCAGCTCGGCCCGGTAGCCCTGGATGACGCCCGACGACGACTGGGCCGTGCCTCGCCGTGACCTGGATGAACTCCGGCCCCGCGACGACTGCGTCGGCCGCCCGGGGCGGCGTCGCCGGAATGCTGGTCGTGGCCTGCTACACCCTCGCCTACGTGCGGCTCGCCCCGGCCCGCCAGTCCGGCGCCGACGCTCCTGCTCGCCCTGCTCCGCGCGCTCGTCGCGGCCGTGGTCGGGTCGGCCGTCGGTCGTGTCCGGCTGTCCGCCGCGCTGACCTCGTCGGTGATCGTCGCAGGGCTGCTGACCTGGCCCGACGCCGATGCCGACGGCCCTGCGCCGGCTCGCGTCCGGCGGTGGGAGATACCGACGCGGATGGCCTTGTCCGGCGTGATCGTGGTGGCGGCACTGACCGCGACCGCCGCGATCGGGCCCCTGGCCGGGGGCGTCCTGGCCGCGCTGCCGGTGCTGTTGTCCGTCATGGGCCCCTCGATCCACCGCACGGCCGGGGCGGCCGCCGCGGCCGACCTGATGCGCGGCGCGCTCACTTCCGTCGCCGGAACCCTGGGCTTCCTGCTGGTCCTCTGTTTCGCGCCGCACACGCCAGGACCGGTCGCCGCGTTTCCGCTCGCCCTGATCGCGTTCGCGGCGACGGACTCGCTGGTGCGGTACGGCCTTGCGCGCGGGTCCGGCACACGGTGACGGTGGCCCGCCCCTGACCCCGCCCCCGCCCCCGTCACAGTCCGAACAACCGCGCGCCGTTGTCATGGCAGACGCCCCGCAGCCACGCGTCCCCGAGTTCCAGGCGTTCGAGGGCCTCCAGTTGGTGGACGTACGAATAGGGGATGTTGGGGAAGTCGCTGCCGAGGAGGATGCGGTCGGCGAGGGCGGACAGACGGGGCAGGGACCGCCGGGGGAAGGGCGCGAAGCGGTTCGAGAAGTCGGTGAAGGCCATGGTGGTGTCGAGTCTGACCTCCTCGTACCGCTCGGCGAGGGTGAGGAAGTCCTCGTACTCGGGCATGCCCATGTGTGCGACGACCAGCCGGAGACGGGGGTGGCGGGCGAGTACGCGCCCCACCCGCTCGGGTCCGGTGTACTTGCCGGGCGCGGGGCCCGAACCGCAGTGGATCACGACGGGGATCCCGGCCTCGGCGAGCAGCCCCCAGGCGGTGTCGAGGAGTTCGTCGGCCGGGTCGTACGCCCCCACCTGCACATGCGCCTTGAAGACGCGCGCACCCGACTCGATCGCCTCCCGGACGTACGCCTCGGCCCCCGGCTCGGGGAAGAGGGTGGAGGTGTGGAGGCAGTCGGGGGTGCGGCGGGCGAAGTCGACGGCCCAGGTGTTGAGCCAGTCGGCCATGCCCTCCTTGTGCGGATAGAGCATCGAGGTGAAGGCACGGACACCGAAGTCCCGGAGCACGGCGAGGCGTTCGGCCTCCTCCGCGCGGTAGGTGATGGGCCACTCGACGCCACCGGTCAGCGGGCCGACCGAGTCGAAGTAGCTCCATACCTTGCGCAGCACGCGCTCGGGCATGAAATGGACGTGCACGTCGACCAGGCCCGGCAGCCCGAGCCGCTCCCAGAACCGCCGGACGATGACCGCCTCGCTCGCCCAGTCGTGCGTTTGTGCGTCAGTCATGTGTCCTCTCGAACTGCTCGAACTGTCGGGAGTGCGGGGGCGGGCCGGGCGGGCCGGGCGGCCCCGGGTGGTCAACCGGCCGTGTGCACGACCGCGGCGTCGAGGAGCGGTCCCAGTTCCCGGGACACGGTCGTCAGGGCCCGGACGTCCTGTTCCGCCCGGGCCATGAGGATCGCACCCTCCAGGGAACTGATCATCAGGGTGGCGAGTGAGCCCGACCGCTCCCGCGGAACGCCCATGTCCGTCAGGGCCGCGGCCACCGGACCGGTCCAGGCGGCGAAGGCGGCGGCCGTCGCCTCCCTCGTGGACGCGGTGGTCTCGGCGCAGTCGACCGTCGCGGCGGCCACCGGGCAGCCGCCCGCGAAGCCGGCGGACTCGTACTCGTCCGTCCACTGGCGCACCATCCCGGCGAACAGCCCGCTCGGTGTCGGCTCCGGCAGGGCGGCCAGGAAGCGGGCGACACGGTGGGCCGCGTACCGTCCGGCCCAGCCCACGGCCTCGTTGACCAGTTGTTCCTTGCCGCCGGGGAAGTAGTGCTGGAGCGACCCGCGCGGTGCTCCGGCATGTGCGGCGACCTCGCGCATCCCGGTGGCGGCGACCCCGCCGCGCCGCAGGAGCTGGGCCGCGCTGAACACCATCCGCTCACGCGGACCGCGTTCGGATGTCGTCATACCCGACCTCCTTCCTCCACTCGTTCGCCCCACTCGGACGTGCCGGGACACATCCTATGACCACCGTCATAGTGCGGGTTATCTATGACCGCTGTCATAGTGGCGTGGAGAAGGCTCGACGTGACGCAGAACGTGACGAAGAATCGGCGGTGCGGCGTGTACGTGGGTTTCATCGGTCTCGGTGTGATGGGGCAGCCCATGGCCCTCAACCTCGCCCGCGCGGGAACTCCCCTCGTCGTCTGGAACCGCACCCCCGCCCGCTGCGAGCCCCTGCGCACCGCCGGTGCCGAGATCGCGCAGGGCCCCGCGGAGGTCTTCGGGCGAGCCGGGACCGTGATCCTGATGCTCGCCGACGAGAGCTCTCTGGACGCGGTCCTGTCCCGTGGCACCCCGGACTTCGCCGCCCGCGTGCGCGGCCGCACCGTCGTGCACATGGGCACCACCTCGGCCGAGTACTCCGCGGAGCTGCGGGACGCCGTACACGCGGTGGGCGGGAGGTACGTCGAGGCCCCGGTCTCCGGTTCCCGGGTCCCCGCCGAGCGGGGTGAGCTGGTGGGGATGCTCGCGGGACCCGACGACGCGGTGGCGGCCGTACGACCCCTGCTCGCGCCCCTGTGCCGTGAGACGTTCGTCTGCGGTGACGTACCGGGCGCCCTGCTGATGAAGTTCTCGGTGAACCTGTTCCTGATCACCCTGGTCACCGGTCTGGCCGAGGCGTTCCACTTCGCCGGCCGGCACGGGCTCGACCAGGGGCTGCTGCGGGACGTCCTGGACGCGGGCCCCATGGCCAGCGCCGTCTCCCGGATCAAGGGACCCAAGCTGCTCGACCGCGACTTCGACGTCCAGGCCGCCGCCGCGGACGTCCTGAAGAACAACCGGCTGATCGCCGAGGCCGCCCGCCGGGCCGGGACGGCGTCCCCGCTCCTCGACGTATGCCACGCCCTGTACGGCGAGACCGTCGCCCTGGGGCACGGCGGCGAGGACATGGTGGCCGACCTGTACGCGCTGGAGGCCAGGACCCGCTTCGGCAACCGTCCCACCCGCAAAGGACTTTGACGGGATCCGGACTCGGAACCTCCGGTCATGTCCCTTAGAGTTCAACCACTTTGGGGGCGGGCCGGAGCAGGCACGCCCGCGTGGAAGCGGGAGAGGACAACCATGCAGGGCACGAACGACGGGTCGGTCCCCGGCCGCCACAGAAGGCGCAGCCGGCGAGGGTTCCTGCTGCTGGCCACGGCCGGAGCGGGGGCCGTCGGCACGGCCGGGATCGGCTGGTCGGCCTTCGGCGGCGAGACCCCGCCGCCGCGGCTGTTCCACTCGCAGCGGGGTGTCGACCGTCGCCAACGCGCCATCACGGCCGTACTGAACGCCGCGGATCCGGCGGCGGTCGCGGCCTGGATCACCGGCACGGGCACCGCCCCGGACGCGATCCCGGCTGAGCTGGACACCCAGGTGAACGCACTGGCCGACGCCGCCGCGACCGGCACGGGCACCGACCGGGACGCGGTCCTCGTCTCCCGGGTGCGGACCGCGGCCACCCAACGCACCATATGGGACCGCAAGTACGACTTCCTGCGCACCGGTTCGGGCGGCGCCGGCACCTTCGGCGTCATCACCGACGAGACCCGCGCCAAGTACCCCGCCGAGCTGGGCTCGGACCCGCAGTGGGACCCCGACAAGGACTCCCACCGCACCGTCTGGGAGTCCATGACCCCGGACGAGCGCCAGATCGAGATACTCCGCACCTCGACCGCCCCCGGCGTCTCACGCCACCACCTGGGATCCGACGCCGACTTCTTCGACACCACGCCCCAGAACTGGACCGACGACGGCCCGCAGGCGGCCCACTACACCTGGCTGCGCGCGAACGCCGCCCGCTACGGCTTCCTGCAGACGTACACGGCCGAATCCGCCCAGGCCTCCCCGGCGATCAGCCAGGAGCGCTGGCACTGGTCGTACGCCCCGGTCGCGCAGGCGGTCCTGGGCTTCGTCCGGGCCAACGACGACCTGATCGTCGGCGCGCTGGACCAACTGTGGAGCTACGACCCCGCGCGGTTCACCTACATCAGGGCGAACTGGCGCAACTACATGTTCCACGTGAACGAGAAGGCGTACTTCGGCTGAGCCCGAGGCATGAGCTCTGGGTGAGCGCCGGTGCGAGGGCCCGGCCGGCAGGCGACCGGAGGTGGTCGCGTGGCGCGTCACCCCGGCGGGGCCGACCGCTGTCCACGACGACAGGGGCCGCACCGGCCGGGCAGGCGCGCCCCGCCCCGGACTTCGTGGGGCGCACGGTCGAACTCTCCGCCGTGCTCGACGCGTTGGAGGACGGGCCGTCCCTCGTCGTGATCGAGGGCGAGGCCGGCATGGGCAAGACCCGGCTGGTCCGCGAGGCGGTCGCGGCGTCGGCCGGGCGGCGCGCGCTGATCGCCACCTGCGCGCTGCTGCCCGAGCCGTTCACGCTAGGCGCGGTCGTGGACGGGATCCGGCGGTTCCGCCCCCGGCCGGCGGCCTGGGCGTGTCCGCCTCCGTGATCGGCCTCGTACCGACCGCCGCGCTCGTCGGCTGCATGACCGGCTTCGTCCTCCTGCTGCCGCTCACCGACCGCCGCGCACCCCACCGCCTGGTGGCCGCCCAGCTCACGGCCCTGGCCGCGGCCCTCGCCGTCGCCGCGGCCGCACCCGGCCCGGCCGTGCTGCTGGCCGCCTACCTGGTCATCGGCGCTGCCGCCGGTGTCGCGGCACAGGCGGGCAGCATCGCCGGCCGGCACGCCCCGCCCGAACGGCGTGCGACCGCCGTCGCCACGGTGGCCGCCGGCATGTCGGCGGGCATCCTGCTCAGCCGCCTCGTCGGCGGCACCCTCACCGGCGTCCTCGGCCGGCGGCGCATGCTCCTCGTCTTCGCCGGTCTCGCCCTGCTCTGCGCGATCGCCGCCGCCACCCTCCTGCCCCGCGAGCGCCCGCACTCCCCGCACGGCTACCGCGCCACCCTCGCCGCGCTCCCTCCGCTGCTGCGGGAGTTCCCGCCCCTGCGGCGCGCCGTGCTCATCGGCGGACTGTGGTACTTCGCCTTCAACCTCGTCTGGGTCGCCCTCGCCCTCGCCCTGGCCGCACCGCCCCACTCCCTGGACCCGACCGCCATCGGCCTCTACAGCCTGACCGGACTCCTCGGTCTCGCCGCCCTCCCGCTCACCGGACGCCTCACCGACCGCCGCACCCCGGCCGCCGTGATCGGCATCAGCATGCTGACCGCCGCGGCCGGCACCGCCCTCCTGGCCACCGGCTTGGACTCCCCGCCCGTCATCGCCCTCGGTCTCGCCCTCTTCGACGCCGGCTGCTTCGCCGCCCAGGCCGCCAACACCAGTCGCGTCATCGCCCTCGACCCCCACCGCTCCGGCAGCCTCACCAGCGTCTACCTCGTGCTCTACTTCACGACCGGCGCTTTCGGCACCGCCGTAGCCGCGCCCCTCCTCCACACCCTCGGCCGGCCGGGCACGGCCCTCACGGCCCTCACGGCCCTCACCGCACTGCTCCTCGCCGCTCTCCTCGGCCGTACGGGCACCCGCCGGACCCCGGACACGAAAACCTCCACGGAACCGACTGCCCCTCAGAGGCTGGGCGGGCGCAGGTAGGTGTCGGCCAGTGCGGCGACCGTTCGCGCCATCAGCTCCCGCAACTCGTCGGGCGCCACGACCTCGGCCCCCGCGCCGAGCCGCAGCAGCATGCCGACGGCGTGCCCGGCCGTCTCGACGGGGACGACGACCCGGACCCGGCCGTCGGGACCCGGTGGCCCCGCGCTGTCCCGGGCGGCGCGTGCCACCGCCGGTTCCACGAGGTCCGGCAGCCGTTCCAGGAGCCGTGGCGACAGCCGTACCACCGCCTGGCCCTGGTGGCGCCGGGCGTCGAACTCCCTCAGATACGACCGCCAGTGCGCGGCCAGGTCGAAGCCGTCGGGCCGGTCGAAGCGGTCCTCCTCCAGCACCCGGGCCCGCAGGATGTGGGAGACGCGGTAGGTGCGGACGGCGTCCGGTCGGCCCGCCACCAGGTACCAGCGGCCCGACTTGAGCACCAACCCGTAGGGCTCCAGCGTCCGGGTCACCTCCTGGGGAGCCTTCCAGCGCCGGTAGCGGACCCGGACGCGGCGCTGCCGCCACACCGCGTCGGTCACGGCGGCCAGCTGCGGGGTGGCGTCCGCCTCCGCGTACCAGCCGGCGGTGTCCAGATGGAACCGCTGCCGTATCTCGCCGCTCCGGTCACGCAGTTCGTCGGGCAGCGCGGCCCTGAGCTTGAGCTGGGCGGTGGCGAGCACGGTGCCCAGCCCGAGGTCCGCGGCCGGCCCGGGCAGCCCGGACAGGAACAGCGCCTCCGCCTCGTCGCGGGTCAGCCCGGTCAGCCGGGTACGGAACCCGTCGACCAGCCGGTAACCCCCGTCGTGGCCGGGATCGCCGTAGACAGGGACACCGGCCGCGGCGAGCGACTCCACGTCCCGGTACACCGTACGGACGGACACCTCCAGCTCGTCGGCCAGCTGCCGGGCCGTCATCCGGCCACGGGTCTGGAGCAGCAACAGGACGGACAGCAGTCGGCTCGCACGCACGCCCCAAGTCTGCCGCGGTCCACTGACACGGGATGTCAGGGGAGTGGGACCGGCTTTTCCCTGAGGCGGGGGCGGAAATGCGGATGCCGGGCGGGCCCGCCCCCTCGTAGCCTCGGCCCATGCGCCACGACCCGACCCTCCTCAACGTCATCGACGTGGAAGCCACCTGCTGGGAGGGGCAGCCGCCGCCCGGATCGGTGAACGAGATCATCGAGATCGGTCTCACGGTCGTCGACCTCCGGGCACGGCGTCGCCTCGCCCGGCACGGCATCATGGTCCGCCCCACCCGGTCGGGAGTCAGCCCCTTCTGCACCGAGCTGACCGGCCTGACGCAGGCGGACGTGGACCGCGGTGTGACCTTCGCTCAGGCGTGCCGGCTCCTCGTCGACGAGTACGGGGCGGCGGAGCGGCCGTGGGCCAGCTGGGGCGACTACGACCGGCGCCAGTTCGCCCGGCAGAGCAAGGCCGACCGGGTGGCCTATCCGTTCGGCCATCCGGTCGAGCGCGGCCACACCAACGCCAAGGCTGTCTTCACCACTGCCCACGGCCTGCGCCGAAAGCCCGGCATGAGCCAGGCCCTGCGGATCGCCGGACTGCCCCTCGAAGGACGACATCACCGGGGCGAGGACGACGCCTGGAACATCGCGGCCCTCGTCCTGGACCTGGTGGAGCGTGAGGCCTGGCCGGCCACGACGGCGACGGACCGGTGATCGTGCGGGGGACACGCACAGTGTCCGGTTGTCTCAGTGGCCCGGGCGCCGTTCGGTGATCCGGCGGGTGGTGAGCAGGCCGGACGCGGCGGTGAGCGCGGCGGCGGCGATGACGGTCGCGTCGAGACCGAGGGCGTCGGCGAGGACACCGGCGACGAGCGCGCCCGCGGCGAGACTGGTCAGCGCCTGAGGCCGACCAGGCCGCCGACACAGGCGTTGACGACGACCAGCAGGGTGAACCGGGGCCGGTTCTCCCGCAGTCCCAGCCGGACGGGCCGGGCAGCGTCCATGGCGGTGACGCTCACCGGGCGGCGCCCTCCGCGAGCGGTTCGCCGTGGGCGGCGGCGTAGTCGGCCGGTCCGCCGTCGAGGACGGCGAGGTCGCTCCGGCCCGCGCGCTCCAGCAGGCTGGCGGCGGTCATCGCTCGAACGCCGTGCCCGCACGCCACCAGCGGCCCGCCCGGGACCTCCCCGGCATGCGCGGCGAGGCCGCCGAGTTCGAGGTGCACGGCACCGGGCACATGCCCGGCCTCGTACTCCGCTTCCTGCCGTACGTCGACGTAGGGGCGGCCACCGCTGCGGTCGGCGGTGACGAACGGGGTGCGGGCCTGCGGGTGGCCGGCGGCGAGCCACGCGGCCATGCCCCCGGCGAGCCGCCCCACGAGCCGCTCGTAGCCGATCTTGTACGCCTGCCAGACGACGTCGCTCGCGTCCTGGTCGTCGTTCATCACGAAGACGAGCGGTGCGGTGTCGGGCAGGAGCCAGCCCAGCCAGGTGGCGAACTGACCGCGCAGCGGGATGGACAGCGAACCCGGGATGTGTCCGGCCGCGTAGTCCGCCGTCGGGCGCACGTCGACGATCTGACAGCCATCGGCGAGCAGGGACCTGACCCGGCCCGCGTCGAGGGCGGGCAGCAGCGGGGCGGAGCCGAGGACGGCGGGGCCGCGCCGGTTGGCCTCGGCGAGCCGCCCGAAGTAGGCCGGGTAGCTGCCCAGGCCGCCCAGCAGACGCCGTACGAAGGTGTCCTCGTCCGGGGCCGCCAGCAGCGGGTTGGTCTGCTTCTGGGCGCCGACGGTGGAGGTACGCTCGCTGCCGGGCGGGGCCGAGCAGAAGGAGCCCGCGCCATGGGTGGGCCACACGGCGGTGGCGTCCGGCAGCGCGGCCAGGCGCCGCAGCGAGTGGTACTGGGCACGGGCGAGCTCCTCGGCGCGGTCGGCGCCGAGCAGATCGGTGCGGGCGGCGGAGTCCACGATCAGCGAGCCTCCGGTGAAGACCCCGAGCGTGCGGGAGCCGTCCGACAGCAGGAAGGACAGATGCTCGTCCGTGTGGCCGGGCGTGGCCAGCGCCCGCAGGGTCAGGCCGCCCAGGTCGACCTCGTCGCCGTCGGACAGTCCGCGGTGCGCGAAGGCCCGGTGCCCGGCGGCGGAGGCCAGCACGCTCGCGCCGTCGTCGTGCGCGAGCTGGACGGCGCCGGAGAGGAAGTCCGCGTGCAGATGCGTGTCCGCCGCGTACGCGACGGTCAGTGCGCGCCGCTCGGCGGTCCGGCGCAGGGCGCGCAGATCCCGGCTCGCGTCCACGGCCAGGGCGCGGCCGTCGCCGAGGTCGACGAGGTAGGCGCTGTTGCCCAGCCCCGTGTCGACCAGAGGGGTCAGGTGGTCGTCGGCGAAACCCATCAAGTCCTCCAGGAACATCTACGATATTCCATGGATTTATGGAGGATGTCATGTCGGGACACACCGTAGCCGGTGCGAAGGCGCAGCTCTACGACGCGTTCGCGGCCGGCGGCAAGGCGTTGGCCAGCGGAAAACGCCTCGAACTGCTCGATCTGCTCGCCCAGGGTGAGCGCACGGTCGACGCCCTGGCCAAGGCCGCGGGGCTGAACCTGACGACCGCGTCGGCGCATCTGCAGACCCTCAAGCAGGCCGGGTTCGTCGCCACGCGCCGCGAGGGCGTGCGCATCCACTACCGGCTCGCGGGCGACGACGTGGCCCGCCTGTTCGTACTGCTGCGCAAGGTCACCGAGGCCCACCAGGCCGCCGTACCCGCCGCCCGCCACGCCTATCTCGGGGACGACGGCGCGACGGAGGTCACCCGCGAGGAACTGCGCGCCCGCGTCGCGGCGGGGCGGGCGGTGGTGCTGGACGTACGGCCCGTGGCGGAGTACCTCGCCGGGCACATCCCCGGGGCGCTCTCCATCCCGGTCGACGAACTGGCCGAGCGCATCGGCGAGTTGCCCGAGGAGACGGAGATCGTCGTGTACTGCCGCGGCGAGTACTGCGTCCTCGCCCACGACGCCGTACGCCTGCTGACCGGCCGCGGGCGGCGGGCGATCCGACTGAACGACGGCATGCTGGAGTGGCGCCTCGCCGACCTGCCGGTCGACGCCGGGAATCTGGGATGAGCGGAGGACCCGTACCCCAAGGGCAAGGAAGACGCCGCGACGGCGAGCAGCCGCTCATCCCGCTCGACGACTTCGAGGACGGTTACGGCCGCCGGCCTCCGGAGAGAGTTCGAGCGAGGGCGCGGAGTCCGCCGCGGCCGAGTGATCCACTCCCGTGGCCTCCCCGGCAGGGACGCGGGGTGGACGGATGCCACCGGCCAGGCCCAGGATCAGCACGACGATGCCCAGCCACACCGACGGGCTCGGCACACCGCCACCCGAGACGGTGCCGACGACCGCCGCGGCAAGGGGTGCGATCCCGGTGAGCAGTCCGGCCCGCCCGGACCCGACGGCGCGGACCGTCGAGTACCACAGCACGAAGGCGACCGCCGTCACCATCAACGCCAGATAGCCGACCGCCGCCCACTGGGCCCCGGACAACTCCCGGACCGCCGAAGGCCCTTCCGACGCCGTGCCGAGAACGGCCAGCATCACGGCGGCCATCCACATCGCGTGCACGGACACCCCCCACGGAGAGTGCCGTCGCAGCACCGGTACGGCGAGCAGGGTGAACGCGGCCTCGCAGGCCAGGGCCAGCGCCGCCCAGGCCACCCCGACGGCGTCGGTGCGCCCCGTTCCCTCCACCAGCACCGCGCCCGCCATCACGACAGGCGCCGCCAACAGGACCTGCCGGCTCGGCGTGCGCCGCTCCAGCACCGGGCCCACGACCCCGAGAACCAGCGGCACACAGGCGACCGCGACAGCGATCACCGCGGGCTCGGCATGGGCGACGCCCCGCACCACGGCCACGTTGAACAGCACCAGACCGCTGACCGCGATCCCCGCCAGCCACAGCCACTCCCACCCCCGCGGCCACATCAGACGGACACCGGCCAGCCGGGCCATGACCAGGAGGATCGCGGTCGCGGCGGCGTACCGGACCGCCTGCGTGGTGAACAGCGGGGCGTCGACGAGCGTGCGCGAGACGGTGACGCTGCTGCCGACCAGCGCCATCCCGACCATGCCGGGCGCGAGCCGGGCGAACGAAGGGGAAGGTGTGTCCATGGCGACCACGGTGCCCGCACAATGGACGTCATGGGCAGGTCCAAGAACCCACCGGCACAGGGGTCCAAAACACCGGACGCGCCGACGGACGGCACGGCTGTCGGCTCGGACTTCCTCCAGCTCGACATCGGCCAGGCGCCGCCCGGCGGCCGTATCGCCTGGCTCGCCGACCAACTGCGGTCGGCCGTCGCCGACGGCCGGCTGCCCGTCGGAGCGCGGCTGCCCGCCAGCCGGGTCCTCGCGCAGGAACTGCACGTCACCCGGGGCGTGGTCACCGAGGCGTACCGGCGGCTCGCCGAGTCCGGACAGATCGCCGGACGCGGCCGGCTGGGCACGGTGGTCGTGGCGGCACCCGCCGCGCCCCGCACCCCCGCCCGCGACACGACACCGGCCGGGGCCGGATCCGGGCCCGCGCCCGAGGCCTCGTTCTTCGCCTCGGCCGACCGCGAGGGCGCCGTCGACGCCCTGCGCGCCCTGCCCTGCCGCATCGACCTCTCCCCGGGCGTCCCCGACCTCGCCGCCTTCCCCCGCACCGCGTGGCTGCGCGCCGAGCGCGCCGTCCTCGCGGGCGTCGGCCCGGCCGACTTCGGCTACGGCGACCCCCGTGGCGCCCCCGCCCTGCGCCGGGCCGTCGTCGGCTGGCTGGCCCGCAACCGCGGCATCCGCGCAGACCCGGACGAGGTCGTGGTGGTCGCGGGGGTGGCGCAGGCCCTGGGACTGCTCGGCAAGCTCCTGCGGACGGACGGAATCGGCCGCATCGCCGTCGAGGACCCCGGATCGCTCGGGGCCCGCCAGCAACTGGAGTACGGCGGCCACGAGATCGTGCCGGTCCCGGTGGACACGGGCGGCCTCGACGTCGGCGTACTGCGCGCCAGCGGCGCACGGGCGGTACTGCTGACGCCGGCCCACCAGTTCCCGACCGGTGTCGTCCTCGACGGGGAGCGCCGCCGCGACCTGCTGAGCTGGGCGGCGGACGGCGGGGTGGTGATCGAGGACGACTACGACGCCGAGCACCGCTACGACCGGCCGCCGGTCCCGGCGCTGCGCTCGCTGATGCCCGAAGGGGTCTGTTACGCGGGCAGTGTCTCCAAACTGCTCGCGCCCGCGCTCCGCGTCGGCTGGCTGCTCGTCCCGCCGGACCGGCTCGACGCCGCGGTGACCGCCAAACGGTACGCCGACCTCGGCAACGGCGTCCTCACCCAACTGGTCCTCGCCCGGCTGATGGACTCGGGCGAGCTGGAACGGCATCTGCGCCATGTCCGGCGGCGCCACCGCCGGCGCCGGGACGTGATGCTCCGCGCGATCGAGGAGCACCTGCCCGGCGCACAGGTGCACGGGGCGGCCGCCGGCCTGCACCTCATGGTCACCTTCGGCGACCGTGGCCCACGCGATGTCGACCTGGCCGCGGCCGCCCTCGAGCGGGGGGTGAAAGCGCACCCCCTGTCCTGGCACCGGATCAGCCCCGGCCCGCCCGGCCTGGTCCTCGGCTACGCGGCAGGCCCCGCCCACGAGATCGAAGAGGGCGTCGCCGTCCTCGGCA
Source organism: Streptomyces sp. T028 (assembly GCF_048159505.1). Taxonomy (NCBI): domain Bacteria; kingdom Bacillati; phylum Actinomycetota; class Actinomycetes; order Kitasatosporales; family Streptomycetaceae; genus Streptomyces; species Streptomyces sp. T028. The sequence continues at coordinate 189,493 of NZ_JBLRVZ010000029.1, forward strand.
CGGCCCTGCGGGGTCTTCGTCCCCGGCAGCGCTGAAGCGGTCACCCGGTCTCGTGCCGCTGGAGAAGCCCGAGCCTGCGGACGGCGGCCACGTAACGGGCGTGCAGGCCCTCATGGCGCTCGCGCAGCAGAGCCACCCTGACCCGGTCCATACCCAGGGACTCGGACAACAGCCGGGCCCTGCCCCGCTCCAGGGCGAGCACCGCGTCGGTCCGGTCGCCGTTGCGCTCCAGCGCGTGGGCGGCCTCGGACGCGAGTCCCTTGCTGTGCGTCAGCCACGTCTCCTTGTGGTCCCGGACCGCCTGGGTACGGAACAGCCGTTCCTCGGCGCGCAGGGCGCGGGCGTAGGCATGGGCGGCCTGGGGCCACAGTCGCTGCCGCGCGAGCCGGGCGCCCCAGAACGACAGTCCCCTCAGGGCGAGTTCAGGGTAGGCCTCGGCGGTGGCGGAGGCCACGCGGGAGAAGAAGCGGTGGCTGCGCAGAAAGTCCCGGTGGCGGTGCCGGACGTCGTAACGGTGGGTGAGCGCGACGGCGAGATTGAGCACGCGCCAGTCACGGCCCCGGGCCGTCGGGGCGGAGTACCGCACGGCGGTCTCCATACGGCCGATCGCCCGGTCGAGTTCGGCGGGGTCGCCGCTGAGCACCCACTGGTGCAGGTGCAGCTTTCCGAGGTTGTTGTTCCGGTTCGCGTACTCGAAGTGGTCGGGGGAGGTGCCGTCGACGGAACGGGTGCCCCAGTCCAGGGCCTCGGCCATGTCGGACGTGTTGCCGGTGCCCCCGGCTCGGGTGCTGAGGGCGTTCGCGAGCATGGACTGGGCCCGGGGGGCATGCGGCAGGGGTATCAGCGGTATCGCCTGGCGCAGTTCGGTGATGGCTTCGTCGAGGTCGGCGGCGTCACGGGTGACGGCGAACCGCTCCAGGAGCGTGGTGCCGAGGTTGGCGCGATGCATGGCGTGCCTACGCGCCGAGCCGTACCGGCCGTGTACCGTGCGGCGGTCCAGGTCCACGAGGCGGTCCAGGTGGTCGAGTCGTCCCGTGCGGCGGAACAGCTTGGCCAACGCGCCCGCAAGGTAACTGTTCGCCAGGTTCACCCGGTCGTCGTGGACCCTGGCCAGGTAGTCGTCGTCGTCCGCGTACTTGCCCAGCGCCTGGCCGATCGCCGCCGCCCAGCGTTGTCGCATCGCGTCGCGCGGCCGCCGGGCCAACCGCTCGGCGACCTGGCCCGCCACCCGCACCACCCGCTCGAGGTCGTCCGGCGCGTCGAAGCGCTCGTGCCAGAGCAGGAGCAGTTTGCACAGCAGGAGTTCATGGGTGAAGGGCAGTTCGTCCGACGTCCGGGCGGGCGCCGTGGGGCGGTCCAGCAGCGTCCGGGCCTCCCGCAGGTCGGCGTCCGCTCCCCCCGACTGGTAGCGGTCGATCAGGGCTTCCGCGAAGAAGCGGCGGCTCCCGGACAGCCCGGGCGTGTCACCGGGTTCGGCCGCCACCATGTCGCGCAGTCCGTCGATCGCCATGACGAGGGCGCCGGGCGCGAACCCGGTCCGGTGGCACAACAACTGTGCCGTGGCGTGCTCCTGGAGGACGCACGAGGGGGCTCGCCGCCCGCGCAGGGCCGGGTGGTCCATGATCCGAGCCCATGCCTGCAGCACGCGGCGCGCGGACGCCTCGTCGTCAGGCTCACCGAGCGCGGATGCCTCGGTGAGGAGCGTGCGCAGCGAGGCGGGCAGGAGCAGACCCTGGTCCCAGGCCGCGTCGAGGACGCCGTCGACGCCGGGAGCGCGCCCGGCCTCCAGCAGTCGGCGGGCGGCGTCGAGCGAACCGGGCGGATCCACATACGGGCTGTGGGCGGCGACGAACTCCGCCGCCACCGGCGACAGCAGGCCCGGGAAACGGCGCAGGAGGTCACGCAGCCCTGACGCGTCGGTTCCGTCGGACAGTTCCTGAAGAGCCGCGATCGCCGGACGCGGGTTCCGTGACTCGGCCGTCCCGAGGACCCGGCAGGTCCGCAGGGTGAGCCGGGTCAGCCAGGCCAGGTCCGCGAGCGGACGCTCCGACTCGTTGTCCGCGTCGTTCACGGCGACGCGCGTCAGCAGTGCGTCGACCTCGTCGGACAGCAGTACGGTCTCGTGGGCCTCGACGACGGCGATGCCCACGTCCGCCGAACCGGCCCGCAACAGGGCCGCGACCGCGTCGTACACGATGCGCCGCTCGCCGTCCGGACGCCCGCCGAAGGCGTGGACGACGACGGCGTACAGCGTGGCGCGGGGCAGGTCGGGCAGGCACAGCAACCGCCCCAGGCCCAGCACCGCTTCCGCCGCCCACCGGCGGGGTGACCGCCGGACGACCTCTTCCAGGCTTCGGCGGGCCGTCGCGGCTCCCCACTCCAGGTGGCAGTCACCCAGGTTCAACGGCACGCGGGTCGCGAAGGGATCCGGCATGTCCCGGGTGAGGGCGAGGTACGTCCTGTTCGCGAGCGCGATCAGTGTGCGGCGGTCGGCCCGGCCGGACAGCGCGTCCCGGGCGCGCACCGCCTCCAGCGGCCCTGGTGCCAGCAGGCACGCAAGCGTCCCGTCGACCAGCGCGGCCCGCGGCCCGCCGTTGTGTGTCATGTTCCCCACCCCGGTCCAAGTACAGGCGGGCCCCGGGGGACCGGCAAGGGGGTGCCGTCGGTTCCCGGGTGCGCGGGGCGCGCGAAGGAGCGTTGCGGAGCCTCGGCGCGCCCCCCCCGCGCCGCGCAGGGCGCCTACGAATCGGACACGGAGCATCCGTACGGCGTGATCAGCGGGCCGTGTCCTCCGGTGCCCGAAGGCCGACCGCGGACGGTCTGCCGACGGGGTCGGGCGAAGCCGCGTCGGCCACCGCGGCCGTCAGCCGGCCCACCGCGGCCCGGTACCGTTCGGCCTGCCCGCCGAGACCCACTCGCTCCAGCCGGTTCAGGACCGAGTGGTTCCGTTCGAGTGCCTCGCTGAGCAGCATCGCCCGCCCGGTCTCCAGGGCCACGACCGCCGCGCGGGCGTCACCGAGGGCAGCGTGGGCCCGGGCCGCCCCGGCCGACAGGACTTCCGCGGACCTGAGCCAGCTCTCCTTGTGCGCGCGGGTCGCCTGGCGCCGGAAGACCTGCCGCAGAACGGCCAGACCCCGCGTGCAGGCCTCGGCCGCCTCCCGGTGCTCTCCCCGGCTCTGTGCCCATCCGGCCCAGTTCAGCGCCGCTTGGACGCTCCACAGCACCTCGGTCGCGGCACCGCTCCGGCACGCGTCCCGGAACAGTGCCGTGGCCTCGTCCGCGTCACCGGGGTCACCGGACAGCCGGTGCCGGTCGCGCAGGAAGCACGCCAGGTTGTTGAGGTACAGCGGACGGGACACGGCTGTGCCGGGAAGGCGGCCGAGTACGTCCGTGAGGGCGTCGACCGCCGCCTCCAGGAGGCGGGCATCCTCCCTCTCCCGCCACAGGTGCCACAGACAGCCCGCCCGGTTGGCGGCCGTCCTCGGCACTTCGGGGGAATCGGCGGGCAGCAGCGCGAGGGCTCTGTCGTACGCCTGGAGCGCTTCGTCGAGCGCGGCGGCGTCGGACGTCCGGAGGTAGTGGTCGACCAGCGCACTGGCGAGGTTGTCCAGGTACACCGGCTGGTCCGGGGCGGCGGGCAGCGCGCTGTCGGCCGCCTCGCGGAAGGCCGCCAGGGCCCGGGCCAGGGTGTCGGGCTCCGTGAAGTGCTCGTAGTGGGTGCGCAGGGCGTTGCCCAGGTCGTTGAGCAGCCCGTGCCGTGCGGGTGCGGTCGGCGGGGTCAGGGCAACCGCCTCGTTCAGGCACGCGAGACTCTCCTCCAGGTCCACCACATGGCCCCGGACCGTGAAGCGGTCCAGCAGATCGTTTGCCAACTCCCGCAGCAGCCCGGGCATCTGCGGTCCGCCGCGCTCCGTGCGGGCCAGCGCCTGCCGGTGCAGGGCGACGGCCGCTTCCAGGTCCTCCGCGTCACCCGAGCCGGAGTGCCGTAGACGGAGCGCCACGGCGAGGTGGTCCAGGAGGCGGGTCACCACGGGCGCCGCCGGTGCGGTCCGCTCGAGCAGGGCCCGCAGGCGCGCGACCAGTTCGTCGAGCCGCGGGCCGGGGGCGGCGAAACGCAGCCCCGCCGCCGCGGCGTTCAGCCCCCCGACGAGCGGCTGCGGAACGTCGTCCCCGGAGGGTGACCCCGGGCTCTCCTCCGACAGGAGTCCGGTCGCGCGCACCAGGTCCTCGGGGGCGCCCCGCCCGTCCCAGCGGTCGAGCAGGGCCACCGCCAGGTCGCCGGCCCGGCCGCTGCGGGCCGGGGCCCTGAGCGGTGTCATGGTCCACGCCCGGTCGAGGAACCGCACCGCCTCGTCCAGGGCCGGCCCGTCCCCGGTTCGCCGGTACGCCTCCAGGACGGCCCGGCCCAGCAGGGCCGGCGCCGCGGGTTCCCGGCCGAAGGACGGGCTCGTGCTCCGGGCGTGTCGGCACACGGCCTCGGCTTCCGCCAGGGCCGCCGCGTCCCCGTTCCGCTCGTACAGGGCGAGCAGCGCGCCTGCGAGCCCGACCGCGCAGGAGGCACGCAGGGCGGGGCGGTCCGTGATGTACACCGCCCGGTACAGGGTGATCGCCAGGGTGAGATCGTCGATGTCCCCGCGGTCCTCGTAGCGCGTCCGCAGGGCCTCCGCGAGCGTGTGCGTCTGCCGTTGCCGGTCGGCCGACGAGGGCGGGCCGGCGGCCAGCGCGCTCTGCGCGAGCGCCACCGCCGTGTCCAGGTCGGAGGCCTTGCCGCCGCGCCGGTGACGGGCGAGCAGCACTCCGGACAGATTGGCCAGGCGCAGCGGCAGATCGGGGGAGTCCTGGTCCGTGCTGTCGATGGCCTCCTGGTAGACGCTCACGGCTTCGTCCATGGCGCTCCGGTCGCCCGCGAGGTCGTAGTGCGTCTGAAGGGCGCTGCCCAGGTTCGTCAGGTACAGCAGCCGGTTCGGATCGTCGGGCCGGGACGTCACGACGGCTTCCCGGTGCGCCTCGACAGCGCGGGCGAGGTCCTGCGCGTCCCCGTCCCTGTCGTACCGTTCGGCCAGCACCAGGCCCAGGTTGTCCCGAAGCGTGCACCTCAGGTTCGTGTCGTCCGGGTCCGTGTCGTCCGGGTCCGTGAGCTCCAGGGCCCTGAGCAGGGTGGCGCCGGCGTCGTCGAGGAGGTCCACGGCGCCCGACAACTCGTACTGCACGCGCATGCAGTTGGCGAGGTTGTTGAGGGTGAAGGGCTGTTCGGGTTGTTCGGCGCGGTGGGCGGCCTCGTAGGCGGCCCGGGCCTCGGTGAGGTCCTCGGGGTCGCCCAGTGCCTCGAAGCGGTCCAGCAGGGCATGGCCCAGCTCGGTCAGGAAGTCCGTGTCCGGGTGAGCCGCCTCGGCTGTGATCCGGCGCCACAGCAGGACGGCACGTTCCGCGGCTTCGGGATCACCGGTGCCGGCGTACTCCTCCTGGGCGGCGTCCGCCCAGGAGACGAGGGTGTCGATGTCGTCGGGGAGGGCTGCGTCGTCCGACCCGCTCATCGGGCTCCTTCCGCCGACCGGGTTGGGGAGGGCGCGTCGGCCCGCAGCTCGCAGGCGCGCTTCAACTCGCGCAGCGTGCCCCGTACTTCGGGCGGCAGGTCTGCGCCGGCCAGTCGGTGCGTCAGATGATCGGCCACGGCCATGACGTCGTCCGCCGTCCCCTCCGCCGTCCCGCCCGGTCCGTCGAGATGCCAGTCCCTGACGGCGTGCGTGGCGATCGCCGCCGCGCGAGGTCCCGGTTGTACGTAGTCGTCGATCACGGTCCGCCACTCCCCGAGGTACGCGAGCCCCGCGAGCCGCCCGAGGGCCACGCCGGGCTGCGGGGCGTCGGCGGGGAGGGCCGTCAGCAGGTCCCGGGCCCGGGACAGGGCGTCGGGGTCGCCCTGGGCGGCAGCGAGCCGGGCGAGCCAGCCCACCGCCGGCAGGATGTCGGCCAGGGCGGTCTGCTCCACGCATCCGTACGGGCCGGTCGCCCGGCGCCGGGGCGTGGTCCCGAACCCGGGACGGGCGGCGAGCAGACAGGCGTGGGGGAAGGCCTCGGCGAGGCCCGCCGTGGCCGCGGCCGACACGAACCGCTCCGCGCCGTCCTCGTCGTCGGCGCCCGGCCACAGCCCGGCCAGCCGCTCCCGGGCGGTCCGGCCCAGTCGATGCCCTGGCCCCCTGGAGGCGTCGAGCAGGAAGGCGCACCCCCCGGCCAGCCCGAAAACCGCCAGGGCCGCGTCCTCGTCGTCGGTGTCGGCGTCCAGCAGTGCCTCCAGGTCGTCCGGCAGGGCCCGGGCGCGGGCGAACGCCATGATCCACGGCCAGTTGTGACGCAACGTCAGATCACGTTGCTCCAGCGTGCGTGCCGTCCGCAGGGCCAGCCGGACACCGCGCGCACGGCGGGCGGAGAACACCGCGCCCACGAGTCCCGCGAGGGCCTCGGCGTGTTCTCCGGCGGTCTCCGCGGAGAGCCCCTCGACCAGCGAGGCGACCAGGTGCTCGGCCTTGTCGAGCACCTGCGCGGCGGGTTGGCCGAGGTCGGCGTCGAGTTCGCCGACGGCCACGGCCAGAGCGGTCAGCCGGCCCGGCGGCACCTCCTCGGCCGCCGAGGTGAGCAGGAGCGCCGCCCGTTCGGGCGCGAGGGCCAGCAGCCGGTGCACGGCCGCGGCGGCGACCAGGTCGTCGTCGCTCCGGGCGAAGAGGCCGGCGAGGTCGTCGAGAGCGGGTGCGGCCATGGTCAGGACGTCCCAGGCCTCGGCCGGCAGGGAAGGCATGCGGTCCTCCTGCCCGGGCGCCGACGGGTTCCGGATCCGATCGGCCGTCAGCTTCTCGAGCAACCGGCCCGCCTCGTCGTGGGCCGCGAAATCGAACCGGTGCCACAGCAGCGGCTCCACTCGCCCGGCGACGGCGAGTTCACCGAGCAGTTCGCACCGCTCGTCGCTCAGTCGGAGCTGCTCGGCGTGGACCGTGGCGGCGGCCAGTTCCGTGACGTTGGCGGTCAGCCGGTTCTCGCAGACGGTGACCCATCGCAGGGTCAGGGCCTCGGTCGGGTCGGTGTCGAGGGTGCGCAGGGCCCGGCGGGCGGCCGAGGACACCGGCCAGGGCTGGGCCGGGTCGACCAGCTCGGCGAGGCGGGGCGTGAGGGCGGTGATTCCGCGACGGGCCACGGCGTCAATGGCGGCGACCCTCGTTACGATGTCGGGCGTGCCGCCCTGCTCGGGCGTGCCGCCCTGGTCGGGCGTGCCGCCCTGGTCGGGCGTGCCGCCCTGGTCGGGCGTGCCGCCCTGGTCGGGCGTGCCGCCCTGGTCGGGCGTGCCGCCCTGGTCGGGCGCGCCGCCCAGAATGGCTGCGCAGGCCCTGCGCAGCGTGCCGGGGTTGTCCGCTGTTCCGTCGCGTCGTGTGATCGAGGCCAGGCCCCGGATTGCCTCCGCCCGTGCCCGAGGGTCCACCGTGGGGTCCTGCGCGACGGTACGCAGGAGCGTGCGCGCGCGGGCGCCGCCGAGCTGCCCGAGCGCCGACACCGCGTCACGGTGGGCCGCGGGGTCCGCGTCCGGCCCGCGGAGCAGGCTGTCGGCCCGCGCGACGAAGTCGTCCAGGGTCGCGGGGTTCGGCGTCGGAGCGGCGGCCAGGAGGCGCGCGGCCAGCAGGATGTCGTGCTCGAGCGCGGCCGTCACCAGCGCCTCGGCCGGGGCCTCGTCCGCCAGCGTGAACGACTGCAGGATCCTGGCCGGTTCGTGCCAGGCCGGGCGGCGGACGCGCTCGGCGGTGCCGTCCGGATCCTCGCTCCACGTGAGGTAGAGCCACCGGGCCGCGAAGAACTCGCGGATCGTGGAATGGGTGAAGGTGAGCGTGGACCGCGGGCCGTCGAACTTCCGCTCGATCAGTCCGGACTCCGTGAGGCTGCCGATCCGCAGGGGCGTCCCCCCGGCCAGCTCGGCCTCGGGCAGCTCCGTGGCACGGCGGTCGGTGAGTTCGCGGGCCAGTTCGGCGAGCAGGGCCTCGTCGGCGTCGTAGTGGTCGGACGCGCGGGGCAACCGCTGCAGGGTGTAGGTGGTCAGCTTTTGCCGGGTGTAGAGGTACAACACCTCTCCGATGCCCAGCCGGAGGCCGCTCTCACCGGTGCGCCCGTCGGTGGCGGCCGTCTCCGCGGCCAGGTCGGCGACGAGGGCGACGAGACGGGGCGAGCGCAGCCCGGCGGAGAGCCGTCCCTCGGACTGCCGGCCGAAGAGCATCGCGAACAGTCTGTCCGCCGTGTCCACGGGATCCTGGACCCGTCCGTCCACCAGCAGCCGGCTGAGGAGAGTACGGCGGATCTGGTCGTCGTCCGGCGGGGCCAGCACGAGCACGTCGAAGACGTCCGCCAGCTCCGGTTCGGCGGGAGGGGCGGCCACGGTGCGGGGGCGCTCGCACACCAGGATCCCGGCGCGCGGCGCGGCGGCGTGGGCCAGGAGCCACGAGACGACCCGCTGCCGCGCGGCGCCCGGATCGAGCGTGTCCAGGCCGTCGACGACCAGACGGAGCACGCCGAGGGTGCGCAGGGCGTCGATGTGGTCCGACCACGCCGTGGGCATCCCGGCCTCGGTCCAGGCGAGGACCGGTAAGGACACCGGCGCCGGTGACCGCCCGCCGCCGTGCTCCGACAGCAGTTCCGCCAGCCGGGCGGCGGAGACGACCAGAGGGACGCGGAGCTCGGGCGGCGTGGACGCGCCGTCGATGCCGGCGGCGGCCGCCTCGGCCTGCCGCAGGCACCACTGCTCGACGACAGCGGTCTTGCCGGACTGCGGCTCGCCCCGCAGCAGCATCAGTCGCCCGGCGTCCAGGTGGTGCTGGACGTCCTCCGTCCGCCCGTCGGCGTCCGTGGCCCGCATGACGAGGCGCGGGCCGGAGCCGGTGGACCGGCCCAGGCCCACCGTCGTCACACCCCACTTCCGGAAGGCCGTGCGCACGAGCTTTCGGCCGACGTCCCGCAGCGTCGCTTCGAGCCCGGGGTCGCGCAGGCCACGGCGATCCGTCTCGTCGACCAGAGCGGCGAGCGCCGCCGCGCTCCGCGGGCCGTCCGGTACGGCTCCCCGCGCGGTGGCCCGGGCCGCGGCGGCCAACAGGCCGGTGGGCCATCGCTGGTAGGGCCGTTTCCCGTCGTAGGCCTCGGCGCAGACCCCGGCGGCCGCCACGGTCGCGGCGATCGCGGCCGGGGCGACAGAGGTGAGGGTCCAGCCGAAGGTCTGGTTGGCGGTGATGGCGAGATGGGCGGCGTACTCCCGGTGCCAGCCCCCTGCCGCGCCTTCCGGGAGGCTCAGCGCGGCCTGGGCCCGCACCGCCCACAGCACCCGGAACGCGGCGAGCAACGGGTCCGGGAAGTCCCGCAGCGCGTCGAGGGCGACCTGCTCGGCCACCGCGGCAGCCTCCCGCGGCGGGGTGCTCGCGGCGTCGGTCAGCGTGCCCGCCAGGAACAGCGCCCGTTGCAGGGTGAGCACCTCGCCGAAGCCGAGGCGGTCGGCGAAGACGTCGCGGAGCAGGCCGAGTTCCAGCCAGGTGAAGTCGGCGAGCGGGGGCCGGCCCGTGCGGGTCCGGGCGAAGTCGATCAGATAGATCTGCTCGGCTCCGTCGGCGCTCGTCGCGACGATCAGGTTGCGCGGGTTCGGGTCGCCGTGCACCAGCGACTCGGTACGCCCCGGCCGCTGGTCCGTCAGCATGGCGTACAGCCGCGCGAAGGGCGACAGGGTGCGTTCGCCGCCCGCCGCGACCTCCTCTCCCTCCAGCAGGAGGTCGCGACAGCGCTCGGACATCGCGCCCCACCGGTTGGCGGGGTAACGGTCGTCCACGGTTCCGTAGAGCTCGATCTCCTCGGACGTCGAGTCGGCCGGGGAGCGGACGAGGCGGTACTCGATGCGGTCGTGCGTCCGCGGGCCGCCCGCCGCCGGTGATCCGGGGCCCAGGTAGACGCGGCCCCCGGGGGCGGACGGCGCGAGCACGATCTTCAGCAGGGTGCGTTCGGGGCAGTAGCCGACCTCCGCGTCCGGGGGAGATCCGTCGACACACAGGTCGAACATCGGACCGAGGTCCCGTACGAAGGAGTCGAGGCTCGTGTCCACTTCCCGTACCTCGGCGCGGCTGTAGAAGGCGGCACGCGCCTTCTCGCCGTACGCGGCGAGCAGTCCCAGCACCGGAGCGACCGCCTTCGGACCGTTCTGCCACACCTGGGCGACGCGTTCCTCCAGGGTGACGACGGACCGGTCGGGGCTTCCCGCGTAGTCGCTCACATGACCGTAGACGACGGCCTCGCGCCGTCCCCGCACGGCCTTGTCGCGGCCGAGTACGGTGCGGGTCGCTGCCTCGACGGGGGCGCACAACGCGCTGCGCGGCGCCTTCAGATGGGCCTCGTACGCCTCCCACTCGTCCCGCATCTCCACCGCGGGGCCGATCTTGACGACGCATCGCCACACCACGGTCCGCCAGCGGACCTCCGCCTCCAGGACCAGGGGGCCGTCCCGTCCGCCGTGCAGCAACCGCTTGGCCTCGATGTGCGTCGGCGTCTCGCTCCACTGCCCGATGCCCGTCTCGGCCGGTTCGAGCCGCTTCAGTACGTCGAGCACCTCGGCCTCGTGGGACCGCACGGCCTCGGCACAGCTGAACGTCGTGGTCTGCGGCACGCCACTCCCGCGTCTGACGGTCCGTGACGGAAAGTCAGGCACCATGGACGGAACGGAACGTGAGTCAGTATGCACCGGAGGGAGCCGGCATGGGGGAGTCTCGAACGCCCGGGGGCCCGCTGTCGTGGGCCGACGTGTGTCTGCGCAAGGACCGGCTGCGTCAGCGGGCGAAGGAGAGCGGCCTGCTCCCCGCCTGGCGCGAACTCGACCGGGCGTCGCGGGAACAGCGGGACACCCTGCGGGAGTGGACCGCGCTGTGGGAGGCCGTCGATGCCCACCGCGTACTGGCCGGGGGCTACGTCGTGCGCACGGAGGGCGAGGACGCCGCCTCGACGGTGGCGTACGGCTGCCCGACCGCTCGGGAGTGCGGACGGCGGGTGATCGCCGAACCGGCGGACCCGGCGCCCGAGTGCCGCCTCGCCCGGCAGGAGATGGCCCGGGAGGGGCGGTGACCGCGCCTCAGCGGCCGGCGACACGGGCTGACGGGTTGCCGTACACGGTGTAGGCGAGCCAGGTCGGGTCCCCGGCCTCATCCATGATCACGCGGCGGGCGAGCCGCGATGCCTCGCCGAGCGGGCTCCCCTCGGCCAGCGCCCGGTAGAAGGCGTCGGCGAAGTCCGCCGCCGAAGTCGAACGCACGTTCCAGAGGGAGCCGACGAACGCTCCGGCGCCCGCCTTGAGGAACTGTCCGGCCCAGCCCACGGTTCCCGTCAGCCCGCGGACCTCACCGCCGGTGCGACAGCCGTTGAAGAACACCAGGGGACTGTTGCGCCAGGCCCTGCTCAGCGCCGCCCGGTTGAGGGTGTCGGGGCGGAACTCCCCGCCGTTGAGCTCCACCGCGGGCCCGGTCTTCGCGTCGAACGCGTGGTGGCAGGCGAAGTGGAGTACGCCCGGTGGTTCCGGGAGCAGCAGCTGCCGCAGATCGTCCAGGTCCTCGACGACGCCCAGGTCCTGGGTACCGCTGAGATGGCCGCGTACGGCGGCGATCTCCCGTTCCGCATGTTCCGGCATCTTTCGGGACTGGACGAAGGCGATGCTCGTCGGGACGATCAGACGGGCCCTGGACTGGCCCGCGCTCCTGCGGACGACCGCCATACGTCCGGCGAGGAAACCGGCCTCGTGGCTCTGGTCCACCGCGTAGAGCAACTCCCATGGCACCGTGTCCAGTTCGCTGGCCACCGTGAAGGAAGTGATGCGGTCCAACTGGTTCCAGAAGGCGGTGCGCACAGTGGCGGGAATGACGCCCCACAGTCCTGAGCCGAGGTCCTTCAGCCGTTCCTGGACCAACGCCGGGCTGTCGAGGCGGTGCTCTCCGCGCGCCATCAGGCCGAGTTCGCTCACGAGCAGACCGACGGCCTCCGTCGGGTCGGCGCTCGGCAGGTCGGAGCGCTCCGGCCGGGGAAGGTCGTCGCCGAGCAGCCGGAACCGGTAGTGGTCCGCCTCCCGGGCGACTTCCAGGGTCACCTCACCGGGTTCGCAGAGCATCACGGGCAGGTCCGCGGTGACGACAGCCTCGCCGCCCGGCACGGACCGGCCGGCGGCGGACGTCTCGACGGCCACCTCGACCGTCAGCTCGCCGAGGAAGGTGCCGCCCCGGTGAGCGCGGACGAGCACCCGGTGCAGCCCCGCCTCGACGGCCCGGAACCCGAAGTGCGCAGGCTCGGAGTCCCCGGTCCCGGGCACCCGCAACTCCTGTTCGAGGTCTCCCTGGCAGAACAGGCCGGGCGCCGAGACGCTCACGGTCACGGTCGCTCCGTCGGGCGGCACGTCGAAGGGTTTCAGGGCCGCCGAGGGACCCGTCGGCGATGTGGCCAGCACCCGCACGTACAGCGGGAACCGCCGGTCCACCAGGACCACCTGTTGGGGCAGTACGGCCTCCAGCCGCCGGACCGGGCCCGGCTCGGCCGAGCGGTAGTCGCTGTGGTCGGCGGGACGTCTGCGGGCGATCTGCTCGCGCACCCAGGCACGCAGGTCGGCCTGCGCGGTCAGCGCCCGGCGCAGGGCGTTCTTGGCGGTGCCCGGCGCGAGGTCGAGCGCCCGGTCGAGGGCCGCGGCGCAGTCCCGGGCGGCGCTCGCGTCGGGGATCAGCCGGTACAGCCGCCGCCGGGCTTCCCGGGCCAGCACGCGCCAGTCGTCCTCGTCCATCCGTCCCGGCTCCATGCGTCCCGGCTCCATGCGTCCTCCCGGCCGTCGGCGGCCCGCTCAGATCCCGAAGTGGGCGAAGGCCGCCCAGCGGGAGATGTGTGCCTCGTCCCGCGCGTCCGGCTCGGTGAGCAGAAGGGTGTCGAGCAGCGCGTCCGCGGAGGTGGGCGAGAGCCGGCCCTCGTCGGCCGCCGTGTCCACGAACCGTGTCTTCTCCTCGTTGGAGGTGTCCCGCACCCAGATCTGGGCCTGGCGCAGGGCCTCCGCCGGTGGCGAGCCGGCCCTCCAGCAGTCGTAGAAGCGCGTCATCACCAAGGTGGTGGGCCAGTCGGGCACCGGCCACTGGGACGCGACCACTCCCGCGGCGCCGGCCTGGAGCAGGCCGGTGGGCAGAGCGACGACCTCGTCGGGCAGCCGCGTCCCGGGCACCGAGGTCTCGCACGACGACAGCACCGCCAGCCGCACCCGTAGATCGAGCCCCATCAGGTCGCGCAGCCGCAGCGTTTCGCCGTCCGCCAGCGACAGTCCGCTGTCCAGAGGGCTGCCGATGTCGGCGAAGCCGTGGCAGGCGAAGTGGACCACACCGGCAGCCGGAAGTTCCCGCAGGACGGCGGGGACCGTGGCCCGCGGACCGCGCAGCATCCGGTGCGCGCCGGGAAAGACGCCGGCCACGGCCTCTGCCTCCAGCGCCGTGAAGGACGTATGCCCGCCGCCGGCCGGCCGGTCGGGGTCGGCGACGACCAGCAGCCGGTCGGGGCCGCGCTCCTGTGCGATGCGGCGCGCGGCGGTGAGGGCGCGCGCGTTGGGGATGTAGCTGATCGTGGTGTGGTCCAGGGCCCACCGGCGTCCGGTCGGGGTACTGGCGTCCGGTGTCCAGGCCGCATGCAGGGGCAGCATTCCGAGCAGCCCGGCGGGGATGAGGGTGACGTGGTCGGCACCGGCCAGCTCTCCGTGCAGCAGCGGGCCCATCGCCGCGTCCCACAGCCACCGGGCGGTGCCGTCGAGGTCCGTGCCCCAGGCCGCGAACCCGGCGTCGGGGTTCGCGCGGAACTCGGCCCCCGAGACGGCCAGGCCGCCGACGCGACGGCGTACCTCCTCCGCCGAGAGGTCCTCCAGCCACACCGCGGTCACCTCGTCCCCGCGGACGATCAGTGCCAGGCCCCCGCCCTGCGCGGGGGAGAGGTAGCACAGGGGCTGCTGCCCCGCCGCCGCCGAAATGTCGTCGAAGGACGGTTCGGCGAGGAAGTCCCCGAAGCCGTCGAGGCGGCGGATCTCGTCGATGACGTCGTCCAACTCCTGGCGAGCCGCGCGCAGTTCGTCGAGGTCCAGGTCCTGGCGCCTGCCCTCGGGGAAAACGTCCTCTGTCGACTCCGCCACGTCTGTCATCGTATGGGCCCGTGACGGTGTGGGAAGTCTGAACCGGGTGAAGGAACTCGAAAGCGGGGCGGGACGGTACCGGCCGATGCTACGGCGAGGGGCGCGACGCGCGGTGCGAAGAGGGGCGGAGTGGGCCGCGCGGACCGTGGCAGCCGTCCGCCAGGACCTGTGGGAACGCCGGTGTCACCGGCTGCTGGACGCCTACGCCGCCGCGCCCTCCTGGGAGGACGGCCACCGGCTGCTCTCCCGGCACCCGGCGCTGCTCGGCGAGCGGGCGGACGTCCTGATCGGTGAGCTCGTCGAGGCCGCGGACCGGGCAGGCCTGCCCGAGACGGCGGAGCGGTACGCCTACTACCGGGGCGTACTGAGGCGGTATCGCGAGGTCGGCCCGGAGCGGGCACTGCGCGAGCTGACGGCCGACGAGGACGACGACGCCCTGATCGGCCTGGCCGAGCAGGCGAGGACAGCCCACGCGCGCTACCGCGACGAGGGCGGAGCCGACGCACTCGACGCGGCGGTGAGCGGCTACGAGGAGGTGCTGGCTCGTGCCGTCGCGGTGCCGACCCGGGCGGCGACACTGACCAACCTGGGCCTCGCGCTGCTGGACCGGGCCGAACGCGACGGCGGCGGCGGGGACACCGAGCGGGGTCTCGCCCTGCTGGAGGAGGCGGTCGTGCGGACGCCGCCGGGCAGCCCCGAGCGCAGGGACAGCACCGTCAACCTCGCGGGCGGGCTGCTGCACCGCCACCGCGTCGACGGCGACACCCGAGCGCTGGACCGGGCGCTGGCCCTGCTCGAACCGCTGGCCGGTGCCCTGCCGCCGGCGGGCTCCTTCGGCGAGCCGGGGGCCATGGAGCTGTGGCTCAACCTGGGAACGGCACGCCACTCCCGTTACACCACGTTCGGCGACCCGGCCGAACTCGAGGCGGCGATCGGGCACTTCCGGCACGCCGCCGAGGCAGCCGCGGCAGCCGGCGCGCAGCCCTCGTCCTCCGCACGCCTGCTGGGCAATCTCGCCGTCGCCCTGTCCGAGCGGTACCAGCGCACCGGGAAGCGGAACGACCTGGACGGGGCGCTGCACTGCGTCGAACAAGCGCTGGAGGCGACGTTAGGCGGTTCCCCGGAACGCCCCGCGCGGCTGGCTCTGCACGCCGTCCTGCTGCTGGACCGCCACGACGCCCTCGGACACCTCGCGGATCTCGACCTCGCCGTCGAGAAGTTCGCCGCCGCACTGCGCGAGACGCCCGAGAACTCTCCCGAACGCCCCCTGCGGGAGGGCGAATCCGGCGCCGTGCTGCTCGCCCGGTACCAGCGCACCGGCGAACTCGCCGACCTGGACGCGTCCGTGGCCCTGCTGCGGCGCGCGGTCCGAGGCCGCGTGTACGAAGCCGAGGACAAGGCCATCCTGTGGGGGCAGCTCGGTACCAGTCTGCGCGTCCGGGCCCGCAGGCGGCACGACGGGAACGACGCCGGGCAGGCCGTGGCGGCACTGCGGCGCGCGGTCACGCTCACCACCGGAACGCCCAACCGGGCGGTCGATCTCAACAACCTGGGCGGAGCGCTGCGTCTGCAGGCCGAACTCCTCGGCACACGCGGGCCGTTGACGGAGGCAGTCACGGCGTACCGCCGCGCCCTGGACATCCTGCCGGCCGGCTCGCCACGCCATACGGCCGTCCTCGGCAACCTGGGCACCGCGCTGCTCGCCCGTGCCGAACACACCCACGACGAGGCCGAACTGGACGAGGCGGTCCGCGCGCTCACCGCCGCGGTCACCGGCACCGACGAGGGATCGCCCGATCTGGCAGGCCGGTGGTGCAACCTGGGCCACGGGCTGCGGGCCCGTCACGAGCGCACGGGACGGGCGCGGGACGCCGAGGCCGCGACCGCCGCGTACCGCAGCAGCTGTTCCGGCACCGACCTCGCGGGCCCCGAGGTAGGACTCCTCGCCGGCCGCGCCTGGGGTCTGTGGGCGCACTCCAGGGGCGCCCACACCGAGGCGGTGGAGGCGTTCGGCCACGCGAGCGAGTCGGCCGAGCGGCTGATGCGCACCCAGTCGGGCCGGGAGGCGGTGGAGGTCTGGCTGGCGGAGTTCCTTGAGGTCCCGGCCCACGCGGCGCACGCCCTGGCCGCCACGGGCGGCCCGCGCGCCGCCGCGCTGCAGCTGGAACGCGGCCGCGCCCGGTCCCTGTCGCGAGCCTTGGAGCGTGGCCGTGCCCAACTCGGCCTCCTCACAACGGCCCGACCCGACCTCGCCGAGCGCTACCGCCGCGCCGCGACCCGCTTGACCGTGCTGGAGACGGCGGAACTGGCCGGCGTCCGTCCGGTCGCTGCCCGCGCCATGGAGACGTGATGCACGACGACCCCTCCGACCTGGATCCGCCCGCCCGACGGCTGTTTCTGGCCGTCGACGAGTTGTTGCGGCTCGCCCGGGCGTCGGACGACCGGACGCTCTGGGACCACGTTCTGGACGCCGCCGGCCTCATCGTCGGTCTGCCCGGCGTCCTCGAGGCCCGGTACGCCCCACTACGCCTTCTCGCGGTCACGGTTCACCTCGACAGCTGCGCCGCCACCGCGGACCGCGGGCGGCTGGACCTGGCGATCGAGTCGCTTCGACGGCTGCGAGCCCCAGGGGCCGACGACGAGGCGGACGCCCGCTGCGGGCTCGCCCTGGCGGTGCTCCTCAACGCGCGCCACGACCTGCTGTCCCCCGCACAGGGCGGTGAGGATCCGGCGGACCTCGACGAGGCGCTCGCCCAGCCCCTCCCCCCTCGCCACGCGGCGGCGACCGCTCTCAAGGGGCGGCTGCTGCGCATCCGCTTCGAACGGTACGGCGACACACGTGACCTCGATGCCGCCGTCGCGGCACTGAGAACCGCACGCGGTCTCGCGCCCGCCGACCCGGCGGCCCCCGACCGGCTGCTGGCCACCGCCACGCTCGGCGACGCCCTGCGCGCCCGGGGCGACTTCACCGCTTCGCTGGAGGACCTCGACGAGGCCGTCGACCTGCTCCGGGAAGTCACCCGGACACGGCGGGACAAGCTCGCGGACGCCCTGGCCGCCCTGGGCGTCGCCCTGCTGGCCCGTGCCCAGGCCGCCGACGGAGCCGCGGCGGAGCGCTCGGCGGCCGAGGCGGTTCAGGTGCTGGGGCAGGCGGTGGCGGACACCGACCCCGGTCACTGCGACCTGCCGCGTCGGCTCGCCCACCTCGGCGACGCGTTGCGCACACGGGCCGGTACCCGGCAGAACACGGACCCGGGCGTCGTACGGGATCTGCGCGCGGCCCTGGACTGCCACGAGAAGGCGCTCGCCCTCGCCGACGACGACCGGTGGCGGGCACAGACACTGGCGACGCTGGCCACCGTCCACGGCGACCTCGCCCGGCGCACCCCTGAACCGGCTCTGCTGGACACAGCGGTGAACGCCTGGCAGCGGGCCTACGACGAGACGCCCGCGGACGATCCCCGCCGCCCCTACACCCTGGGCAACCTGTGTCTGGAGCGCTGGCACCGTGCACGGTCCGCGGCCTTCGACGACGGTGGGCGGGAGGAGGAGTTCAGCGCCGCCGCGGCGGGCTGGCTCGGCATCGCCGACGACGTCCGCGCCCCCGTCGAGTGGCGTGCCCTCGCGGCCTTCCGTGCCGCGACGGCACTGCTGCGCCTGAGAGACGCGTCCGCCGCCGTGAACGCGGCGTCGAAGGCGGTCGACCTGCTGCCCCTGCTCGCTTCTCCCTCCAGGGGCCGCAAGGAGCAGGAGAAGACCCTCGCCGAATGGCGGCGACTGCCCGAGGACACGGCCCGCATCGCAGTCGAGACCGGCGATTCCCGCCGCGCCGTGGAACTCCTGGACCTGGGCCGCGCGGTGCTCTGGTCGCACCACGACGGTCTGCGGGACGATCTGGCCGAGCTCCGGGCGGCGGACCCCGAGCGGGCGGCGGCACTCGGCGAACTCCAGGCCACCGCCGGCCGGGCCCTGCACGGCGACGCCGCCACGCGACGGACCGGCGTCTTCCGTCGCCGACAGGAACTCGTCGACGAGATCAGGCGCGAGGTCCCCGGTTTCGCGCGGTACCTCATGCCCGCGCGCTACGACGATCTGCGCGGGGCGGCGGCCGAGGGGCCGGTCGTCGTCGTGTCCGCGGGACCGGACGGGGGTTTCGCCCTGGCGCTCACCGACGCGCGTGCCGCCCCTCTGACGACCGACCTGCCGGGCCTGACAACCGCCGAGACCGAGGCACACGCGCGGAGGCTGGTCACGGCATGGAACCTGGTGCGCCTGCAGCCCTCGTCCGCCGAAGGTCATGAGGCCCTCTCCGAGTGCCTCGACGACCTGCTGCCATGGCTGTGGGAGCGGCTCGCGGGACCCGTGCTCGACACGCTGCACATGCCGGTGCCCGCCGGGGGAGCGCTGCCGCGGCTGTGGTGGTCGCCGTGCGGGCCGCTCGCGGTCCTGCCCCTGCACGCCGCGGGGACACCCACCGCCGGCCGCTCGGTGCCCGACCGCGTCGTCTCGTCGTACACCCCGACGGTCGAGACCCTGCTCCGGCTGCGTCGTGCCCGGCGCGGGCGGCCCGCCACGGAGTCGCCCGCGCTGCTGCCGGTAGCCGTCCCGGGCGAGCCGGCGCTCCCGTACGCCGACGACGAGGTGCGCGCGGTCGCGGCCCGGCTCGGGCGCCACGCCTCGCCACCCCTGCTGGGTCCGTCGGCGACCGCCGGAGAGGTACTGCGGCGGCTGCCCCTGCACGACTGGGTGCACTTCGTCTGCCACGGTCTGCACCGTCCGGTCGACGCCTCGCAGGGCGGACTGCGCCTGTACGACCGCACGTTGACGGTACTCGAACTCGCCCGGGCCCGTGCCCGGCCAGGCGGCCTGGCCTATCTGTCGGTCTGCTGGGGAGCGCAGGGACACCGCGAGCTGCCGGGCGAGGCCGTCCATCCCGCGGCCGCCCTGCTGATCTCGGGGTACGAGCATGTGGTGTCCGCCGGCTGGACACTGGACGACGACTCGGCGTCCGAGGTCGCACAGGCCGTGTACGACCGCCTGACCGCGGGCCCCGGGACACCGTCGGCGTCCGGCACGGCCCGCGCGCTGCACCGTGCGGTCACCCGGTTGCGGCAAGCCGGCCACGAACCCCGAGTCTGGGCCCCGTACGTGCACTTCGGCCTCTGAGTGCCTGTTCCTGAGGCCGACATGACAGGGCTGCGGTTGTGATTGGTCGGTGAACGGCTCGTTGGATCTGGCCGCCTGGCCCGTGGGCGGGCGGACGGCGGCGAGCCGGCTTCCCACGATGGTGGGGAAGCCGGCTCGCCGGGTGGTGCTTCAGTTGGTTTTGGCGGGGGCCGGTCGGTGGGAGCGCAGGATGAGGGCTGCCAGGGTGGAGGCCAGGAGCGTGAATGCTGCGGTGGTCAGGAATGCGGCGCGGGCTCCGGGGACGAACTGGCCGGGGACGGCTCCGGCGGCGTAGACCGAGACGATGACGGCGAGTCCGATGGCGCCGCCCAGCTGCTGGACCGTCTGGAGCAGGCCGGAGGCCGATCCGGCGTGCTGCGGCTCGACCCCGCCCATCACCAGGGAGGCGGCCGGCATGAAGGTCAGTCCGGCCGAGATGCCGTTGATCAGCAGGGGGCCGAGGACCGCGGTGACGTAGCCGCTGGTCGTGTCGATGTTGCTGAGCCAGACGTAGCTGGCGGTCAGGCCGAGGGTGCCGGTGATCAGCAGCGGCCTCTGTCCGAAGCGGGCCACCAGCTTGGGGGCGGTGCGTGCCATGGCGAAGATGCCCAGCGTCATCGGCAAGAACGCGGCACCGGCAGCGATGGGGCCGAAGTGCAGTTCCCCCTGGACGTACTGCACGACCAGGAAGAACGTGGCGATCTGGGAGCCGAAGACCAGGGTCGTCACGGCGAGAGCCCCGAGGCGGCGTCGGTCGCGCAGCAGGGCGGGCACCAGCATCGGGTGGGCGACGCGGCGTTCGGTCATGGCCAGAGTGGCGAGGAGCACGACGCCGACTGTGAGAGAGCCGATGGTCTGGGCGGAGGTCCAGCCGTGCTCGGGTGCGCCGATCAGTGCCCAGACGATTGCCACGGCCGCGCCGGTGGCGCTCAGTGCGCCGATGAGGTCGAAGCGGCCGGGGTTGCGCGGGGTTTCGGTGACGAAGCGCGGGGCGAGGGCGAGCACGGCGATGCCGATGGGGACGTTGATGAACAGGGTCCAGCGCCAGGAGCCGACTTCGGTGACCACGCCGCCGAGGAGGAGGCCGAGGGTGCTGCCGCCGATGCCGACGGCGGCGAACAGGGCCAGGGCCCGGTTGCGTGCAGCGTCGTCGCGGGCGCTGGTGGTGACCAGGGCGAGCACGCCGGGTGCGGCGAGGGCCGCTCCGATGCCCTGCGCCGCGCGGGCGGCGATCAGCAGGGTGGCGCTCTGGGCGAAGCCGCCGAGCAGGGAGGAGGCGGTGAAGATGCTCAGGCCGATGAGGAAGACGCGCCGTCGGCCGTAGGTGTCTCCGAGCCGGCCGCCGGTCAGCATCAGGCCGCCGAAGGCGAGGGTGTAGGCGTTGACGATCCAGGACAGGGAGGACGGGCCGAGGCCGAGACCGGTGCCGATGCCGGGCAGGGCCACGTTGACGATGGTGCCGTCGAGGGTGAGCATCAGCTGCCCGACGAGCACGATCATGATGCCGAACGCCGCGCGGCGGCTGCTGCGCTGCAAAGTGGCAGGCGATTGGGCGGACGAAGTCGGCGGTATGGCGGCAGGGATGCGCTGCGTTGTGGACATGGCGGGGTCCTGTTCTGGCCTTCGGAGGCCGACAGAGTGTGAGCGGTGTGCGGGGCGGCCTCGGGCCTGGCCCCGGAAGGGAGGGTGGGGGTGGTGATCGCGGGCGTTTGCGGGCCGGCGGGAGGGACCCGGTCGAAACCGGGCCCGGGAAAGGGATGGCGGCCGGGGTGACGCGCGCCCGGCGGGCCTGGTTGCCGGGCGCGCGTCACGGCTTGGCTGCTCAGACCTGGGCCATGCCGCCGTCGGCGAAGAGTTCGACGCCGGTGATGAAGCTGGAGGCGTCGCTGGAGAGGAAGGCCGCGGCCTTGCCCATCTCGCGGGGGTCGGCGATCCGGCCGGTGGGGTTGCCCTCGCCCATCTTCTGGACCGCGGCGGCAACGGCGTCGGCGCCCTGCGCCATGGCGAGGGCGCGGCGCAGGGATTCGGTGTCCACGGCGCCGGGGCTGAGGACGTTCATGCGGATGCCGGTGCCCTTGATGTCCTGGATCCAGGACCGGATGAAGGCGCGTACCGCGGCCTTGGCGCCGCCGTACAGGCCCATGCCGGCCGGGGGCTGGATGGAGGCGGTCGAGCCGATGATGACGACCGTGCCGCCGGGCGGCAGCAGCGGGATCGCCGGCTGGAGGGTGAACAGGACGCCCTTGGCGTTGACGTTGAAGGTCTTCTCGAACTGTTCCTCGGTGATCGCGCCGAGTGGGGCGTGGGCGCCGATGCCGGCGTTGGCCACCACCGCGTCGAGGCGTCCGTGGCGCGCGATGACCTCCTGGTACATCGCCTCCATGTCCGCGAGCCGGGTGACGTCGGCGACGATGCCCGAACAGTTCGGGCCGACCGTGGCGACCGCCTCGTCCAGCGGCTTCTGCTGCAGGTCGGTGATGACCACGCGGGCGCCCTGGTCCACGAATTCCTGGGCGATTCCCAGGCCGACGCCGGACGCGCCGCCGGTGACCACGGCGACCTTGCCTTCGAGTGGGAGGCTCATCGTTTTCTCCTTGCGGTTGAGTGTGCCCGCACCCTGCGGACGGCGGCGGAATGTGCTCTACACTCGGAACTGGAGGCGCCGCCGCTTCCTCGACTATAAGTGGAGGTGTCGCCACTTAGCAAGATGTGGAGGCGTCTCCACTTAATTCCGATGAGGAAGGGGCCCTTACGTGACCACAGACACCGGGCGACCGCTGCGGGCCGACGCGCGGCGCAACCGCGAGAAGATTCTTTCCGCGGCCGTGCGCGTCTTCGCCGAAGAAGGGCTGGAGGCGCACCTCGAGCGCATCGCCAAGGAAGCGGGCGTAGGCTCCGGCACCCTCTACCGCAACTTCCCCACCCGCGAGGCGCTGATCGAGGCCGCCTACCGCAACGAACTGACCCGGCTGTGCGACGCCGCCCCCGGCCTCCTGGCGGCCATGCCGCCGCACGAGGCGCTTCGCGCCTGGATGGGGCGCTTCATCGACTACGCCACCGCGAAACTGGGGATGGCCGAGGCCCTGCGCGCCGTCGTCGACTCCGGCGTCAACCCCTACGACCACAGCCGTGAGCTGATCATGAACGCCCTCACCTCGCTCATGGACGCCGCGACCGCAGCCGGGACCATCCGGTCGGACGTCAGCCCGGCCGTCATGTTTGCGGCCCTCACCGGTGTCGCCCTCGCCTCGGGAAAACCCGAGGAACGCGAACAGGCCGAACGCCTCCTCGACCTCACCCTCGACGGACTCAGGTACGGCACGGCGGACTGATGCCACCCCGGAAGTGCCGACGGGCTCGCCTCCGTGCGAGCCCGCGGCCGGGCCGGCGCGCGCTGGCCGAAGCTCACCGAGGACGAGGCCGCGCTCGCCAAACGGCTCTACGACGATCGGGAGGAAACCGTCCAGCAGACCGCTGACATGTTCGGCGTGCTCCCGGTCGACGGTCTACGACACCTCGACTAGACCAAGATAGTGCTTAGCCGGCCGAAGAAAACGGCGGTCACGAACCCTGACCGCCGGTCGTTTGCGGCTGGCGGTCAGGGTTCTCACCGGCAGCAGCCCGATCTGGGGTAGCGACCGGTTGAACGGCCCTCAGGATCACGGGAGTTCATGGCAGAGTGGGCGGTGTGGATCTGCGCGTGGGTGCGTTCGGTGGCGGCCATGAGCTGGGTGATGGTCAGTCCGGCGGGGCGGGCCTCTTGCAGGGCGCTGAGGATCGCTTCGGCGTGGACGTGAGCGGGGACTCCCGCCCCATCGCCTACTCACCCGAGCCCTTCGGCAGCTTCTGGAACTGCTCGTCCAGGTCGACCTCGCCGCGGGTGACGGCGTTCTCGATCCAGTCGGCCGCGGCGCGCACCCGTGCCAGGCCTCGGCCGATGGTGTCGCGTTCGGCGTCGTCGTAGTGCTCCCCTTTCAGGTTCGGCACGATTCTGCCGACCGTGGTGACGAACTGTGAGCTGTGTTCCATGCGTTGCAGCTGCGGGGCCGCCTCCTGGTGCACGAATTGGGCCTGCTGGCGGAATCGGTCGAACTGGGCTTCGTTTACTGCGTGCCTGGCCGTGTCGTCGGCCATTGCCTTGGAGGCGACCGCGGGACGGCGCAGGAAGTCGGTGGTCACCACGGACGCGACCGCGTCGTCGCATACGTCCCCCGATTGCGAGTTGTCGCCAATCCCTGCCTCATAGTGTGGCGACATGCGGCTGCCGACGGCAGCCCGTCGGCACAACTTGCCGAGTGGGCAGGGGAACCGGCAGTCGAGCGTCCAAATGCGGGCGCGGACTGCCGATCCCAGGGCGTGCCGTGATCAATGCCAGAGCCAGAGCAGATCCACTTGGCATTGGCAGGTCAGGATCAGACACAGTTGCCGTATCCCTTCTCGTGACGCCTTGCCAGGCGTGAAAATTGGGTCGGCGGCTGTCCGTTGACGTCGGCAGAAACTTGGGGGAGCGATCCCGCGACACAGTCTGGCGCCGGAGCCGGCCCGAGGGGCCATGCACTGTTGCCTTCCAGCACGCCGTTCAGCTTTCCGACGTCCCCTCCCGCTCCACGGGCAGCCGCCGCCCTGGTCTGTCCGTTCGAGGAAGCGAGGTGAGGGCGGTGCCGGAGCCGGAGGAGCTCGGCAGGACCGAGGACCTGGTGGAGCGGGTCGCGGCGATCGACGTCGCGAAGGCGTCGGGGATGGTGTGCATGCGCCTGCCCCATGACAGCCGTGCCGGGCGGCGGGTGCAGGAGGTGTGGAACGTCCCGGCGACCACCGCGGCGATCCTGGAGCTGGGCGACCGCTTGGTGTGCCAGGGCGTCACGCGGGTGGTCATGGAGGCGACCGGCGCGTACTGGAAGCCGTACTTCTTCCTGCTGGAGGCCCGCGGGCTGGAGTGCTGGCTGGTCAACGCCCGTGACGTGAAGAACGTCCCGGGCCGGCCCAAGACAGACAAGCTGGACGCGGTCTGGCTGGCCAAGCTGACCGAACGCGGCATGCTCAGGCCGTCGTTCGTACCGCCGAAGCCGGTGCGGCAGCTGCGCGACCTGACCCGGCTGCGGACGGTCCTCAACCAGGAACGCGCCCGGCACAAGCAGCGCGTCGAGAAGATCCTGGAGGATGCCCAGATCAAGCTGACGAGCGTGCTCACCGATCTGTTCGGGGTCTCGGGGCGGGCCATGCTCTTTGCGCTCATCGCCGGCGAGCGCGACCCCCGGGCCCTGGCCGACCTCGCCCGCGGCAACCTGGTCCGTAAGAAAGCGGCCCTCGTCGAGGCCCTGACCGGGCAGTTCGAGGATCACCACGGCTTTCTCTGCCAGACGCTGCTGGACAGCGTCGACCATCTCACCGCGCAGATCGCCCGGCTCACCGACCAGATCGCCGCCGCCGTCCAGCAGCTGCCCGGTCCGGAGGGCTCCTCACGTCCGGGGCCGTCACTGGTCGAACGCCTCGACGCCATTGCGGGCGTCGGCATCACGACCGCCCACGTCCTGCTGGCCGAACTCGGCCCGGACATGGGCGTGTTCCCCACCTCCGATCACCTCGCCAGCTGGGCCAAACTCACCCCGAGAACCACCCAGTCCGGCGCCAAACGCGGCGCCAGTCCCACCGGAAAGGGCAACCCCTGGCTCAAGGGAGCCCTCGGCGAAGCCGCCACCGCCGCCTCGCGCACCGATACCTTCCTCGGCGCCCGCTACAGACGCATCGTCAAACGCCGCGGCCGCAAGAAGGCCCTGGTCGCCGTCGCCCGCTCGATCCTCGTCATCGCCTGGCACCTGATCAACGACCCCGACACCGAGTACCAGGACCTCGGCTCCGACTTCCACCAGCGCCTCATCGACCCGGCCCGCCGCACCCGCGACCTGGTCCGCCAGCTCAAGGCGCTCGGCCACGACGTCACCCTCGCACCCGCCAGCTGACGAGCGCCTGCTCTCCTCAAGCTCTGGCCAACGAACGCATCAGCATGCCCGTGACCTGGGGAATTTTCCGTTCAGCTTCTGAACAGGCGACTCACGGCACAGCCCGGCGGCGGGCTAAGCGTGTCGATGGCCCCGCTGGGTGTCGAACTCCTTCCAGGCGCGTTCCCACCACGCCCTCCGGCGCACGTCCAGGCGCACGCGGACAACCCACCAGGCGCCCAGCACCAGCGCACTCGTGCCCAGGGCCGCGGCCGCGCCCAGCGCGACTCCCCGGGAGGCGGCCTGGGCGGGGGTGGGCGGAGTGGGCTGGACACGGCCGTCGGCGTCGAGCCACACCGTGGTGGCCGATCCCGCCTTGCTGCCGGCTGCCACAGGTGCCGTGGCGGAGACGACGGACCCGCTGTTCGTGGTCCACCGTACGGTCACGCGCACCAGCTCGCTCGTCGGCGCGGAGAACCGGGACGGCCTCGCGCCGGGGGCGTCCTCGACGAGTTCCGCGGTGACGGAGTGCAGCCCTCGCGCTTCGTGGAGCGCGGACTGCTCGGCGGCCTCCGCTGCCGCCAGGCCCACCGCCGGCGCCGTCAGCAACATCACGGCCGCGGCCACCACGCCGATCCATGCCTCGATGACGTCGGAACGGCGCTTCAGCGGATTGTGCCGCCAGCGCCACAACAACACCCTGTTGTTCCGCTTCAGCATGGCCTGCCCCTCCGTCAGTCTCTGTTTCGGCCGATGCAGGTACGGTGCCCGACCCGCGCCCACGGGGAGCAGAGGCCGACGGGTCCGGGAGAGGGGGCCAACGGGCCCTGCGCCGGTGGCTGAGAGACCCACACGGGGAGCGGGACGCCCGCGGTGGCGCTCGCGCGGAGGGACCTTCGGCCCTGGTCGTGAAGACCATCGGCCGCCGCGCCGACCGTCGCCGCCGGTGAATGCTGACACCGACCGATCCGGAGGTTTCCCGTGCACGATCACGTCGACCATCCCCCAGGCCGATGCCGCCGCTGTCGCTCGCGGCGCATGTCGCGCACGGTCCGGCCCGGTCACCGTCCGGCCGCCCGCCTCGTCTGCCCTGACTCCAGGGCGGCCGGACACAGCCACGACGTGTCGGCACCCGACACCGCCTCCCGGCCGCCGAGCACAGGCCGATGCCGGGGCGGGCCTTCTTCCCGGGCGCGGGTGCGCACCCGCCGCCGTACGTCGTCCACCGCCCTGACCGCCAGCTGAGGCGCGTGCGGTGCGGCCATGAAGAAAGCAGAGAGAGGAGGCGTCATGCGTACCCCCGTCCTCCCGGACACGGCCACGCTGGAGTCGCTGCTCGAGGTGGCCGTGATGGCCCCGTCGATCCACAACACGCAGCCCTGGTCTTTCAGGATGGACTCCGCGGGCCAGGCACTGGAGATCCATTCGGCGCCGAGACGAACGCTGCCGCTGACCGACCCGATGCACCGCGCCCAGTACCTGTCCGTCGGTGCGGCCCTCTTCAACCTGCGGCTCGCCGCCGTCCACCGCGGCTGGCGACCGGAGGTCCGCCTCCTGCCGGACCCGGGCAGGCCCGGACTGCTGGCCGCCGTCCGGCTGACCGGCCCCCTCACGAGGGACGACCGGCCGGCGGACGACGGCCTGTACGAGGCGGTCGCACGACGGCACACCAGCCGGATGCCGTTCACCGGCAGACCGGTGCCCGAGCCGATCGTGGCGGAGATGAGGGCGGCCGCGCACGCGGCGGGAGCACGGCTGCACGTGCCGGGCATCGTCGGAACACGGCGGATGCTGGGCCTGTTCGCCGAGGGCGAGGCACGCAACAACGCCGATCCGGGCCGCGTCGCCGAAACCCGTTCGTGGCTCACCGCCCCCGGGACGGACGCCTCCTACGGCGTCCCCACCACCGCTCTCGGCCCGCCCGACGCCGCCGGACGGATGCCGATGCGCGACTTCACCGGCGGGCTGGCCGCCCTGAGCCGACCGGCCCTGTGGTTCGAGCGCCACATCCAGGTGGCCCTGCTGTGGACGGACCGTGACCGGCGCGAGGACTGGCTGAGGGCGGGCCAGGCACTGCAGTACGTCCTGCTCACCGCGACCGCCCGGGGGCTGCGCACATCGCTGCTGCACCAGGCCATGGAGTGGCCGGACCTGCGGTCCGCGACGGGGCTCCCGCGGTACAAGCGGTGTCACGCGCAGGTGCTGATCCGGTTCGGCTACGGCCCGGACGGCGACCGCACCCCACGGGCCCCGCTCCGCTCCGGTCCGGTCGGTAGTGCTGACGTGCCGTGATGGGCCGTTGTTCGGCTGCGGCGTCGTTGTGGCTGGTCGCTCCCCCACTCTCGGCTTCTCCCCCACTCTCGGCTTCGCTCGAGCGGGAGGGACCCCCATGAGCGGGGGGACCCCCATCGCGGCGGAGCCGCATATCGACACAGCCCCGCGCCCCNGGGGCGCGGGGAACTGCTCTATGCGTGCCGCTCGCGGGACCCAGTTCCCGTCCGGTGACCACCTCGGACTCGATCCGTACGAACACCGGATCCAGCATCGGCATCCACGAGCGGGGGCCGGCCTGTGACAGCCGTGCGTGGTCGTCGGGGTCGGTCACCACGGTGGCCCGTCCGGTGACGACCACGCTCCAGCCGTACGGGGTCCGGGCGTCGAACTCGTCCGCCTCGAAGGCGACGACGACGCCGTCGATGGCGTGGACCAGGTCCGAGCCCCGCGCGGTGCACAGCAGCACGGAGGTGTCCGCGTCCAGCGAGAAGTTGACGGGAAGGACCGCGGGCAGCGCATGCCGGGTGTAGACGACGCGGCCGACCGGCACCTTCGAGAGCAGGCGCAGGCACTCCTGCCGGTCGAGTGCGCGAAAGCCGTCGTTGTGGGACATCCGCACATCGTCCCCGTGCGTGGGGCACGGGGGTAGGTCCGACCGGCCCTAGGGCCCTTCTGGGCCCCGCCTCCGTCACCTGGCCGGGTGTCCGCCCGTCTCCGGCTGCTGCAGATGGGAGGCGAGGACCGCGGCCTGGACCCGGCGTTGCACGCCCAGCTTGGACAGGAGGCGGGAGATGTGGTTCTTGACGGTCTTCTCCGAGAGATAGAGCCTCTTGCCGATCTCACGGTTGGTCAGGCCGTCACCGATCAGCGTCAGGATCTCCCGCTCACGCGGGGACAGGTTCGCCACCTCGGAGGGAAGGACCGGAGTCTGCGCGGGCTCGGCGCGCAGGGAGCGCATGAGGCGGGCCGTGGTCGCGGGGTCCAGCATCGACTGGCCCGAGGCGACGGTGCGCACGGCCGAGACGAGGTCGGATCCCCTGATCTGCTTGAGGACATAGCCGGAGGCGCCGGCCATGATCGCGTCGAGGAGGGCCTCCTCGTCGTCGAACGAGGTCAGCATCAGACAGGCCAGCCCCGGCATGCGGTTGCGCAGCTCGCGGCAGACCGAGATGCCGTCGCCGTCCGGCAGACGGACGTCGAGGACGGCGACGTCGGGGCGCAGGGCGGGGCCGCGGGCGAGTGCCTGGTCCACGCTGCCGGCGTCGCCGACCACCGAGATGTCCGGCTCGGCGTCGAGGAGATCGGCCAGGCCGCGGCGGACTACCTCGTGGTCGTCCAGCAGGAACACCCGGATGGGGTGCTGCTCGGTGAACGTGCGTGGCTCCGGCATGGTGACCCTTCGTTACCCGGCGGCGGACAACTACGAGCTGTCCCTGACGACGATCGTCGCGTGCGGAGACCCCGGGCAACAGGGCCGACCGGCCCACTGGCGTGGGGGCCAGGGTCCCGACCGGGCGGCCACCGGGGGCGGGCGGCCGGGACCGGCGGGTCACGCGGAACCGGGGTTCGCGGTGTCGGACGCGGGTGTGTCCCTCGGCGCCGTGCGGCGGGTGAGATCGAAGTCGACGTCGACGACGCCCTCGACGGCGCGGACCAGCCTCGCCGCCACCGGTACCAGCGAGGTGTCCCGCACCCGGCCGACGAGCCTGACCACGCCGTCCCGCACGGTCACCCGCACGCTGGAGTCCGGGGTGGGGAACAGGAAGGACACGACCTCGCGCCGTACCTCCTCGGCGATCTCCTCGTCGGCGCGGAGGAAGACCTTGAGCAGATCGGCGCGGCTGACGACACCTTGGAGCAGGCCCACGGCATCGACCACGGGGAGCCGCTTGACCTTCGCCCGGGCCATGGTCCGGGCGGCCTGGGCCAGTGTGGCGTCGGCGCGGACGGTGAGCGCGGGGGAGGTCATGAGTTCCTCCGCGGTCACGGCGCCGGCCTTCGCCAGGTCCGTCAGGCGCCGCAGCTGCGTGTACCGGTCGGGGTCGCTGTCGCGGAACTCCTCCTTGGGCAGCAGGTCCGCCTCGGAGACGACGCCGACGACACGGCCCTCGCCCTCGATCACGGGCAGGGCGCTGACCTTCCAGTCCTGCATCATCCGCACGATGTCCTTGAAGGCCGCCTCGCGGCCGATCGCGGCGACCGTGTGGGTCATGACATCGCTGACGATGTGCGGGGTGCCGTGCATGACCACTCCTTCGTCGTTCGTCCGGTGGGTGGGCGGCGGCGTCAGACGACGTTGCCGGCGCCGTAGGGGGCGTACAGGTCCAGCAGGCGGGTCCGTGCGGAGCGCAGGCGGTGGGCGAGTACGTCGCCGACCCACTGGGTGACGGCCTGGCCCATGGCCGGGTCCTCCTGGCACATCAGCCGGACGGCCGTGGCGTCGAACTCGTACGCCCGCACCGGCGTCGTCGCCTCGGCGCCCAGGTGCCAGACATGCGGCCGGAAGAGCCAGGACCAGCCGATGAGCTCGTCGTGCCGGAGGGTCTCGATGACGGCCGCGCGGCGGCCCGGCACCCGCATGTCGAGCTCGACCGTACCCGTTCGGACGATCCAGAACCGGTCGGCCCGGCCGCCTTCCTCGAACAGGCGCGTCCCCTGCGGGAAGGACACCTCGCGGGCGATGCGCAGCAGCCGGTTCCGGTGCTCGCCGGGCAGGGCGCGCAGCATGCTGGGTGTGGCGGTGGTGACCATGGCCTACCTCCTGGCCGTGTGCGGGAACTGCCACGGCCAGCGTGGGCCCGCGGCCACCACGACGACCATGGGCCGTCCGGTCCGTCGCCGGGGCCACCCGGTACTCGTGGCGGGCCCCGCCCGACAGCCCCCGCCCGACAGCGCCCGCACAGCCCCCGCCCGGCAGCCCCCGCACAGCCCCCGCCCGGCAGCCCCCGTACGTCCGCCGGGTTCTCGCGTTCTTCCGGGCGTTCTTCCGGGCGTTCTTCCGGGCGTTCTTCCGGGGGTCCCTCTCTCCTTCTCGGCACCCGGGCAGGCGAGTCGGGCCGACGGGACCCGGACGGCCCTGCCGGGCCGGGACCATCGGGGCCCCGGCGGGACCTGTGGCCGCTGCCCGGGCTCCGGCACGGCGCAGAACCATCGTTCACGGATCACCCCTCGTCGCCACCCCGGAGGACTGAGACCATGCGCATCGTCGTCGCTCTTGGCGGCAACGCCCTGCTGCACCGTGGCGAACGCCCCGACGCCACCGTCCAGCAGGCCAACATCGACCGGGTGGCCAACGCCCTCGCCGCCCTCGCCCATGAGAACGAACTGGTTGTCACCCACGGCAACGGCCCCCAGATCGGCCTGCTCGCCATGGAGAGCGCGGCCGACCCCGCGCTCAGCGCCCCCTACCCGCTGCACCTGCTCGGCGCCCAGACCCAGGGCATGATCGGCTCCCTGCTGGCCCGCACCCTGCACGACGCCCTGCCGGGCCGCCCCATCGCCACCCTCGTCACCCACACCCTCGTACGGGCCGACGACCCCGCGTTCGCCCGGCCGACGAAGTTCGTCGGCCCGGCCCACTCCCGCGACCTGGCCAAGGCGCTCGCCCGCAAGCGCGGCTGGCACATCGCCCAGGACACCGGCGGGTGGCGCCGGGTGGTGCCCTCCCCGGCGCCGGAGCGGATCCTGGAGACCGACATCGTCCACGAACTGATGAACAGCGGCACCCTGGTGATCTGCGCGGGCGGCGGAGGCGTGCCCGTCACCGCGGACCGTGACACCGGCGCCCTGACGGGCACGGAGGCCGTCGTCGACAAGGACCTGACGGCCGCGCTGCTGGCCGAGGACCTGAAGGCCGACTTCCTGCTCATCCTCACCGACGTCCCCTGCGTGTACGAGGGTTACGGCACACCGGCCCAGCGGCCCGTCCTCGACGCGAGCCCCGCCGAGCTGCGCCGCGGCGGTTACGCGGAGGGATCCATGGGGCCGAAGGCCGAGGCGGCCGCCCGGTTCGTGGAGCGGACCGGGGGACTCGCCGCGATCGGGGCGCTGGACGCGGCGTACGAGATCGTGCACGGCCGGTCGGGCACGCTGGTCCGCGAGGACCTCACCGGCGCCTGACGGCCGGGAGCGGGGAGCGGGGACGGGGAGCGGCGGACCGTCAGGCCCCGGCACCGAAGGGCCGGTCGGCCCGGACGAGGGCACTGTTGGGCACTCCCCGCGGCGATCACGGTCGACGAGCATCGAAGCGCAGGACACGAACCGAGGAGAGGAACGGCGATGACCGCAACCGTGACAGCCGCAGACCTGGTGACGCCGGCCTGGCGAGGCTTCGCCGGCGCTCGCTGGCGCGAGCTGATCGACGTGCGCGACTTCATCCAGGCCAACTACGTCCCGTACGAGGGCGACGCGTCCTTCCTGAGCGGCCCCACCGACCGCACGCGTGCCGTCTGGGAGAAGGTCGCCTCGCTGTTCCCCGAGGAGCGTGCCCGGGGCATCCTCGACGTCGACGTCACGACCCCCTCGACCATCACCTCGCACGCGCCCGGCTTCATCGACCGCGACCGCGAACTGATCGTCGGTCTGCAGACGGACGCCCCGCTGAAGCGCGCGATCATGCCCAACGGCGGGCTGCGCATGGTCGAGAACGGGCTCAGGGCGTACGGCTACGAGCCCGACCCGTTCGTGACGAAGGTCTTCGGCACCTACCGCAAGACCCACAACGACGGTGTCTTCGACGCCTACACGCCCGAGATGCGCACCGCCCGCAGGGTCGGCATCATCACCGGACTACCGGACGCCTACGGCCGCGGTCGGATCATCGGCGACTACCGGCGGGTGGCCCTGTACGGCACCGACCGGCTGATCGAGGCCAAGCTGGCCGAGCGCGCCCGCCTGGACGCCGAGCCGTCGACCGAGCACGTGATCCGCGACCGCGAGGAACTCGCCGAGCAGATCAGGGCCCTCGGCGAACTGACCCGCATGGCGGCGTCCTACGGCTGTGACGTCTCCCGCCCCGCGGTCACCGCGCACGAGGCGGTGCAGTGGCTCTACCTCGGCTACCTCGCCGCCGTGAAGGAGCAGAACGGCGCCGCGATGTCGCTGGGCCGCACCTCGACCTTCCTGGACGTCTACCTCCAGCGCGACCTGGACGAGGGGACCATCGACGAGACCCGCGCCCAGGAGCTGATCGACGACTTCGTGATCAAGCTGCGGATCGTACGCTTCCTGCGCACCCCGGAGTACGACGCCCTGTTCTCCGGCGACCCCACCTGGGTCACCGAGTCGATCGGCGGCATCGGCACGGACGACCGCCCGCTGGTCACCCGCACCTCCTTCCGCTTCCTGCAGACCCTCCACAACCTCGGCCCCGCCCCCGAACCCAACCTGACCGTGCTCTGGTCGCCCCGACTGCCCGCCGGCTTCAAGGAGTTCTGCGCCCAGGTGTCCATCGACACCAGCGCCGTCCAGTACGAGTCCGACGAGCTGATCCGGCCCCGGGGCGGCGACGACACCGCGATCGCGTGCTGTGTCTCCGCCATGGCGGTGGGCAAGGAGATGCAGTTCTTCGGGGCCAGGGTCAACCTGGCGAAGGCCCTGCTGTACGCCGTCAACGGCGGCCGGGACGAGATGACCGGGGACCAGGTCACCCCCGAGATGCCGGCGCTGACCGGCGAGTACCTGGACTACGAGGAGCTGTCGGCGGCCTACGACCGCGTCCTGGACTGGCTGGCCGCGACGTACGTCAACACGCTCAACGTCATCCACTCCATGCACGACAAGTACGCCTACGAACGCCTCGAGATGGCCCTGCACGACCACCCGGTGCACCGCTTCATGGCCTGCGGCATCGCCGGACTCTCGGTGGCCGCCGACAGCCTCTCCGCCGTCAAGTACGCGCGGGTGAAGGTGTTCCGGGACGCCACCGGGCTGGCCGTCGACTTCCGTACCGAGGGCGAGTTCCCGGCCTACGGCAACAACGACGACCGCGCCGACGACATCGCCGTGGGGCTCGTGGAGTCCTTCATGGCCAAGGTGCGCCGCCACCCCACCTACCGGGACGCCGAGCACACCCAGTCGGTGCTGACCATCACCTCGAACGTCGTCTACGGCAAGCACACGGGCAACACCCCCGACGGCCGGCGCGCCGGTATGCCCTTCGCACCCGGAGCCAACCCGATGAACGGCCGGGACCGGCACGGCGTGGCCGCCTCCGCGCTGTCGGTCGCCAAGCTGCCGTACGAGCACGCGCGGGACGGCATCTCGCTGACCACCACCATCACGCCCGAGGGCCTCGGGCACGACCCGGCCGACCGCGCCGGCAACCTGGTCGGCATCCTCGACGCCTACATGGCCTCCGGCGGCTTCCACATGAACGTCAACGTCCTGGACCGGGCCATGCTGGAGGACGCCATGGCGCACCCGGAGAAGTACCCGGACCTGACGATCCGGGTCTCCGGATACGCCGTCAACTTCGTCCGGCTGACCCGTGAGCAGCAGCTCGACGTCATCAGCCGCACCTTCCACGGTTCGCTGTGAGGACGATGACGACCGGCCGGATCCACTCCTGGGACCTGTCCACCGGCGTGGACGGTCCCGGGACCCGGTTCGTGCTCTTCGTCTCCGGCTGTCCGCTGCGCTGTCTGTACTGCGCCAACCCCGACACCTGGCACATGCGCGACGGCCGGGAGACGACGGTGGACGAGGTGATGGCGCAGATCGAGAAGTACCGCGCCTTCATCAGCACGGCCGGGGGAGGAGTGACCGTCACCGGTGGCGAGCCCCTGCTCCAGTCCGCCTTCACCGGCGAGATCCTGCGCCGTTGCAAGGAAGCCGGACTGCACACCGCCCTCGACACCTCCGGCTTCCTCGGCGCCCGCGCCGACGACGAGCTCCTCGCCGGCACCGACCTGGTCCTGCTGGACATCAAGTCCTTCGACATCCGCGCCTACCGGAAGCTGACCGGCGGCGAACTCGCCCCCACCCTCAGCTTCGCCACCCGCCTGGACCGCCTAGGGGTGCCGGTGTGGGTCCGCTACGTTCTCGTCCCCGGCTGGACCGACGACGAGAGCGCCGTGGACGGTCTGGGCGCCTTCCTCGCGGGCCTGAGCAATGTGGAGCGGGTCGACGTGCTGCCGTTCCACAAGCTGGGGGCCCACAAGTACGAGGCGCTCGGCATCCCCTTCCCGCTGGCGGACACCCCGACGCCGGACCGGGGACTCGTCGAGCGGGTCCGTGAACAGTTCAGGGACCACGGGCTGCGAGCGGTGTGAGCCGCCCCGCCCCTGGTGCGCGCGACTCCCGCAGACCCCAACGGGCTGTGCACACAGGGACGTTCGGCCCCCCAGCTACAGCCCTTCGGCATCGAGCGCCGGACGGCGTGCAGGACGAGAGTAAGACACGTCAGGCAACGACCCGATCGTCCCGAAGGGAACCACGACCATGGCCGTTCACGAGCACCCCCACGGGAGCTCCGGCTTCCACCTGCCCACGTTCCGCAGGCACCGGACCGCCTCCGCCTCCGGGTCCGCCGTGGCGGCGGACACCGCCCCGGCCTACGCCCTCGCCTCCCTGCGCCTGCTCACCGGTTTCGTCTTCCTGTGGGCCTTCCTAGACAAGACCTTCGGCTTCGGCTACGCGACCCAGTCCGGCAAGGGGTGGGTCGACGGCGGTTCGCCGACCAAGGGCTTCCTCAGCGGCGTCTCCGCCGGACCGATGGAGTCGACCTTCCACGAGTGGGCCGGCGCCGCCTGGGCCGACTGGCTGTTCATGCTCGGTCTGCTCGGTATCGGCCTCGCCCTGGTCGCCGGCGTCGCGATGCGGTTCGCCGCCCTCGCCGGCACCGCGATGATGGCGCTGATGTGGATCGCCGAGTGGCCGCCGGCCCAGCATCTCTCGGACGGCTCGCCGAGCATGTCGACGAACCCGTTCGCCGACTACCACCTCGTCTACGCCATCGCCCTGATCGTCCTGGCCGCCACCGCCGCCGGCGACACCCTCGGCCTGGGACGCCTCTGGGCCAGGCTGCCGTTCGTCCGCGACCACGGCTGGCTGCGCTGAACACCCACGGCGCGGTGAGTCCGCCGGCCGGACCCCGCGCCGAACCGGGCAGTGGGTCGCCCGGTCCCCACAGCGACCAGCGGCCCCTGCCCGAGGAACTCCCCGAAGACCACTCCGATACCGGATCCCCTGCCCAGGAGGTGGAGATCATGCTCCGCACCATCACTGTTGGTCTCGACGGCTCGAGCGAGAGCCGGGCCGCCGCTGAGTGGGCGGCCCGCGAGGCGGAACTGCGCAGCCTGCCGCTGAAGCTCGTCCACGTGTGGGAGCCGGTGCCGGAGCCGATGGCACAGGCCCCGCTCCTCGGCACCGAGACCCAGCAGCACTGGACCGAGCGCATTCCGCGGGAGGCCGCCGAGGGCATCGCCCTGCGGCACCCCGGCGTCGAGGTGGTCACGGAGCAGCTCTCCGGTTACCCGGGCGACGCGCTCGTGGAGGCGGCGAAGGACGCCGAGCTGCTCGTCCTCGGCTCGCGCGGTCTCGGCGGGGTCGGCGGGTTCATGGTCGGATCGGCCGGCCTGTCCGCCGTCGCGCACACCGAGCGTCCCGTGGTGCTGGTCCGGGCGCTGGAACAGGCCGCCGACGAGCACGAGCCGGACCCGGCGGGCATCCCGTCCGCCGCGACGCCCTTCCGGCCGGTCGTGCTCGGGCTCGACATCGAACACCCCGACGACACGCTGATCGCCTTCGCCTTCGACGCCGCCCTGCGCCGGGAGACCTCGCTGCGGGTCGTCCACGCCTGGAACCCGCCCCCGTACTACGCGTTCGGCACCCCCGCGAATCCCGCCCTGCACGAGGCGCTGGCGCAGAGTGCCGCCGAGGAGCTCGCCAAGGTGCTCAGCCCCTGGCGGGCCAGGTTCCCGAGTGTGGAGATCGTCGAGGTCACCCGCTACGGCAGCCCCGCGATGCACGTCGTGGACGCCTCCCACGAGGCCTCGCTGGTCGTCGTCGGCCGGCGCACCCGCCGCAGCCCCTTCGGCACCCGCATCGGCCATGTCGCCCACGCCGTCCTGCACCACGCCACCGTCCCCGTCGCCGTCGTCCCCCACGACTGACCCACCTTCCCCACTGACCCACCCTCCCCGAGGAGAAGAGACCCATGAAGGCAGCGGTCGTACGAGCATTCGGCGAGCCCCTGGTCATCGAGGAGCGCCCCGACCCCGAGCCCGGCCCCGGCCAGGTCCGGGTCCGGGTGGAGGCCTCCGGGCTCTGCCACACCGACATCCACGCCGCGCACGGCGACTGGCCGGTGAAGCCGAACCCGCCGTTCGTGCCCGGCCACGAGGGCGTCGGCCTGGTCGAGGCCCTCGGTGACGGCGTCACCCACCTCGCCGTCGGACAGCGCGTCGCGGTGCCCTGGCTCGGCACGGCGTGCGGGCGCTGCGAGCACTGCCTGTCCGGCTGGGAGACCCTGTGCGAACGGCAGGTCAACACCGGCTACGGCTGCGACGGAGGGTACGCCGAGAAGATGCTGGCCCGGGCCGACTTCGCCCAGCCCGTGCCCGACGGCGTCAGCCCCTTCGACGCCGCCCCGCTGACCTGCGCGGGCGTCACGACGTACAAGGCGCTCAAGGTCGCCGGCGTGAGGCCCACGCAGCTCGTCGCGATCTCCGGCGTCGGCGGCCTCGGCCATCTCGCCGTGCAGTACGCGAAGATCGCGGGTGCCACGGTCGCCGCGATCGACGTCACCGACGACAAGCTCGAACTCGCCGCCGAACTCGGCGCCGACATTCTGATCGACGCCCGCAAGGACGACGTCGGCGAGGTCCTCAAGCGGCACGGCGGCGCCCACGCGGCGATCGCCCTCGCCGTCAACGAGGCGGCCTTCGCCGCCGTCAACTCCGGCCTGCGGCGCGGCGGGAAGCTGGTCATGGTCGCCCTGCCCGCCCACGGCACGGTCCAGGTCCCGATCTTCGACACCGTCCTGAACGGCACCTCCGTGATCGGCTCGATCGTCGGCACCCGCCAGGACCTCGCCGAGGTCTTCCAGCTGCACGCGGCAGGGCGTACCCGGGTCATCCAGGAGAGGCGCCCGCTGGAGACGGTGAACGAGTCCATCGAGGCCGTGCTGCGCGGCGAGGTCAGGGCCCGGATCGTCTTCGACCTCGGAGCGGAGAGGTGACGACGATGGAACTGCCCCTGGTCGTGGGCGTGGACGGCTCCGAGCCGAGCCTGCGGGCCGTGGACTGGGCGGCCGACGAGGCCGCGCTGCGCGGAGTGCCGCTGCGGGTCGTGTACGCCTCCCTCTGGGAGCGCTACGAGGGCACCGCACTCGCCGGCGACCACAAGACGTCCGAGGAGGTCCGCGCCGGCGACATCATGGCGGTGGCCGCCCGCCGGGCCCGCAAGCGCCACCCGGGCCTGGAGGTCTCGGCCGAGGTCGTGCCCGAGGAACCCGAGTACGCCCTGGTGCGGGAGGGACGCAACGCCTCCGCGCTGGTGCTCGGCACCCGGGGCCGCAGCGGTTTCGTCGAGATGCTGCTCGGCTCCGTCAGCCTGACCGTGGCCGCGCACGCCGACTGCCCGGTGATCGTGCTGCGCGGCGGCCACGACAACCAGGTCGGCGCCGCGACGGGGCACCGCGTGGTGCTGGGAGTCGGTGAGTCGGGGAAGGACTCGGCGGCGATGCGCTTCGCCGCCGCGGAGGCGAGGCTGCGCCGGGCGCCCCTGGACGCCGTACGGGCCTGGCGGTGCCCCGCGTACGAGAGCGTCGACCACCCGCTGCTCGCCGGTGAGCCCGCGAGGCTGCACGAGGAGCAGGCCGTCAAGTCACTGGACGAGGCGCTGAAGGACGTCCCGGCCGACATCGACCTGCGCCGCCGCACCGTCGAGGGCCCCGCCCGCCATGTCCTCCTGGACGCCTCCCACGACGCCGGACTGCTGGTGGTCGGCGCCCGGCGCAACCCCGGGCACGTCGGGCTCCAGCTCGGCCGGGTCGCCCACGGCGTCCTGCACCACGCCGCCTGCCCGGTCGCCGTGGTGCCCGAGCCGGGGTGAGACGGGCCGCCTCCACCACCGCGACGATCCGACGCCCTCCACGCCGACGACTCCCGGAGTCCCCGCCATGTCCACGGTCGAACACCCGCAGGCCCCCGCCGCCCTGTCCGACGACGAACTGCGCACCCTCGACGCCCACTGGCGCGCCGCCAACTACCTCGCGGCCGGCCAGATCTACCTGATGTCCAACCCGCTGCTCACCGAGCCGCTGAAGCCCGAGCACATCAAGCCCCGGCTGCTCGGCCACTGGGGCACCTCGCCCGGCCTCAACCTCGTGTACACCCACCTCAACCGGGTGATCAAGGCCCGCGGGCTCGACGCGCTGTGCGTGTGGGGTCCGGGGCACGGGGGGCCGTCCGTGCTCGCCAACTCCTGGCTGGAGGGCAGCTACAGCGACACCTACCCGGACGTGCCACGCGACGGCGAGGGCATGTCACGGCTGTTCCGGCAGTTCTCCTTCCCCGGCGGAGTGCCCAGCCATGTCGCCCCCGAGACACCCGGCTCGATCCACGAGGGCGGCGAGCTCGGCTACTCCCTCTCCCACGCCTACGGCGCCGCCTTCGACAACCCGGACCTGCTCGTCGCCTGCGTCATCGGTGACGGCGAGGCNGAGACCGGGCCGCTGGCCGCCTCCTGGCACTCCAACAAGTTCCTCGACCCGGTCCACGACGGCGCCGTCCTGCCGATCCTCCACCTCAACGGCTACAAGATCGCCAACCCGACCGTCCTCTCCCGCCTCCCCGAGTCCGAACTCGACGACCTGCTGCGCGGCTACGGCCACGAGCCGATCCACGTCACCGGCGACGACCCCGCCCAGGTGCACCGGGCCATGGCCGCGGCGCTGGACGACGCGCTGGACCGCATCGCCGTGATGCAGCGGACAGCCCGCGAGGACGGCATCACCGAGCGCGTGCACTGGCCGGTGATCGTGCTGCGCACGCCCAAGGGCTGGACCGGACCCGCCGAGGTGGACGGCGAACCCGTCGAGGGCACCTGGCGCGCCCACCAGGTCCCGCTGGCGGGCGTCCGCGAGAACCCCGCGCATCTGCGTCAACTGGAGCACTGGCTGCGCTCGTACCGGCCGCAGGAGCTCTTCGGCCCCGACGGCCGCCCCAGCGCCGACGTCCTCGCCTGCGTACCCGACGGCGCCAGGCGGCTCGGCGCCACCCCGTACGCCAACGGCGGTCTGCTCGTCCGGGACCTGCCCCTCGCACCGCTGGAGGAGTTCGCCGTACCCGTCGACAAGCCGGGAGCGACCCTGCACGAGCCCACCCGTGTCCTCGGAGACCTGCTGGCCCGGGTGATGAAGGACACCCGTGGACGCCGGGACTTCCGCCTCGTGGGCCCGGACGAGACGGCGTCGAACCGCCTTCAGGCCGTTCTCGACGTCAGTGGCAAGGCCTGGCAGGCCGCACACCTGCCGGTCGACGAGCACCTCGAACATCATGGCCGGGTGCTGGAGATCCTCTCCGAGCACACCTGCGAGGGCTGGCTCGAGGGCTACCTCCTGACCGGCCGTCACGGTCTGTTCTCCTGCTACGAGGCGTTCGTCCACATCGTCGACTCGATGGTCAACCAGCACATCAAGTGGCTGAAGACGTCGCGGGAGCTGCCGTGGCGCGCGCCCGTCCCCTCCCTCAACCACCTGCTCACCTCGCACGTGTGGCGTCAGGACCACAACGGGTTCTCCCACCAGGACCCCGGCTTCGTCGACCACGTCCTCAACAAGAGCCCCGAGGTCGTCCGCGTCTACCTCCCGCCGGACGCCAACACCCTGCTGTCCGTGGCCGACCACGCCCTGCGCAGCCGCGACCACGTCAACGTGATCGTGGCCGGCAAACAGCCCTGCTTCGACTGGCTCACCCTGGACCAGGCCCGCGTCCACTGCGCCCGCGGCGCCGGGATCTGGGAGTGGGCCGGCACGGAGAACGGCGGCGAACCGGACGTCGTCCTCGCCTGCGCCGGCGATGTGCCCACCCAGGAGGTGCTGGCCGCGGCCCAGCTGCTGCGCCACCACCTGCCGCGGCTCGCCGTG
Source organism: Streptomyces sp. T028 (assembly GCF_048159505.1). NCBI lineage: Bacteria > Bacillati > Actinomycetota > Actinomycetes > Kitasatosporales > Streptomycetaceae > Streptomyces > Streptomyces sp. T028. The sequence goes on from NZ_JBLRVZ010000029.1 coordinate 230,147, forward strand.
CGCGTCGTCAACGTCGTCGACATGACACGCCTGATGCCGCGCGAGGAACACCCGCACGGGATGAGCGACTTCGAGTACGACGGACTGTTCACCGCCGACAAGCCGGTGATCTTCGCCTACCACGGCTACCCGTGGCTGATCCACCGCCTCGCCTACCGCCGCACCGGCCACCGCAACCTGCATGTCCGCGGCTACAAGGAGTCGGGGACGACGACCACGCCGTTCGACATGGTCGTCCGCAACGACCTGGACCGCTACCGCCTGGTCATGGACGTCGTCGACCGGGTCCCCGGGCTCGCGGTGCGCGCGGCGGCCGTACGCCAGGAGATGGCCGACGCCCGCACCCGGCACCACGCCTGGATCCGTGAACACGGCACTGACCTGCCCGAGGTCGCCGACTGGACCTGGAACGCCTGAACCCGCTCACGAACCGAGCCCACTTCCGAACCGAACCCACTTCCGAACCGAGCCCGCTTCCGAACCGAGCCCGCTTCCGAACCGAAGCCACTGCCCGAAGGAGCCCCACCGCCATGACCGTACGCGTCGGTATCAACGGCTTCGGCCGCATCGGCCGCACCTACCTGCGCGCCGCCCTCGACCGCGCCGAGCAGGGCGTCCAGGACGTCGAGGTCGTCGCCGTCAACGACATCACCTCGCCTGCCACGCTGGCCCACCTCCTGGAGTACGACTCGACGTTCGGCCGCATCGGACGCCACGTCGAGCACGACGACACCTCGATCACCGTGGACGGGCGGCGCATCGCCGTCACCGCCGAGCGCGACCCGGCCGCCCTGCGCTGGTCCGAGTACGGCGTCGACGTGGTCGTCGAGTCCACCGGCCGCTTCCGCGACCGCGACTCCGCCGCCCTGCACCTCAAGGGCGGAGCCCGGACGGTGCTGCTGTCCGCGCCAGGCAAGGGCGTCGACGCCACCATCGTGATGGGCGTCAACGACCGGACCCACGACCGTCACCGCGACCGGATCGTCTCCGCCGCCTCCTGCACCACCAACTGCGTCGCCCCCATGGTGAAGGTCCTCGACGACGCCTTCGGCATCGAGCGCGGCGTGATGACCACCATCCACGGCTACACCAACGACCAGTCCCTCCTCGACGGCCCCCACAAGGACCTGCGCCGGGCCCGCTCGGCGGCCCTCAGCATCATCCCCACCAGCACCGGCGCCGCCCGCGCCGTGGGACTGGTGGTGCCGGAGCTGGCCGGGGCACTGGACGGGATCGCGGTCCGGGTGCCCGTGGAGGACGGCTCGCTCACCGACCTCGCCGTCGTCCTCGCCCGGGAGGCGAGCGCCGAGGAGATCAACGCCGCGTTCGAGGCGGCGGCGAACGGACCCCTGCACGGCATCCTGCGGGTCTCCAAGGCCCCGATCGTCTCCCGCGACGTCATCGGCGACCCCTCGTCCTGCGTCTTCGACCCGGCCCTCACCCAGGCCAACGGCACCCTGGCCAAGGTCTTCGGCTGGTACGACAACGAGTGGGGCTACACCAACCGCCTCCTGGACCTCACGGCCCTGGTCGCGGACGACTGACCCGAACGCCACCCAGGAGACCTGCGATGACGGACGACCTGCTCGACCGGCCCCCCGTCCACGCCCTGCTCGCCGACGGCACCACCGTGTGCATCCGGCCGGCGCTGCCGGCCGACCACGGCCAGATCGAGGGCCTCTACGAGGAGATGTCCCCGGAGAACCTCCGCCTGAGGTTCTTCGTGGCCAGCCGACGCGCGGCCGCCCTGGCCGCCGACCGCGCCTGTTCCCCCGCGCGGCCCGGCTACCGGGCCCTGCTGGCCGAGGTGGACGGCAGGGTGATCGGCCTCGCCGAGTACGACACCGGCGGGAAAAAAGCCGGAGAGAAGGAAGACGGCGAGAAGGAGGAAGCCGGTGCGGCGGAGGTCTCCGTCGCCGTCGCCGACGGCCTGCACCACCGGGGCGTGGGCACCCTGCTGGTCGAACACCTCGTCTCGGCCGCCCGCGCGGAGGGCCTCACCACCTTCACCGCCGACGCCCTCAGCGAGAACCACGCGGTGCTCCGGCTCTTCGCCGACCTCGGCCTGCGCACCAGCCGCCGCTTCGAGGGACCGGAGGTGCGCTGCACCATCCACCTCGGCCAGGACGACGCCTACCTGTCCGCCGTCGAGGCCCGGGGCCGCGCCGCCGACGTGGCCAGCCTGCTGCCTCTGCTGCGGCCCTCCGTGGTCGCCGTCGTCGGAGCGGGCAGCACGCCCGGATCCGTGGGCCGGGCCGTCCTGCACCACCTGCACACGGGCGGCTTCACCCGTCGCCTCTTCGCGGTGAACCCCCGTGTCACCTCGGTGCTCGGCGTGCCGTCCCACCCGTCCGTCGCCGCCCTGCCGAAGACCCCCGACCTCGTGATCGTGGCCGTACCCGCCGCCGGGGTGCCCGCCGTCGCCGAGGAGTGCGGAAAGTCCGGGGTCCGCGCCCTCGTCGTCGTCACCGCGGGCCTCGACCACACCCAGGCGCGGGCCCTGCTGACCGCCTGCCGCACCTACGGCATGCGGCTCGTCGGACCCAACTGCCTCGGCATCTCCCACACCGACCCGGAGCTGAACCTCGACGCGACCTTCGCCGCCGCGCACCCGAGCCCCGGGACGGCCGGAGTCGCCGTGCAGTCCGGCGGTGTCGGCATCGCCCTGCTCGACGGTCTCTCCCGGCTCGGCATCGGGGTCTCGTCCTTCGTCTCGCTCGGCGACAAGTACGACGTCAGCGGCAACGACATGCTGCAGTGGTGGGAGACCGACAGCCGTACCGACCTGGCCCTGCTGCACCTGGAGTCCTTCGGCAACCCGCGCGCCTTCTCCCGCACCGCCCGTCGGGTGACCCGCCGCATCCCGGTGCTGACGGTCGACGCCGGCCGTACCGACGCCGGACGCGAGGCCGCCGCCTCCCACACCGCGGCCGCCGCCACCCCCACCATGACCCGCCAGGCCCTGTTCACCCAGGCCGGCATCACCGCCACCCGCTCGGTCGGCGAACTCCTCGAAACCGCGGCCCTGTTCCACTCCCAGCCCCTGGCGGAAGGCCCCCGCGTCGCCGTCGTCACCAACGCGGGCGGAGCCGGCGTACTGACCGCCGACGCCTGCGTGGAGGCGGGACTCGTCCTCCCCCCGTTCACCCCGGCCATGACCGAGGAACTCCTCGCCGTACTGCCGGACGGCGCCGCCGTCAGGAACCCGGTCGACGCCACCGCCGCCGTGTCCGAGGAACAGCTCACCGCGTGCGTCGACCGCCTCACCCGGTGCCCCGGCATCGACGCCGTCATCGTGGCCCTGGTCCCCACCGCGGTCGCCGAGGCCACCGGGGACGACCTGGTGCGGGCCGTCACCGCGGCTCCGGCACGACGGGCGCGGCCCGTCATCGCCGTACGCCTCGACCAGGACCGGTCGGTGCGGCTGCTGCCCGCCGACGACGGCGGCACCGTCCCCTCGTACGCCGACCCCCAGGCGGCGGCCCGCGCCCTGGCCCACGCTGCCCAACGGGCCGCCTGGCTCGCCCGCCCGGCCGGAACCGTCCCCGGCCTCGACCTCGTCGAGCCCGAACGGGCCCGCACGGTCGTCGACGAGTACCTCGCGGCCCACCCCGACGGCGGCTGGCTCGACCCACGCACCTGTGCCGACCTGCTGGCCTGCTACACCGTCCCGCAGATCCCGTGGGCCTGGGCCGAGACCGAGGACCAGGCGGTGCTCGCCGCCGACCGGCTGCGCGGCTTCGACGGCCGGGTGGTCATGAAGGCCCACTGGCCCGGGCTCCTGCACAAGAGCCGGCAGCACGCCGTCCACCTCGACCTGCGCGGCGACTCCCAGGTCCGGGCCGCGTTCCGCGACCTGGAGACCCGCTTCGCCGGCCTGATGACCGGCGTGGTCCTGCAACCCCTGGCCGCCCGCGGCACCGAACTCTTCGCGGGCGTCGTCCAGGACGAGGTCTTCGGGCCGCTCGTCCTGTTCGGGCTCGGCGGTACGGCGACCGAGGTGCTCGCCGACCACGCGGCCCGCCTCGCCCCCCTGACCGACCGCGACGTCCACGAGCTGATCACCACGCCGCGGTGCGCCCCGCTGCTGCTGGGCGCGAACGGAGACACCCCCGTCGACCTCGAAGAACTGGAACAGCTGCTCCTGCGGCTGTCCCGGATGGCGGCGGACCTTCCGCAGCTCGCCGAGGTCGACTTCAACCCCGTTCTGGCGACACCCGGCGGCGTCACCGTGCTCGACGCACGCGTACGCCTGCTGCCGCGGCGCCCCCAGGACCCCTATCTGCGCCGACTGCGCTGAGGAGGAACGGCCATGCGACACAACAAGGTCGGCTCCGTGATGACCACGGACGTCGTCCGCGCCGAGTACGGCACACCGTTCAAGGAGGTGGCGCGGCTGCTCGCCGCCCACCGGATCAGCGGACTGCCGGTGGTGGACGAGGACGGCAAGGTCATCGGCGTCCTGTCCGAGACGGACCTGATGATGCACCAGGCGACCACACCGGATCCGTACGAGCCGAAGCACCGCACGAGGCTCGCCGACCTGACACCGGGTGCCAAGCGCCAGGCGGCCAAGGGCAGGGCCCGTACCGCCGGCCGGCTGATGACGGCACCGCCCGTCACCGTGTACGCCGACGACACCATCGTCCAGGCCGCCCGCACCATGGCTCAGAAGCGCGTCGAACGGCTCCCCGTCCTCGACGAGGAGGACCGGCTCGTCGGGATCGTCACCCGCCGCGACCTCCTCCAGGTCTTCCTGCGGCCCGACGAGGTGATCCGGCGCGAGGTGGTCGACGAGGTCCTGGTGCGCACGCTGTGGCTGCCGCCGAGCAGCGTCGAGGTCTCCGTGACCGAGGGCGTGGTCACCCTCACCGGACACATGGAACGAAAGAGCGAGACGGAGATCGCGGTGTCCATGACCCGCCGGATCGACGGTGTGGTCGACGTGGTCGGCAACCTCACCTACCGGCTGGACGACAAGGACCTGCGCACCGGGGAGCACGCACCCCACGGCGTGACAGAAGACTGGTTGCGCCGACTGTGAAGCGAGCCCGGCCACGATGAGGATCGCGCCGGCACAAGGACGCGCGGCGGTTCGTCCGCAGGCTTCGCCCGCAGTGGGACAGCGGCACTCCGGTCGACCCGACACACGGCGGGGCTCCAGGCCGTCCTTCGGCCTGGAGCCCGGATTCCGTTCTGCGGTCAGCCGGTCCTGTGGCTCCATCGCGGTCCCACCCGATCCCACTCGCGGCCCCACGCGTCGACACGGCGCCGGTCGAGCCGCCACCGGGTGACCGTTCCGGCACCGAACACGAGACCGGCGAGGGCGGTCGCGGCCGCGGTACCCAGAACGCCCGACTCGATCGCCGCCTCCGCAGGAGTCGGGGGCGCGGCGGTGAGACGGCCTCGGCCGTCCTGCCAGACCGTCACCCCTGATCCGGCCTTGAGGCCGGCGTCCACCAGGGTCCGTCCGGTACGGGTCGAGCCGTCGGTCGCCGTCCAGCGCACCATCGTCGTCAGACGGTCGGAGGCGCCGTCCGTCGCGATGGCGGTCAGCGGGACGTCGTCCAGGACCACGGCGCGGACGGACTGCCGGTCGGCGCGCTGCCGCGCGAACACCTCGTCCGCGGCCTGGGCGGTCACCACCCCGGCGACGGTGCCGCCCACGGCGCAGACCGTCCACACGGCCAGCACGAGCCAGGCTTCGATGATGTCGTCGCGTCGTCGCAGCGGGTTGTCGCGCCACCGCCACAACCGTCCCTTCACGTACATGCCACGGGGCATCGGGCCGCACCTCCCTCGTCGTCGTGGTGACACTTCGTCGTGGTGACACTTCGTCGTGGTGACTCTTCCGAAAGTGACAGCGGAGGCCGTGCGGCGGCATGGGCCGACCAGGGGTCGCGGCCGGGCCGCTCGGGACCGACTCCGCGGTCGGGCAGGGCCGTTCAGCCCATGCCGCCGAGCGACCCGCCCGGTGCCTCGCCCAGGACCTTCGCCCCCTCCCGCGGGGGAGACGGCGGGTTCATGATCGTAGGACAGGACAGCCGTCCGACGCCCACGAGCGAGGAGGGCATCATGGAGAGCACCACGTTCGGCGCCGCGCTTCTGGAGACGTGCGTTTCCGCCGCGGTGGCCGCGCCCTCGATCCACAACACCCAGCCGTGGCACTTCGGGCTGGATCCGGAGACGGTGACGTTCGAAGTACGCGCCGCACCGGGAACGGGCCTGCCGCACCTGGACCCCACAGGCCGGGCCCTCCTCCTCTCCGTAGGAGCGTGCGTGTTCAACCTCCGGGTCGCCCTGACCCACTTCGGCTGGTCCCCTGTCACCCGTCTGCTGCCCAGCCCCGGCGACCCCGGCCTGCTCGCCACCGTCCGGCCCACGGGGCTCACCGCCCGGGCCACGGACGAGCGCGGCGCGGATCTCTACGAGGCGATCTGGCGCAGGCACAGCAGCCGTTTCCCCTTCGTCGGCCGACCGGTCCCCGAGGCGGTGCGTGCGGAGCTCGGCGCGGCGGCCCGTACGGAAGGCGCGTCGCTGTGCTTCGCCGAGGGGACGGACACGCTGCGTCTGCTGCGGCTGACCGCCGAGGCCGAACGGCGCAACCGCTTCGATGCCGACCGTGCGGCCGAGGGCCGGCGCTGGGTGCACCGGGACCTGGAACCGGCGCCCGCCACGGGTCTGCCGCGATCGGCGCTGGGGCCCCAGGACGCCCGGGAGAGGCTCCCGCTGCGCGACTTCACCGCCCAACGGCACACGGAACGCCTGCCGGCGCGGCCCTTCGAGGCGGTACCGGTCATCGCCCTGCTGACCACCCGCCACGACCGCCGGGTCGACTGGCTGCACGCCGGACAGGCCCTCGAACACGTGTGGCTCGCGGCGACGGCCCACGGTCTGCGCGCCTCCGTGATGCACCAGGCCGTCGAATGGGACGACCTGCGCGACGCCCTGGCCACCGCCCCCGGGGACACCGCGCATCCACAGCTGCTCATCCGCCTCGGATACGGGCCCGAGGGCGCCGCGACCCCCCGCCGCGCACCAGGTCGGGTGAGGACCCTCCGCACGGGCGAGGGAGGCCGTACGGCCCAAGCGGATCAGCCCATGACCGGACAAGCTGGAAGTACGCAGCAAGCTCACCACGCGACCACAGGAGGGTGAGGGATCATGAAGGGCTTCGTCTTCCACGGCCCCGGGCAGTCCGCCTGGGAGGACGTCCCGGACCCGGCCGTCAAGGAACCCACCGACGCGATCGTGCGGGTCGAGGCCGTCACCATCTGCGGCACGGATCTGCACATCCTCAAGGGCGACGTCCCCGAGGTGCGCCCGGGCACGGTCCTGGGCCACGAGGCCGTCGGCGAGATCATGGAGGTCGGCAGCGACGTGCGGACCGTGCGTCCCGGCGACCGGGTGCTGGTGTCCTGCATCAGCACCTGCGGCCGCTGCCGCTTCTGCCGGGAGGGCATGTACGGCCAGTGCCGGGGCGGCGGAGGCTGGATCCTCGGCCACCTCGTCGACGGCACCCAGGCCGAGTACGTCCGCGTCCCCTACGCCGACCTGTCCGTGCACGCGCTGCCCGGAGCCGTGGAGAGCAAGGACGCCGTCCTGCTCGCCGACATCTTCCCGACGGCGTACGAGGTCGGCGTCCTCAACGGGCGCGTACGCCCGGGCGACACGGTCGCCGTCGTCGGCGCCGGGCCCATCGGCCTCGCGGCGATCGCCACGGCACGCCTGTTCTCCCCGGAGCGGATCGTCGCCGTCGACCTTGCCGCGTCCCGGCTCCAGGCCGCCCGACGGCTGGGCGCCGACGCCGTGGCCGACGCGGGCGAGGACCCGGAACAGCTGATCGGCGACCTCACCGACGGGCTCGGCGCGGACGTGGTCATCGAGGCGGTCGGGGTGCCGGAGAGCTTCGAGATGTGCACACGCATGGTGCGGCCCGGCGGCCACGTGGCCAACATCGGCGTCCACGGCCGGCCCGCCATCCTGCACCTGGAAGACCTGTGGATCAAGAACGTGACCATCACCACCGGTCTGGTGGACACCCACTCCACCCCCACCCTGCTGCGCATGGCCGCCGCCGGCCGGCTGCCCACCGCGCAGCTGGTCACCCACACCTTCCCGCTGGAGCACATGGAGGAGGCGTACGACGTCTTCTCCCGGGCCGGCGACACCGGCGCCCTCAAGGTGGTGCTCGGCGGACAGCCGCACGACGAGGTCGCCGTTCCGGCGGCCTGAGCCACCGCGGGACCACAACGTTCAGGGGAGAAACGGGAAGGCACATGTACGCCAACGACGGATTCCGCGAGCTCGACCGGCAGGAGTGCCTGAGCCTGATGGCCGGGGTGCCCGTGGGGCGCATCGTGTACACGCGGCGGGCGCTGCCCGCCGTCCTGCCGGTGAACTTCCGCCTGGACCACGACGGCGCCGTGCTGATCCGGACCTCGGTCACCTCGGAAATCGTGAGCGCGGCCGCCGGCGCGGTGGTCGCCTTCGAAGCCGACGACGTCGACGCGGACACCCACTCCGGCTGGAGTGTCGTGATCACCGGACCGGCCACCCTGGTGACCGACCCCGCCGAGCACGAACGGCTGCTGCGGACCGGGCCGCGGTCGTGGGTGCCCTCTCCGAAGGAGGTCTTCCTGCGCATCGACCCGGAGCTCGTCACCGGGCGCGAACTCCTCGCCGGACGCACCCTGTACGGCCTGCACCTCCCGTAACCCCCGTCCCGGAATGGACCGAACGGCCCCTGAAGCAGGGGCCGTTCGGCGTTTGCGCGGGGGCTCCCGGCTGCTGTCCGGGGTGTTGGCGCACGAGGAGCATCGGTCGTGAAGGCAGGACAGCCACTCGTAGGAAGGACGGGTACGGTCATGACCTCGTGTCACATAGTCGTCGGAGTGGACGGCTCCCTGGTCTCCGTGCGGGCGCTGGACCGGGCCGCGGCGGAGGCGGTACGGCACGGCGGCGCGCTGCGTGTGCTGTACGCGGTGTCCGACCGCGACGAGGCCGCGCCGATCCTGGACTCCGCCGTGTCGCGCACGCGTGCGCGCTGTCCGGGGCTGCTCGTGGAGACCGTCGCGGTGGAGGGCGGCGCGGTGCGCGCGCTGGCCCGGGAGAGCGCGGACGCGGTCCTCACCGTGGTCGGAACACGTGGTCTGGGCGTGTTGACCGGCTCGGCCTTCGGATCGGTGAGCACGAGGCTGGCCGCGCTCGCGCAAGGACCCCTCCTGGTCGTGCGCGGGGACCACCGTCGCGACGACGGGCGGGAGGTGCTGCTCGGTCCGGTGGACGACACGGACGCGCGGGCGGCGCTGTACGCCTTCCAGGAAGCCGAACGGCGCGGGGCGAAGCTCCGGGTCCTGCACTCCTGGCGCCACTGCTACGTGCTCAGCCGGCTGAGGGACCTGCATCCCGACGTCGCCGTGGAGACCGACACGGTGCGCGCCGCTCCCGCGGACGAACTGCTGGCAGCGACCCGGGAGGCCGCCGTGGTCGTCGTCGGCGCCCACCGCCGTACCGGCGCGCTCGGCCCACGCCCGGGCCCGCTCACCCACACACTCCTGCACCACGCCCACTGCCCCGTGGCCGTCGTGCCCCAGGCATAACGGCCACGGGCCGATGTGCGTGGTGCGGCCGCGCCCCATAGGGGCGCGGGGAACTGCGCGACCAGCCACAACGGACCCGCAGGTAATACGTCGGCCCAGCCAAGCGCTCAGCGACGATGCATGGTCTCCAGGGCCGCCGCCAGGACATGGGGGTCGTGGTGGCCCTTGTAGACGTCCGGAGGCTGCCTGTCCAGCTTCAGGAGCCCGGCCACCGCCGTCCAGGCGGTGCGCACCGAGTACTCGACGGTGAAGACGACGTCGTCGGGCACCTCGGCGAACTGCCCGATGAAGGCGAGGTTGACCGACCCCTCCGGCACCACCCGGGGCCGGTCGCCGCGGCGCCGCGCCAGGAACTGGCTGGTGATGTACGGCATCACACAGGGCACGACCGTGGAGCTCTCCAGGATTCGTGCCGCCGTCCGCTCGTCGAACGGGAGGTGGTGCAGGACCTCTTCGAGGATCTCCCGGCCGGTGCACTCGGTCATCGCCTTGGAGGTGTGGTTGCCGGCGCGGTCGGGGAACAGGCCGTAACCCCACCAGACGGAGACGCCCTCGGGCTGGTTGCGGTAGACGGGCTGACGGTGGGCGACGACGGTCAGCAGCCAGTTGGAGTCGGTGAACGTCATCAGCCCGCCCTTGCCGGCCGGACGGCCGCTGAACTCCTCGAGCGCATCCAGGAAGACGGGGTCCTTGGTGGTGACCGTGAACGACTCCCAGCGCGACTCCTTGACCCGCTTGTCGAAGACGGCCGGGTTCCCGAAGTTCTCGCGTCCCCGGGCCAGCCGGTGCCACAGCAGCCAGGCGTCCGAGCGCTGCGGGGCGGGCGGGGGCGCGGAGGTGTGCGAGCCGAGGCTGGACGCGTCGGTCATCGAGCCGTTGGTGACGAGGACCAGGTCCTCGGGCGCGACCGGGATCGTCTCGTCGTGGCCGTCGCGGGTCAGGTGAAGGGCGTCGACCGTGCCGCTGTGGATACCGGGAGTGAACCCGAGGTCGGTGACCCGGCAGCCCGTGTGGACGGTGACGCCGCGCTCGCGCAGCCACGCGGCCAACGGCAGCACGATCGAGTCATGCTGGTTGTGGCGGGTCCGGTGGATGCCCGACATGGACGCGAACTCGGGGAAGAGATGGATGAACCGCCTCAGATAGCGGCGGAACTCGATCGCGCTGTGCCAGGGCTGGAAGGCGAACGTGGTGCACCACATGAACCAGAAGTTCGTGGTGAAGAAGTGTTCGCCGAAGCAGTCGGTGATCCGCTTGTCGTCCAGGTGCCCCTCGGGTGTCGCCAGACAGCGGACCAGCTCCAGCCGGTCGCGCTCGGAGAACCCCATCGACGTGGTGTCGACGATCTTGCCGTCCCCGTCGACGAGCCTCGCGACGTCGTCCCAGGCGAAGTCCTCGTGCCCGGCGAGGATCTCCTCGGTCACGGTGACGGCGGGGTCGTCGAGGGTGGGGATGCCGGACAGCAGGTCGTACGTGCAGCGGAACTCGGCCTCGAACATCCGCCCGCCGCGCATGGTGTAGCCGGTCTCCGGCGTGCCGTCGGCGTCCAGGCTGCCGCCGAGGCTCCGCTGTTCCTCGAAGAGGTGGATGTCGGACCCCTCGAAGCCGCCGTCGCGGATCAGGAAGGTGGCCGCGGCCAGCGCCGCGATTCCGCTTCCCACCAGGTATGCCTTCGCCATCGCTGCTCCTCAGCCCTGTGCCGCGCTGTCGGACGCCGCCGCGGGTCGCGACGGCCCGCTTCCGCCGCGCCACGGCGGTGCCGCCGTCCGGTGCCCGTGGTCCCAGGCCTGCGCGGCCTTCTCGGTCTGACGGCGCAGCCGGTCCTGGAGCCGGTCGACGACCTCCGTGCCGGTGGCCTCCTCGGCGAGGACGACCACCTGCCGGCCGGCGATGCGCAGATCCGCCGTGGCCGACCAGGGGCGGCCGGCGTGATGGGCGGACGCCCGGACGATGCGGACCTCACCGGTGACGGCGGGCAGTCCGGGCCTGCCGACGACGGCGTCGATCTTCGTACGGGCGTACCCCAGGGTCGCCTCGTCCACGGCGCCTTCGGAGCGCAGCCGGACCGGGGGAGTCTGCTGGGTGCGGTCGGTGGTCATGGAAAACCTTTCTCGGGAGGCCTGAGCGTCGAAGCGGGAGGCCTGAGCGTGGAAGGGGGCGTACGGGCGGGCTCGGTCAGACGGACGGAGCGGTGTCGCCCGGGCGCGGGTCGGAGCCGTAGTAGGCGGCGCGCATGAGCTCGCGCATGTCGTCGAGCATCGGCATCCGCGGGTTGGCCGGCGCGCACTGGTCCTCGAAGGCGTTGAGCGCCTGCCGGGGCAAGGCGTCGAGGAAGGCGCGCTCGTCGACGCCGAGCGCCTGGAACGTCGGCTCGATGCCGACGGCGTCGCGCAGCCGCTCCACCGCCGCCGCGAGGGACTCGACGCCCTCGGCCGGGGTGGCGGCCGGCAGGCCGAGCGTGCGGGAGATGTCCTGGAAGCGTTCGGGGGCGCGGTAGTTCTCGTACTTGGGCCAGCCGGTGAGCTTCGTCGGGACGGTGCCGTTGTAGCGGATGACGTGCGGCAGCAGGACGGCGTTGGTGCGGCCGTGCGCGATGTGGAAGGTGGCGCCGAGGGTGTGGGACATGGCGTGGACGATGCCGAGGAAGGCGTTGCCGAAGGCCATGCCCGCGAGGGTGCCGGCGTTGTGCATCTTCTCCCGCGCCTCGGGGCTGCCCGCGCGGTCGTTCACGGCCGCCTCGATGTGGTCGAAGATCATCCGGATCGCGTGCAGGGCGAGGCCGTCGGTGAAGTCGTTGGCGTACACCGACACATAGGCCTCGACGGCGTGGGTGAGGGCATCGAAGCCGCTGTCGGCGGCCAGCGCGCGGGGCAGCTCGGTGGTGAGCAGCGGGTCGACGATCGCCACGCTGGGGGTGAGCGCGTAGTCGGCCAGCGGGTACTTCTTGCCGGTGGCGGGATCGGAGATGACCGCGAACGGGGTGACCTCGGCGCCGGTGCCCGAGGTGGTGGGGACGCACACGAGCCGGGCCAGCTTGCCGAGGACCGGGAAGCGGAAGGCGCGCTTGCGGATGTCGGAGAACTTGTGCCGCATGTCGGCGAAGTCCACGTCCTTGCCCTCGGCCTGCTGCTCGTACAGCAGCCACATCACCTTGGCCGCGTCCATCGGGGAGCCGCCGCCCAGCGCGATGATCGTGTCCGGGCGGAAGTCGCCCATGAGGCGGGCGCCGCGTCGTACGGAGTCGATGCTGGGCTCGGGTTCGACGTTGTCGATGACCTGGACGGTGACCGGCTCCCGGCGCCGGCGCAGCACGCGCTCGACCCGGTCGACGAGGCCGAGGCGGGTCATCGTCGCGTCGGTGACGATCGTGACGCGGTGGACGTCCGGCATCGAGGCGAGGTAGCGGATGGACTGCGGCTCGAAGTAGATCTTCGGCGGGACCTTGAACCACTGCAGGTTGTTGCGGCGCACCGAGACCCTCTTGACGTTCAGGAGTTGGGCGGCGGAGACGTTGTTGGACACCGACGTGCTGCCCCAGGAGCCGCAGCCCAGCGTCAGCGACGGCAGCAGGCTGTTGTAGATGCCGCCGATGGCGCCCTGCGAGGACGGGGCGTTGACGATGATCCGTACGGTCTTCATCCGCTTCCCGTACGCCTCCGCCAGCGCGGGATCCTCGGTGTGGATCACGGCGCTGTGGCCCTGCCCGTGGAAGGCGACCATGTCGGCGGCCAGGTCGAAGCCCTGCTCCGCCGAGCGGGCGCGCAGCACCGCGAGCACCGGGCACAGCTTCTCTCGGGTCAGCGGCTCGTCCGGGCCGACCCGGTCCGTCTCGACCAGGATGAGCGAGGTCCCGGCCGGCACCCGGAAGCCCGCCCGCTCCGCGATCCACTCGGGACTCTGCCCCACGGCGGCCGCGTTGACCTTGGGCTCGCAGCCCGCGCCCGCGGCGCCCACCGGGAACAGGAACGTCTCCAGCTTCGTCTTCTCCTCCGCGGTCGCCAGATACGCGTGGAGCGTGCGGAACTCCGCGAGCGCGTCGTCGTAGATCTCGTCGTCGAGGATGACGGCCTGCTCGGAGGCGCAGATCATGCCGTTGTCGAACGACTTGGACAGCACGAGGTCGTTGACGGCCCGGCTCAGCTTCGCACCGCGGTGCACATACGCGGGGACGTTGCCCGCGCCCACGCCCAGGGCGGGCTTGCCGGCCGAGTACGCGGCCTTGACCATGGCGTTGCCGCCCGTGGCGAGGATGAGCGAGACGCCGGGGTGGCGCATCAGGGTGCCAGTGGCCTCCACCGACGGCGTCTCGATCCACTGCACGCAGTGCTCGGGGGCGCCCGCGGCGACGGCCGCGTCCCGCACGATGCGGGCGGCCTGCGCGCTGCACCGCTGGGCGGACGGGTGGAAGGCGAAAACGATCGGGTTGCGGGTCTTCAGCGCCATCAGGGCCTTGAAGACCGTGGTGGACGTGGGGTTGGTGACGGGGGTGACCGCGCACACCACCCCGACCGGTTCGGCCACCTCGGTCATGTCGTCGATGTCGTCGCGGGCGATGACGCCGACGGTCTTCATCGGGCCCATGCTGTGCGTGACGTACTCGCAGGCGAACATGTTCTTGGCGGCCTTGTCCTCGAAGACGCCGCGGCCGGTCTCCTCCACCGCGAGCAGGGCCAGCGCGGTGTGCTGGTCCAGGGCGGCGACCGAGGCCTTCTTCACGATGTGGTCGACCTGTTCCTGGTCGAGCGCCTCGTAGTCGGTGAGCGCCTTGAGGCCGTTCGTCACCAGGCGGTCCACCGCGACGGCGATGTCGGACGGCGCGCCGGCGGAGTCGGTGGTCGCGGTGCGGTCGTCGTGGCGGGTCATGGGGTGGGCCTCCGTCGTCGAAGGGCGCCGCGCGGACGGCGGCGAGGGGAAGGGAGCGGTACCGCGGGACGGGGCGGTACCGCTTCCACCAGCAGGATCTCCCGTCAGCGATGTCCCACAGCAGGTCCCGTTGGTCCCTTCAGCGGGCCGACCGGCCCCGAAGTGCCCTGCAGCGTCAACCTGTTGACGACGCCGACCACGCCGTCGACCCGGTACGTCAGCCGGATCACGAGCGGAAGATCCGCGTCGGGCTCCAGGGACCCGTGCAGCGTGACCACGCCGTCCCGCACCGAGACGCCCACCCCGTGGGCCGGCCGGCCCAGGGCGCGGGGCAGCACGTCGTCGTGGACCTCACGGCGGATCTCGTCGTCGGTCCGCAGGAAGACCCGCAGCAGGTCGCGCCGGGTGGCGATGCCGATCAGCCGGTCCTCCTCGTCCACCACGGGCAGCCGCTCGACGCCGTGCCGTTCCATCACGCGCGCGGCGTCCGCGATCCGCTGCTCCGGATGCACGGTGATCGCCGGGGTCGACATCAACTGCCGTGCCGTGACGGCGCGGCCGACCGGGGACCGGGACGCCTGACGGCGGATCAGATCGGTCCCGGAGATCACTCCGACGACCTTGTCGTCGTCGTCCACGACGGGCAGCCCGCTGATCCGGTGCCGGTCCAGCAGCCGTACGACGTCCTTGAAGGGCGTCTCCCGGTGGGCCTGGACGACCTCACGGGTCATCACCTCACCGACGATGCGGGCCATGCGACCCACCTCCTTGTCATCTGCTGTCGCTCGTCCCGGTCTCGGGGAGCGCGGCCCGTCCGGCCTCCAGGCGCGCGACGGGGACCCGGAACGGCGAGCAGGAGACGTAGTCCAGTCCGGCCGTGTGGAAGAAGTGGACGGATTCGGGGTCCCCGCCGTGTTCGCCGCAGACGCCGATCTTCAGGTCGGGGCGCGTGGCGCGGCCCTCGTCCACCGCGAGGCGGACCAGCCGGCCCACGCCGTCGCGGTCGAGGGTCTCGAACGGCGAGGTGGCGAAGATGCCCTTGTCGAGGTAGGCGGAGAAGAACGCCGCCTCGACGTCGTCCCGGGAGAAGCCCCAGGTGGTCTGGGTGAGGTCGTTGGTGCCGAAGGAGAAGAACTCCGCCTCCTCGGCGATCCGGCCGGCCGTGAGCGCCGCCCGGGGCAGCTCGATCATGGTGCCGACGGGGCAGCGCACCGGGACGCCGGACTCCTCGGAGACCTCGGCCAGGACACGCTCCACCTCGGCCCGCTCGATCCGCAGCTCCTCCACGGCGCCCACCAGCGGCACCATGATCTCCGCCTCGGGGGAGCCCCCGGCCCGTGTGCGGGCCACGACCGCCTCGGCGATCGCGCGCACCTGCATGGCGACCAGTCCCGGCACGACCAGGCCCAGCCGCACACCGCGCAGCCCGAGCATCGGGTTCTCCTCGTGCATACGGTTCACCGCGTCGAGCAGTTCGGCGTCGTGCGGGTCGGGCCGCTCGCCCCGGGCCTCGGCCTCGGCGATGCGCACGGCGAGGCCGGTGCGGTCGGGCAGGAACTCGTGCAGGGGCGGGTCGATCAGCCGGATGGTGACCGGCAGACCGTCCATCGCCTCCAGGATGCCGGTGAAGTCCTGCCGCTGCAGCGGCAGCAGCGCCCCCAGCGCCTTCTCACGCTCGCTGTCGTCACTGGCCAGGATCATCGCCTCGACCAGCTTGCGGCGCTCGCCGAGGAACATGTGCTCGGTGCGGCACAGACCGACGCCCTGCGCGCCGAACCGCCGGGCGCGGGCCGCGTCCTCGGGGGTGTCGGCGTTCGCCCGCACCTGGAGCCGCCGTACGCCGTCGGCCTGTTCCATGGCACGGGCCACAGCCTCGACCAGGGCGCCGGACTTGTCGCCCGTCTCGAAGTACCGCATCACCGCGGAGTCGACCAGCGGAGCGGCACCCAGGTACACGGCGCCCTCGGAACCGTCGACAGAGATGACCGCGCCCTCCTCGACGACGGTGTCCCGGACGGTGAACCGGCGCGCCTGGGTGTCCACGGCGATCTCCTCGGCGCCGCACACGCACACCGTGCCCATGCCGCGGGCGACCACGGCCGCGTGGCTGGTCTTGCCGCCACGGCTGGTCAGCACCGCCTGCGCGGCGATCATGCCCGGCAGATCGTCCGGGGTGGTCTCCTGACGCACGAGGACGACCTTCTCCCCGGCCGCGGCCCGGCGGACCGCCTCGGCGGAGTCGAACACCGCGGCGCCCACGGCCGCGCCCGGCGAGGCCGGCAGACCGTGTGCGAGCGGCTCACCGACGGTCGAGGTGTCGAACCGGGGGAACATCAGCCGGGCGAGACCCTCCCCGCCGACACGGGCCAGACTCTCGTCCGGGGTGATCAGGCCCTCGTCGGCCAGCTCCGCGGCGATGGCGAACGCGGCCTCGGCGGTGCGCTTGCCGACCCGGGTCTGCAGCATCCACAGCCGGCCGCGCTCGATCGTGAACTCGATGTCGCACAGATCCCGGTAGTGGGACTCCAACACCCCCATGTGGCGGCGGAGTTCGGCGTACGACGTCGGGTCCAGCTCCTCCAGCGCGGTCAGCGGGACGGTGTTGCGGATGCCCGCGACGACGTCCTCGCCCTGTGCGTTCGCCAGGTAGTCGCCGTACAGGCCGGGCCGACCCGTGGCCGGGTCCCGGGTGAAGGCGACTCCGCTGCCGGAGTCCGCGCCGAGGTTGCCGAAGACCATCGTCTGCACGTTCACCGCGGTGCCCAGGTCGTCCGCGATGTGCTCGCGGCGGCGGTAGATGCGGGCGCGCTCGCCGTTCCAGGACTCGAAGACGGCGAGGACCGCCCGGCGCAGCTGCTCGGCCGGTGACTGCGGGAAGTACTCACCGGTCTCCCGCAGGACGAGGTCCTGGTACGTCTCGACGAGCCCGGTCAGGTCCGCCGCCGTCAGATCCAGGTCGCTCGCCGCGCCCCGGGCCCGCTTCAGGTCGTCCAGGGCGCCCTCGAAGAGGGAGCCGTCGACACCCATGACCGTGCTGCCGAACATCTGTACGAGTCGACGGTAGGAGTCCCAGGCGAAGCGTTCGTTCCCGGAGACCTTCGCCAGACCGAGGACGGACTCGTCGGTGAGGCCGATGTCGAGGATCGTCTCCATCATGCCGGGCATGGAGAACCGCGCTCCGGAGCGCACGGACAGCAGCAGCGGATCGTCGGGCTGCCCCAGCCGTCGTCCCGCCGCCTCCTCCAGAGCCGTCAGGTGGTCGGAGATCTCCCGGACCAGACCGGCCGGCTCGGTGCCGGTGGTGAGGAAGGCCCGGCAGGCATCCGTGGTCACCGTGAAGCCCGGCGGGACCGGCAGGCCCAGCCGGGTCATCTCGGCCAGGTTGGCCCCCTTGCCACCGAGCAGGTCGGCCAGGTCACGACCGCCCTCTGCGAAGTCGTACACGTAACGGACCATGACGCCGGTTCTCCTCCGTCGGGATGCGGGCTGGATACGTCTTCCAGCCTCCGACCGCCGCCGACGAAGGGGCAGGTGCTGTCGGTCCCCTTCCCGGGGGCCGGTCGGCCCCCGGCAGGTGGCAGGGCGCCCGACCTGTTCCCCTGCCAGGGAGGAGCGCAGGTGGCAAGCCCCGGGGATGCTCACGTAGGGGGTCGAGTAGGAACCGAGCAGAGAGTGCAGTTTGGTGTCACATGATTTGACACCCGGGCTGAGCTGGCTGTTCGCTGTGCCGCGTGGATGAGATGAGTGACCCGCGGGTGGGGTTCCTGCGCTCCGATGTGGAGCGGTTCTGCCAGGAGTTGGACGGGCTGGCCCCGGCGTTGCGGATGCGGCTGCTGGAGGAGTTGCGGAGCGCGCTGGTGGGCGCGCTGGACGAGGCCCGGGGAGAGGCGATGGCGTCCGCCGCTGATGAGGGGTGGGGGCTGCGGCGGATCGGTACGTTCTGCGGGGTCTCGCATGAGCAGGTACGGCGGCTGCTCGCGAGCGGCAGGCCGGCCGGCGGCCCGCCGGTCAGCTGAGGACGGTCTCCCGCGTGGCGCGCAGGGGGCGGAGCTTGCCGGCGGCGAGTTCGGGTGAAAGCCGGAAGTGGTAGCGGCCGATCATGCGGATGTGGTCGTGGCCGAGCGGGGAGATCCGGGCGAGGTCAGCGTCGGAGACGTGATAGCCCTCGGCGCGGAGCTGGCTGACGGCTTCCTGGGTATACACCGAATTCCACAGAACGCAGGCATTCAGGACGAGTCCCAGTGCCGACAGCTGATCTTCCTGCCCCTCTTTGTACTTCTGCCGCAGTTCGCCCTTCTGCCCGTAGAAGATGCGGCGGGCGAGTTCGTGGCGGGACTCCTGCCGGTTGAGCTGGGTGTTGATCTTCCGGCGGAAGAGTTCGCTGTGGTAGTAGC